>CAWUJQ010000103.1:0-13204 GCA_963922445.1 uncultured bacterium
TGCTGCGTCCGCTGTTACCCAACCCCGAATATCTCACGGATACGTGAACAGATACGGACACCAACGCAAACCATTCTCACGGATACATGAACAGATATGCGTCCGCTACTGCCCTACCCCGAACATCTCACGGATACGTGAACAGATACCCCGGACGCAGCAGGCTGCGTCCCTACAGGTCGTCGCGGGTCGTCAGGCAACGGCGCGTCCGCTGCCTGACGACCGCCAACAGTGTATCGCTACGAATCGGCAGTCACGTTGGGGATGGTGTGAATCACCTCGCCAAGATGTAATATCTGTAATGCATCTGCGCTTTCGTCGTAGACAATCTCCGCGAGATCATCGTCGAAACTATATTCCGCCTCCGTCGTCGTGATGTAACGGCAGACGACACCTCCGATTCCGCACTTCAGAAGAAGAAAATGCGTATCTATCGGCCCAGACGGTATGTATGCCGCAATCACCGAAACCCGATAGACATCGCTGCCAACGACAATTCGCTCCGTCTCCGTTTCTTCGATCGTCAGTGACCAAAACGCTAACCAAAACGCATAATAAAGACCGAATACAATCAGTAAGACAACAACGGTTCTCGCAAGCCACTGGCGCTCATTTGAAAACCGATACACCAGTCCACCCACCCAACGAATCACGATGACACCTGCAACCAACGCTAGCGGCACTAAGACAATTGAACTGTACGCCGCCTGCATCAACGGGTAAACAATCCATATCCGGTTGTAGTCCAAGCCCGTTTCTATCGGCGGCGTGTCGGGGAATACTTCAACGCCCGTCTCCTCAAGCGGGAGCAGCATCACATTCCCCGCCAACGGCGTGAACAACGACATAAACACCACCACAATAATCACCTGCGCAATCTGGTCGGTGAGGAGGGGGCGGCGTTGCTCTTTTTTCATGCGGTTCTATCTCGCATATAACCGACGATGCGTGAGTACGGTATCAAGCGATCCCATCACGGGCAAGGCGTTTTGTGCGCCGGACGCAGCAGGCTGCGTCCCTACAGGTCATTGCGGGTCGTAGAAGTGCGCAACGGCGCATCCACTGCGGAAAGACTGACCTCATCACTCTACGTGGACTTCATCGTCTCCGCCACTTCCTTCTTCGCATCTTTCAGGATGCCCAGGTCATCCAACAGGCTCAGGTAGCTCGCCAGTTTAACCTCGTCTCTGGGACGCGAAAGCAGCGTCCGTACCTCGTTTGATTCCGGCTTGCGCTTGAAGTTGAAGCCGCCCGTGTGCTTCCCACCCATCCCGATCATGCGCAGGCCCTTGCTCTGCTTCTCACCGCCAATCGAAAGCTCCATTTTCTCAAACCACGTCTTACTCAGCCCCTCAGACGCAATCATCAGGCTCAGCATATCTTTATCGCCGCCCATTGCCCGTTCAACGATGTGCCCCGCCGCTTCCATGCGGCGCTTGCCCTTGGTATTAGAAATCAGCTTCCAAAGCCCCTTGGTGGACTCCCACAGGCGCTTTGTGTTCGACGCAATCGCTAACGACAGGTCAACCGCCTCACTGAACAAGCTCAACGTCAAGCCAGACAGAATCGTAATTGTGCGGGCAATCACCTGCCCCAGCGACATAACCGCACTCACGATGCGCGAAACCATCCCCCGGAATGTCTTCCGCATCCCATACGCCCCGACCATCGCGTTGTTGTCTAGCTTGGTGCTGCGCAGGCTGCTTGTTTTGGTGTCTTTGTCCGTATCGTTCTTTTCCGCCAATTCGCGATAAGCCAGGTAATGGCCCCGCTTCATGTAGAAGGCATACACCTTTTGCACAAACGCAAAGATGTTAAACACATTGCTAAACATCGTCATGCCCGCTACGCGGCCAAACGCATCGCCCACGCTCTTTACGGCATTCTTGTCTTTGAGATTGTCCTTATTGCCAGTAAGCACGCTGTTCAAATCAGACCCGGCCTTCACCAGCCCACCCATGTTATCTTCCATGTTGACGCCCGTGCCCATCGTTAGCCCGGTACTCTTGACCATGCTCACGTAGCCCTGATTGCTGCGTTCCTTAAGGTCTTTGCCGACCTTCATCGTCATCTTGCCGAACTCAACGAATGGGTTTTCGCTCTTCTTTTTCTGCTTTTTCTTCTGCTCAGTGTTGTGCTTGTCCTGGGCGATCTTCACCTGACCCTGAATCGCCTGCGTCCCAGCACTAATCTCGCTTTCAACGTCTTCGTCGTTGTCTTCTACTTTGTTCAACGCATCGAACGCCATCCCGGTCTCTTTCTCGTCCGGTTGGTCGTCGTCGACACTCTCGCCAGCATCCGGCGCGTCAACAACCGGGCCTGCAATGGGATCGTCGGTTTTGTCCTGTTCTTCTTCTTTTGGCTTTTCCACAACCTTTGACCGCTGCAAGATTTGCATCGTCATCTGATTGCCATACAGCCGTTGGAGATGAATCACATCGTTGGGGGAGGCTTGCTCGGGGTGCCTGATGACATGGGCGATATGTTCGGGGTTGCTGTGAGTATAGCCGCCGCTCGGCGTGCGTCGGGTAGCGGTGCGCGACGATTTTTTTTGGATGGATTGCTTTTTGTGGGTGCGCATCATGAGCGGCCTCCAAACACACAACAAATTGTAATGTTCATTATAACCGGAATGGTACCGTAAGGAAACCGAAACACCTCTTATGATTCATGGACTGGCTCAATTGATAACCTTTTATTACGACACCTGCTACATGCATGGCTTATCGCTGCTTATGCGTTCCTAGCACATAGGAAGCAGCGACAAATGGGCGCACGTATGTTCACCCTAAAGACAAGTAGGGATTTGGCCTGCCAAATCCCTGGTGAATAACGTGCGTTAATCCGCCAGCGTAGACGTATCGCCCAATGGCTGACCCAACACCTGCGCCTTCAGCAGCCGCCGCATGATCTTACCGCTGCGCGTCTTCGGCAGGCTGTCCACAAACTTGATCTCCGCCGGAACCGCAATCGGCCCGACCTCGTGGCGCACATGGGTCTTCAGCGTTTGTTCCAGTGTGCCATCGTCCTCAATGCCCGCATTCAAAATGCAAAACGCGTGAATCACATTGCCCTTTAGCTCATCCGGCACACCGATGCAAGCTGCCTCAGCTACATCCCTGTGGCTCACCAGCGCACTCTCAATTTCGGCAGTGCCCAGGCGGTAGCCACTGACCTTTATCACATCGTCCATACGCCCAATGATCCAGAAGTAGCCGTCCGCATCCTTACGCGCACTGTCCCCGGTAAAGTACCACCCCTGCTGCTCAAACTGCGACCAGTACGTGTCCACGTAGCGGTCAGGGTCACCCCACACCGTGCGGGCCATCCCCGGCCACGGGTACTTCACCACCAGATAGCCGTCTTCGTTCGCGTCGCAAGGGGTACCGTCCTCGCGCACCACATCCGCCCGGATGCCCGCAAAGGGTAGCGTCGCACTACCCGGCTTGAGCGGCACCACGGGCGTTGGCGTAATCATGAAGCCGCCCGTTTCCGTCTGCCACCACGTATCCATGATGGGGCAGCGTTCCTTACCCACCACCCGGTGATACCAGCGCCACGCCTCCGGGTTAATCGGCTCCCCCACCGACCCCAACAGGCGCAGGCTGCTTGTGTCGTGCCGCTCAACCCAGTCTTCACCAAAGCGCATCAACCCACGGATGGCCGTTGGTGCGGTATACAAAATCGTAATGCCGTAGCTTTCTACCAGCCGCCACCAGCGATCCGGGTACGGATAGTTGGGCGCACCTTCGTACATAAAGCTCGTCGCGCCTACAATCAGCGGCGAGTAGACGATGTAACTGTGCCCGGTAATCCAGCCGGGGTCAGCGGCACACCACCAGCGGTCTTCCGGCTTGATGTCGAAGACCGTGCTAACCGTCGTCGCGGTATACACCTGATAGCCGCCGTGGGTGTGCATCAAGCCCTTCGGCTTACCCGTCGTGCCACTCGTATACAGGATGAAGAGCGGGTCTTCGGCGTCCATCGCTTCTGTAACGCAGTACGGGCTGGCAATCGGGAGTTGTTCCAGGTCTTGCCACCAATAGTCGCGCCCCTGCTCCATGTGAACGTCCTGGCCGGTGCGCTTGTACACGATGACGCTCTGTACCACGGGCGAGCGCTTTACGGCTTCGTCGGCAATATCCTTCAGGTTGACCGTTTTGCCGCGCAGCCATGCGCCGTCACAGGTGACGAGTACCTTACTCTTGGCGTCGCTGATGCGGTCGGCCAGGGCTTGTTCACTAAAGCCGCCATACACCACGCTGTGAACGGCCCCAATCTTGGCGCAGGCCAGCATCGCCATGCACAGTTCTGGCACGCGGCCCATGTAAATGGTGACGGTATCCCCTTTTTTGACGCCCATACTCTTGAGGATGTTGGCGAACTGGTTCACCTTGCGCCACAGGCGGTAGTAGCTGTAACTGCGCTCCTCGCCATCTTCACCCACCCAGATGAGCGCCAGCTTGTTCTTATTGGCGTCTGTGGTGTGCCGGTCGAGCGCGTTGTGGGCGATGTTGGTTTTGCCGCCTGTGAACCACTTGTAGAACGGCGCGTTGCTGTCGTCCAGCACGGTTTCATAGGGCTGGTACCAGTCGATCATCTCCTGCGCTTTAGCGTCCCAAAAGGCAACGGGGTCTTCGAGCGCTCGCTCACGCAGTTCCAGGTAATCGGGTTCATTGGCATATTGCACCACCGCGTCAGACGGCTCATAGATCGGGTTTGTGTCGTCTGCGGGTGTGCCGTTGGGTGCCTGGGAATCCATAAGTTTATTCTCCTAAACAAATCCAAATGCGAAGTAAATTGGCGGGAACTATCTTAGGCCCAACCCATCTATCTTTAAAGTCTCACTAAGCCTACTCGCGCCGATCAAGGCCCGTTCCCTTCACTGTTGCGTACCGATTTTAGTTATAGGCGCGTATTAACCTCAATCAGCCCTATTGAAATT
Organism: uncultured bacterium; assembly: GCA_963922445.1. Classification (GTDB taxonomy): domain Bacteria; phylum Chloroflexota; class Anaerolineae; order Aggregatilineales; family Phototrophicaceae; genus DAOTTY01. The sequence goes on from CAWUJQ010000103.1 coordinate 4,946, forward strand.
GACATGAGGCTGAGATGAGTATACCATAGCACTCATGAAATGCTCATAAAAAGCAACTTATTGCTCAATCATCACTCATAGTGATGTTTGTCACAAGATGTCGTGACACCCAAGTTGCGCCAGTTGGGGCACTATATAGCTATTGTACTGACCTAAGAAGGGACGTGTTACTGTATGAATTTTCGACTGTTTGGGGTACTGCTAGCCCTCACCCTGCTGCTTGCAGCGTGTGGTCGTCGCTTACCTGAAGAAGGGGTCGCCAGTTCTGCGTCGGGCGCTGCCGTCGCCGAAGCCCCCACCACTGCTGAGCAACCTGATGACGTTCAGGCAGAAGCAGCCGAGGCCGACGACGCGATGGCGACTGAAGAAGCTGATGCGCCGGACGCGGCAACCGAAGAGACTGACAACGCTGAAGGTCAAGCGGTTGAGGCCACCGAAGAAACCGCCGATGCAGACACCGCCACCGAAGCGGCTGATGAAGCCGACACCGCTGAGGCCGTCGCTGTTGCGGGTGACCCGGTGATTGGTCAAAAGGTTTTCAATCAGTCTTACGACACAGCCAGCGGCCCCTGGATTTGCGCAAGCTGCCACTCGGTTGATGAAAGCCAAATCCGCCTGGTAGGGCCGGGGATGTGGGGTCTCGCTCAAACGGCAGAAGAGCGCATTGTTGAAAGCGGCGAAGACTCCGTAACCGAGTACATTCACAACTCGATTGTGCATCCCAACGATTACATCGTGCCGGGTGACAGTGCTGGCCCCTATCCAGAGAACCTGATGCCAGCGAACTACGGCGACATCCTCAGCGAAGAAGAACTCGATGGACTGGTCGCATACATTATCACTTTGCAGTAATCATCAAATTGAGTCACAAAAATTTTGTTCGAGGGAAGGAGCGATAACAATCATGGCCACCAATGAAGCAGAAATCACCCAGGAAGACGTGCAGGCACCGGCCCCCGTCTCTGTTGTAGAGAACGTGCAAGACCCAGAGCAGATTGAAGAGGCTTACCCAGAGCCGAAGGGGGCGTGGGCATTCGTCTTGTTGATGGCGGCGTTTTACATCTTCTACTGGACGCTGTCCTATTTTGAAATTTTTATCTTTCGGGGAGCCTAACCGATGGAAAACCAACCACACATTCACATTGACCGTTACGAGCGGCGCTGGATTGCGCTGGTGACCGTGATGCTGGGCGTCTTCTTTGCCACGCTGCTGGTCGGCTCCACGTTTTTTAACGTCAATCCGTCCGGTCAGGGCGGGTTCGTCAACCCAAACTTGCTAGAAGAGACCATGTTCGCTAGCCCAGGTTTGCGCCATCTAGGTGAAAACCGCTACGAAGCCGTCATTCTGGCACAAACGTGGAACTTTGTACCCGCACAGATGACCGTACCCGAAGGTGCCGAAGTCACCTTTTACATCACCAGCCGCGACGTCATCCACGGCTTCATGATTGAGGAACACAACGTTAACTTTGAAGTGATACCGGGCCACATCTCGCAGGCGCGCATCCACTTTAACGAGGCAGGCACCTACAAGATGCTGTGCCACCAGTACTGCGGGCGGCTGCACCAGGCGATGCACGCAGACATTATTGTAGAAGAAGTTGAACAAACTGTAGCCGTCAGCGAATAGCGTTAAGGAGCAGAGATTATGGCGACTTTACAACCCACGTACAAAAATCAAATGAACGAGCCGGTTCTGGCTCACCCGCTTACCCGGCTGATGGCCTATGAGCGCTTTCAGGTGGGGGCGCACCTGGCCGTTGCGTTTGTTGCGCTGCTGCTGGGCCTGCTCATGGGGCCGTTCCAAACCTTCCGCCGCGCACCGTGGATTCAAGAGATTACCAACGGGAACATCACGACACCCATTTTCACGTATTACTACCAGGCGCTTACGCTGCACGGCGTATTAAACGCCCTCGTGTTCACCACCTTCTTTATCATGGGGGTGAGCTACTTTGTGGTGCAGCGCACGCTGGAGCGTCCGCTTAAGAGTACGCTTGGTGTGTGGGCGTCGTTCTGGCTGATGTTTGTGGGCTTGCTGCTGGCAGCTTACGCCATCGTGACCGGGCAAGCCAACATCCTGTTTACCTTCTACCCGCCGATGCTGGCCCACTGGGCATTTTATTTGGGCTTAGCGCTTGTCATCGTGGGTACATGGATCGGCGTCTGGAACGTATTTGCCACCTATTTCACCTGGCGTAAGGAAAATCCGGGGCAAAAGGCACCACTGGCAACATTTGCTGTGCTGGCTAACTTCATTATGTGGTTTACCGCCTCCCTGGGTGTAGCCATCGAAGTGCTGACCATGCTGCTGCCCATGTCGCTAGGCTGGATTCAAACCACTGACCCGCAAGTGGCCCGCATCTTCTTCTGGTTCTTTGGGCACCCGTTGGTTTACTTCTGGCTGATTCCGGCGTACATCTCCTGGTATACGATGCTGCCCAAGCAGCTTGGCGTGCGCCTGTTTAGCGATACGATGGCCCGTGTCGCCTTCATGATGATTGCCATCTTCTCCATTCCGATTGGCGTACATCACCTGTTCCAAGACCCCGGTGTGAGCGAAATCGCCAAGATTTATCATAGCGCCCTGACGTTTGTTGTGGCAGCACCCAGCTTGCTCACCGCGTTCAACGTGGCTGCGACGATGGAACGCGCTGGCCGCAAAAACGGTGCTACCAGTCTACTCGGTTGGATGCGTAAGCTGCCGTGGGGTAACCCGGTTGTGGCAGCACAGTTCGCGGGTATGCTGCTGTTCATCTTCGGCGGTGTTTCTGGCCTGATGAACGCTTCCTACAACCTGAATACGGCCCTACACAACACCACCTGGGTTGTCGGTCACTTCCACACCACACTGGGCGGTGCCGTCTTCCTGACGTACATTGGCATCACCTTCTGGATTTTGCCGATGATTATGAAGCGTAAGCTGTTCGCGCCGCGCTTGGCCCTGGCTCACGTTTATACCTGGTTGTTCGGTATGCTGCTGTTCGCCGGGACGATGGGACGCGGTGGTTTTGCAGGCGCAACCCGCCGCACTGACCTGGGTGGCGCAGGCGCTTACATCAGTGAAGCGGTTGGCTACTGGATGAACTGGGCTGCCCTTTCCGGTGCTATCCTGTTGGTTAGCTCCCTGCTGCTGTATATTGTCCTCATCGGCACAGTTTTCTTCTCCCCGAAGATCGAGGATGACGAGGCAGACGCGGTGGTTCCGGTAGCGCCGGGTGCCCCCGCAGATGAATACGCCCCGCGCTTCATGGAAAACTGGCGCTTGTGGGTGACCGTCATCGTGATTACCAACGTCATCATGTGGACGCCGGTGCTGATGCAGTCGTTGGACTTTACCTACGGCTTTTGGGTATTGGGCCGTCCAGACATTGCGCGCTAAGCTGTAATTACCGTATAGGGGCGCAGACCCTGCGCCTCTACCCCATTTTGAATGTATGAGGGGATACACATGGTTGAATACACACGACAAGACGTCCTGGAAGACAACCAGGATTTTGTGCTTTGGCTCGTCACGCTGCTGCTGCTGAGCATAGGCATCACACTGGCGATTTTTAGCGCGGCCTACATCAAAGACCTGGAAACGCTGCGTACTGTGCCCAACGCCATCTGGGATGCGATTTGTGGCAGACCCGACCCGGACGGTATTACACTCCCCTTGCTGCTAACCGTTGCCACTGCGTCCCTGATTGGCAGCGCAGGCGTTTATGGTTACAAACAAATCCGCCTGATGCGCCTGAACCAATAGACATTCCCTAACGACCGCAATCCGTAGAAAGCTTACTGTTATGAAAATTGAAGCGACGCCACCAAACTCCAAGCGATCCATCCTGCAACTTGGCATGATGTTTATCTTTGGCATTGCGCTGCTGGCCATATTGGGCACGCTGTTCACCATTTTTGAGCGCGTCACGGACGCCCAGTTCAGCGATACGTACAATATCATCGAATCGGAGGGGGGCGCGTCTGTGTTGACTCCCCCGCGCCCGCTGCCAGACTTTACGCTGACAGCCCACACGGGTGACGCCGTGAGCTTAAGCGACTTCGACGGCAAGCCTATGCTGCTGTCTTTCGGCTACACCTTTTGCCCAGATGTGTGCCCGCTCAACATGATGGAGTATCGGCGCGTGCGTGAGATGCTGGGCGAAAACGGTGACGACGTAGCATTTGCGTTCGTGAGTGTGGACGGCGAACGCGACACGCCAGAACGCCTGAGCGGGTTTTTGCAAGCGCGCGCCGTGGATGATTTTGTCGTTGCGATGAGCGGTGATGAGGGTGAACTGCGTCGTATGGGCGTGGAGTACGGCCTGTACTTCGAGAAGAACTTTGAAACGGGGTCGCAGGCGTTTTATCTGGTGGATCACACAGCCAGTCTATATCTCATCACGCCGGACGGTGAACTCGCAGCCATTTACGGCTTTGGCACCGACCCGGAAGTCGTGGCTGAGGGCATCCGCGATCAGTTATAGGGTTTTGCTAATGGATGAACGAAAACAAATCCGCATAATCTGTCGCCATCGGCAAAGTGCCTTTTACGCAAACCTCACCCCTGTTCGCTGCGCTCACTGTCCCCTCTCCAAATGGAGAGGGGAAGGAGAACCGGAGGTTCGGGAGGGGTGAGGTGTAGTAGCGCATCATATGAATCTGAATGCGTTTGTCCATAAACAAAGCGGCCAGCGGCAGCCATGCACATGCGTAGCTGTGCAAGTTCCCTTATAATAGAAAGCACATCGCAAACTATGAATAAAGGTCTGCTGTTATGCCTCAGCTTGTTGTTATGGGCGCAATGATCTCGTGTGCCCAGGGAGCGGCCCCGGTTCCGCTTACACCATCTCAAACAAAGTCCAAGGGTAACCAGGGCGTGTCGATGATCGCCACGATTTTCGATAACAAGCTTGGCGCGAACTATGCCCCCTTCGGTAACTGCAAATTCTTGACCCTTGCCGCATCGGGCACACCGACCCCATGTGCAGCAGTGACCCCGGCACCGTGGGCACCGGGTGCGCCAACCGTGCTGGTGGAGGGCAAACCTGCCCTCACGGCCAATTCGAAGTTGCTATGCACCGTCACGCCGCTGGGCATTATTTCAATTACGTCGCCTGGACAAGCAACGGTTAGCGCAGGGTGACCGCAGCCTACACGACTACGCAGTCAGTATCCTCACGCGGCTGACTGCAAATTCGAGCGGAGTACGGCGACGGGTTGACGAGATAACAATCGGATGGTGTGGGTGCAGCAGCGTAATCTGCTCCCCACACTGCACGACAATATCTGTGTTATCGTGCGTGACCCACGCCGTGCCGCCTACAATCCGAATGACTAGCGGGTGGCAGCCCAAATTCATCGCACCGCGATCCAGTGATACAGTCTGCGCTATTTCGTCGGTGCCCAGTATTCCTGGCTCAGTTGTTGCGTTCATGCATTGGAACCTCGCGTTGAATGGCTGTTTTATTCGGCATTATCAGTCTATGTAATGGCGCTGATTGCCGATATAACCACTCTATGCGGGTGGCCTTAGCATGACATCCTGATTGTTGCGCTTCAATTTGACCCACTACCCCAACGGAGCCAGCCAGTACGTGGTGCCCTCGCCTTCTGCCGTCCACCCGGTGATGCTGCCAAATTCGACCTGCCACCACGTATAGCCATCGGTGCAAACAGGCCCGTCTAACACGGTGAAAATGTTGCCGGGTGTAATCTCACCCACCATCCGACCCTGGAGGCTCGGTTCTGCACGCACGCGGTTCGGTAGCGCATCCACGACCAAACCAGACTCCCCCACAACCAAGCGCGGCGGCACTCCCTGCGGGCAATCACCGCCCGTTACGACAGGTTGTGTCGTTGGAGTCGCTTCGGTAACAGCTTGCTCAGTTGACGAGTCTGGTGGCGGCGACTGGCTATCCGTGGGTTTCACGCGCCACGCCTGCGGCCCGGCCAGCACAACCGTATTTGACGTTGCAGTCACGCCTTCGACCGGAATGAACCGCCCCAGGTCAATGTCTATGATGTCGATCCCAGTATCAGAGACGGCAATGATAGCCGTACTCGTCGGCTCATCAGCACGGATTGCGATGCGAGTTGTGTTCGGGATGCCCGTTACCGTTGGCACGACGATGCGTCCGCGCTGGTCATTAAGCGCAACCGCACCATTTTGATGCACATCCCACAGGCCGTTACCGTCAGGATTGGCACCACGCCACACCAAAGACACATCATCTGCCGCCAGCGGATTATAAAGCTCCGGGGCACCATCCGCACGGAATACAACACCGTCTGTCGGGTTCAACAGTAAGAAGTCCCCGTTTGACCAGATAAGCCCCATCAGCGTGCCTGCTTGAGCGTCTGTCACTGGAAAAGCCGTCTGAATGATGGCATTCGCCTCGACTTGCGCCAATTCCAAGCGTAGTAAGCCAGTACCCTGCGCATCGTAGGTCAGCAGCGCATTGACCACCCCACCCGGCACATCGGGGTTGGCTTCTACGCTTTGCACAACGAGCGTTTCGCCAATCCAATAGACGGGTGACGGTGACGGTACGCCGAACTGCGGCGGCAAGTTGAGGGCGACGTTGGTCGCCAGCCCGGATGCAATATCGTATATATACAGTGACTCGCTGATTGCGCCGTCGTCGTAGCGCATTTCCACACTGGCGATGCGTGTGCCGTCAGGTGACCACACTGGTGCTGTATAGCTGTTACCGACGTCGGGTTGAGTGTCGTCCAGGAATGACGCGTTGAGCGGCTGGCCCGCGAACTGTACCAACGGACTCCCGCCAAGCGCTTGGCCGCACAGCCACAAATTACTGGGGATGGGGCCACCTCCGACACCCCCAACACGCTCAATGGCATCGGTTACAAATTCAGGGGTGGTTTCGATGGTAAAGTAGCGGCCATCCGGCGAGACGTTGTGAATGGTGCTGATGCGTTCGTCGGGTGTGCAAGCATCAAACGGCTGGGCATCCACCCCACGTGAGACAAATAGGCTGCCGTCAGCAAAGATGATGTACGGCACGTCTACCCCACTCTGGGCCGTGACAGCCATCCAGGACAAGAGTGTGAGCAGCAATAGGATCGGTTTTTTGGGCATGTGATGACCTCCTCGTGTAAATAGTTCACCCCACCCCAAAGATATGTCGATGTGGGAAAATGCACAAAAACCGATCCTTTCTGTAAATGACTATGCGAATTATTTTGATGACCAGTGGGTGAGGCAGGTGAGTGAGACGGTCAAACGGATAGGCCGAGAAGGGTTTATTGCTGCCTATGGGGTGATCTAGCGGGCGGATGGGTTCCGTTTGCGTTTGCCGGGGCGCAGCCGATTGGCCATGTTACGAGGTCGGAGGGCATCCCGCGTAAGGGTGACGAAGCGCTGTACCCACAGTGACACCCACTCAGCGAGGCTAAGGCCAATCTCCAGGATGAGGAAATACCAGCACAGCAGCGCAACCCCACCCCCTGCGATAATCGCCAGCAGCGTAACGCCGAATGCGACGATAAACAACATCTGCCAGTCGGAGCCGTAGGCGGGCACAAGCACATACAATGTGAGCGGCAGCAACCCGGCAACCTCAATCGCCAGCAGCGCTAACCCCCACTTGAAGGCGGCCTCGCTCATTTCAATGAGGCTGCTGAGGTGTTGGGCACGGCGGGAAAAGCCCGCGAACAGGTCGTTGGTGGCGTCGGCGGGGAGTTTGAAGGTGCGCCGCAGGTAGGGTTCAATGCGCTGGATGGGCCGCTCTTCCGGCATGGGTTGGGATGCTCCGTGCAGTACGAACACGGGAATTATACACCAAACCGTAGAACAAATGAGTGGTCAGGCTAGCGCAATTTGTCTTACGTGCAACAAAGGAAAGGGGCGGCCTGCCAACCAGCACCGCCCCTCACAGCCTCGACTGATTACCCGCACGGGTCAGATGCGTCCATCCGGCGCACGACCACCTCGACAAGCTGCAAACACAATGGCTATAATCCCGTCATGGGCGTTCAGGGAAAACCATTTGCGTGGTTCCTGAAGGGGCGGTTTCTCAAGCCGTCCCACCAGTTATGGCCACTGCGGCGTCCTGTTTTGGTGATGCGCTGAATATATAATAGATTTTGTTTTCCATAAACACCTATATGTTATATTTTGGACATGTTCCGGTTTTGGGTAGAGACGCGACAGGTTTCAAACGAAGTAGGGTTATGGTCAGTTGGTACAACATTCCGTTGTGAGATCATGCGTCCCACCTCACCCCTAAATCCCCTCTCCATGTGGAGAGGGGA
>CAWUJQ010000104.1:0-13143 GCA_963922445.1 uncultured bacterium
GCCTCAATCATGACCAGTGAGAGTTGGTGCAGGCCCGTCCCGTCCTCACGATTGATGACACGCACGGTATTTTCCCCGGCTGCAAGGTCTACCTGCACCGGATTGTCGCCATTTCGGTGGCTGACCCAGTCCTGTTGAATGGATGAGGCAATCGCTGTATCCCACAGGATGGCCTCGCCGTCATTTACGATGACCCAGAAGGAATTGTCTCCCCTGGATGTGGCTAACACCTGCGCGTCCAGTTGGTAAAGGCCAGCTACCTCGACATCGAAGCAGAACTCTGCCATGTAGTCGGTATTGTCGGGGTCGCCGTTATAGCCCGTGCCGTTGGGGACGGCGATATAGCTGGCACCTTCAAACGTAAGCACGTCGAAGCCAGTTAGGGTGGCGTCGTCACCGTCCTGTTCCAAACCAGAGCAGGAGGCCACGATGGTATCGTCAGTGGGTGTTTCCGTCGGTGTGTCTGTTGGCGTGGGCGGTTCTGGCGGCGGGTTGCCGTGGAAGTGATTGGCATCCGGCTTTTGGAATTTACCGGACATCAGCACCATGCTCAGCAGTCGCCAGGAGTCGTTGTAGTAGTTTTCGGTGTTGCTGTTGGCCACGGCATCATAGGCCTGCTGCGGGTTAGATTTCAGGTTGCCCGACGCCTGACCACAGTTGGACGCGGTCGGATTGGGTGCAGCCCAGATGGCAGCGGCGGCGTTAGCGGTGAAGAAGGGCGCGCCGTAGGAGTTGACGGGCTGGCCAGCGAGTGTGTATTCGGCTTTAACGTTGTTGATGCCCACACTGCTGAAGAAGCCACCGATGAGGTTCGTCTGGTTGGCGGCGTCGGTTGACCCGTGCCACGCGTAGTCGGTTGCAATGCGCCACGCGTACCGGGCCGCATCATAACTCCACAGTGCGGAGGTTTGCCCCTGCCACGACACATACTCTGGGCGTCCATCGTACTTGTTCCAGTTCGGAACCAGCCCGCTACAGTTATCTGGCTGGCCCTGTGCCAGTTGTGCAATTTCGTAGCTGCGCGTGACGGCCTTTAGCCAGTCGTCATTGCCCGTAAACTCCGCAAACACGCGATAGTAAGCAGGCGAGAAGTAAGACAGATTCGTGATGCCGTCAGGCCAGTTGTTTTGCAGGTACCAGCTATCACCCGGCATGGTTTCCCAGCCTGGGTTGTCGTTCCTGCCAGTAGGTGGCTGGTTGCCCGGCTTGTCGATTTCGCTCTGCCACACATTGTTGATATATTCCGTAGCAAGCTGGCAGTAGTCCAGGCCTTGCGGGCTAGGACTCCACTGGCCGCTGTTAACCTTAGTGCAGGCCATAATCAGGGCAATGCCAATGTCCAGGTCAGCATCCGTTGCGCCGCCTGTGCCCAGCAACTGCTGATAGTTGCCGATGTACCAGTCCATCAGGCCGTATTGGTTCAGGTGATCTGCCGTGAACAGCCACAGGCTGTCAAACACACTTTGGTCATTGAACGTCGCGGCCAACATCATCCCGTAGGATTGACCCTCAGATACGGTGGAGTAGTCGTTCACGCCACCGTACACCCGCAGACGCGGCGATGGCCCGGCACTGACGTTGCTCACATAGGCGTTCTTCCAGTTTTGATAGCTCTGCTGCAACTGGGACTCGCTGTAGGAAATGTTCATGTTACCAAACGAGTCATTGGGAGAGGGTTGAGGGATGTTTTCGGTTGGCACGGGCGTCTCCGTCGGTGGGGTGGTCGGCTCTTCCGCAATGATAAGCGGTGTGGCCGTCGCCGTGACAGGCTCTTCCGTGGGCGGGACGGGACTCTCGGTTGGTGGTGTTTGACCTGTGAAGTAGGCCGAATCTGGCTTAGTAAACTGACCGTTCATCAGCACCATCGTCAGCAAGCGCCAGCTATCGCTGTAATAGCCGTCGGGGTGGTTGGCGTCGCGCACGGCATTATACGCCTGCTGGGGGCTGGTTTGCAGTTGTCCAGACGCCTGACCACAGTGGGTTGCCGTGGGGGTCGTCGCCGCCCAGATGGACGCTGCCGCATTGCTGATGAAATACGGTGTCGTCCAGGAGTTTTGGGGCTGGCCACTGAGTGAGTATTCTGCCTTAACGTTGTTAATGCCCACACTGCTAAAGAACCCACCAATGTGGTTCATCTGCTCTACAGCAACGGAGTCATTGTGCCAGGCGACGTCTGTTGCGATACGCCAGTTATAGCGGGCAGCGTCCCAGCCCCACAGATCGTAGGTTGAGGCGTGCCAGGACACGTACTGAGGGTCACCGTCGTACTGCGTCCAGTTATGGACGAGGCCGGTGCAGTTGCTTGAGTCGGCCTGTACCTGTTGAGCGATGTCGTAATTGCGGTTCACAACGTCTAGCCAGCCGTTGTCGCCAGTGAACTCCGCAAACACACGGAAGTAAGCCGGCGCAAAATACGACAGATTCACAATGCCTTCGGGCTGTTCGTCTTTGGTGTTCCAGCTATCACCAGGCAGCAGTTCGTAGCCGGGGTTGTTATCAAGGCCAGCGGAAGGGCCGCTGCCTGGGTGATCGACTTCATGATCCCAGATGGCGGTAATCAGGTCGTTGGCGATGCTACAGTAGTCCAGGCCATAGGCACTTGGCGTCCACTCGCCGCTGTTCACTTTCGTACACGCGGTTACCAGGGCGATTGCCATGTCTACGTCGGCGTCGGTGGCAGCACCGCTGCCCAATACCTGCTTGTAGTTGCCAATGTACCAGTGCATCAGGCCGTTCTGGTTCAGGTGATCTGCCGTGAACAGCCACAGCCCGTCGAACAGGCTTTGCTCGTTAAAGGTGGCGGAAAGCATGAGGCCGTAAGCCTGCCCCTCTGAAACGGTGGTGAAGTCACTCACGCCACCGTACACGCGCTGACGCGGTGATGCACCGGCCTGCGTGGAGCTGATCTGCCGCTCTTTATACGTTTCCCAGGCCGCTTCAGCTTCAGCCTGTGTGCCGTAGTAGGCAATTTGGCTTGGGCTGGCGGCGGGTTCGGCCCCAATCATAGTAAAGGTGTTGTTTTCGACCGTGTTGCCGACGCCCCACCCTGACAAAATCTCGTAGATAGCGATGTCTGTTTCCAGGCCGCTGTCTGGGCTGTAAAACGCCTGGTTATCGCGAACGTCGTAGTCGTTGCCTTTCAGGTCAATCCACGAATCGGCGTCCATTGGCGCTTCACTGATGAACAAGTTGCCACGGATAACGCCGCCTGTCGTGCCCTCTTTGGCGTCAATGCCTTCTGCTGGCACGTTTGGGCCAATTTCGTTGTTCAATATCTGGTTGAAGTCGCTGCGATCAGGGTCGCCATTGGTGTAGGTACCCCAGTTGGAGTAGGCGCTGCCGATGTAAATGGCTTCACCGAAAAAAGAGTTGTTAAGCCCGGTGTCGTGAATGGTATTGGCTTGGACTAGGTTGTTGCTGCTGTTCGTCCGCAGGTGAAGCGCCTCGTCGCCAATCTGATGGATTTTTAGGTTGTTGATGACGTTGTAATTGGCGCGGTCGGCCATCAATCCCTTTAACACGTTGCGGATCGTAAAGCCGGATAGGTTCCAATGGTCGGCTTCCAGGTGCAGCCCATAGCCAGATGCGAAACCGCCGCCGTCAATAATGGCATCGCGTGGGCCAGTCAGTGTAATGGGTGCATTGGCCGTGCCAGAGCGGGTGATGTCAAAGGTGCCGCTGTACACGCCAGATGCAAGCTGAATCGTGTCGCCGGGTTGGGCGTTGGCCAGCGCTTGCTCCAAGGCACTAGCGCTGTTCACGGCGATGGTGTCGAGGTTCATGTCAAAAAGGCCTGATTCGTCATTTGCAGCCTGCAAACGCGATCCCGTGGATGTCGAAATGAGGACGATGGTTGTGATGATAGTGGCGAGTAGCCAGCGGAACGAGTGTGATTGATAGTTCATTGTTGTGCCTTTGCGTGTCAATGAATGATCGGCAAAAGTAAAAATAATTAAAAACGACTATCAATCGTGAGTTTACGTTCTTCATGTTCATTGCGATATAGTACCGATGTCCTAGAGGATTCGTTAATTGTAAATAGAGGTTAGGGCGATTTTAAGCGAATTTTACTAGATAAGTTTGCAATTAGTGGAATTTAGCATTGTGTATCTATATTGAGGTGAGTTGATGAAGGTTTAATTAATTGATGTGACTGGGAGCGTCACAATCAGTTGTGAGGGCTTGACGTTGGGGGCAGTTGCCGGTTAGCCGGTAGCCGAAAGGATGCGATCTATTTCGGTATTGTAATCTTCTAGAGCTTGGCTGGCTGCTTCAATGTATTCCGCGCGGTCAGCGTCAGAGGCGGCGTTGAGCGCACGATCACGGTTTTCCAAGTACCGTAGGAAGTACGACCGGGCTGTTTCTACACAATCGGGAAAGGGAATGCGACCCATATCGCGTTGAACAAACTGAATTTGGCGGCTGGCATTGGCTGGGTCGGTGACTTCGGCTTCTGGGGCAATTTGCTCCAGTGCTGTAGACGCTTCGACGTACCAGGCGTTCACCGCATCTGGCGGGCAGTTGGTGGTGTCTGGCTCCACTGTGGCGGGAATTTCAGATGCACGGGCAAAGAACGCGCCTGCGGTTGCGGTTGACTGCTGCGCGAATGCCTCGCTACTGAAGAACGCCTGTGTGAGGTCTGGGGTGGGTGTGGCCACCACAATCTGCTCAGATGTGCCATCTGCGGCCACAGCCACGGTAGGGAGTGCGTCTACCCCTACGGGTTGGGGCCAAAAGATGAAGGCCAGCACGCTGCCGAGCGCAATCAAGGCGATGAGCGCAAAAACCAAAAGGCCGCGCCTGCTGCTTTGCTTAGGGGCGGAGTCGCCTAGTTTTTGTTCCCACTTGCGGGCGGTAGGGTGATCGATTTTGGCCAGTAGTTTACGAGCTTCGTCGTAGCGCTTCTCTTTAATAAGAGTTTGCGCTTGCTGCAACATCTTGCGCGTGCGAGCTTCCAAAACGCTCTGTTCCCCTTGGCTGCGTGATTAACTCACGCTTGCTAATGTACTCGATTCGACGCCGGATTGCGACAATTATTTATGTTTAAACAATTCTCCAACATCGCCCCAACTTTGAGCCTCACCACAGTCTAATCGCATTGTTCACACTCGCCTTGGTATAGTCCCAAGCGTTGTACGACTTTCACAACCCACTACAGCGACAAGGAGCCAACATCGTGAAAATCGCACTGGGGCAAATCCAAATCACGCCAGGGGACGTGGCCGCCAACCTGCAAAAACACCTCGCATTCGTTCAAACAGCCGTTGACAATCAAGCAGACCTTATTGTCTTTCCAGAGTTGAGCCTGACCGGTGACCTGGTTGGGCCAATGGTCCCGGACATCGGCCTCGCTATTGCCGACGACACCATCCAACAACTCATTGACGCCAGCACGCAAATTGACATCGTGGTTGGCCTCGTTGAAAAGAGCGAAACCAACCTTTATAACCGCTACAACTCCGCGTTGTATCTATCCGAAGGGCTGCTGTTGCAGCGGCATCGCAAGCTGTTTCTCGTAAATTACGCTGTTTTCGAGGAGGCCAAGCACTACGTGCCCGGTAACAATCAGCAGGCCTTTGTCACGCGCTTTGGCAACACATCTATGCTCATTTGTAATGACGTTTGGCACGCTGCTGCGCCGTATATCGCTGCGCTAGACGGTGCTGAGATCATGTTGGTGCCGTCGAACAGTGCTAACGGTGTGCTGGAGGACAAGCTGAATGTGTCTCGCACATGGGAGAATATGAACCGTACCTACAGCGCGACAATGGGCTTCTATACGGTGTTTGTCAATTGTGTGGGCCATAAGCAAAGCGCTTACGGTGCGTTCAAGTACTGGGGCGGGTCGGAAATTATCGCGCCCAATGGCGATGTGGTTGTGAAAGCACCCTATGATAAAGAAGCCATCGTTTACGGTGAGATCGACATCGCGCAGGTTGCAGAGCAGCGCTATCTGGTGCCGCTCATCCGAGACACGCGCATCTGGCTGCTGGAACAGGAATTTGGGCGGTTGGCAGAGCAGCGCTCTACCGAAATTATGTTGGAAGACCCAACCGAAACGCTCGACATGCTAGAAACGGATGGGTCTGTGGGGGGGTGACGCAGTAGTGATAATAGGGCAGCGCACTGCATCTCACGCGCTGCCCGGCTTACCTTAAAACAGCGGCTCAACCACTGGCAGGCCCGTGCAATCGCCATCTTCGCGCACCAGGTCTTCACGAATCCAGTAGCCCTCTAGCAAGCGCCACCATGTGAAGCCGTCCCCTGGCTGGAATTGACCATCAGCCGCGAGAATTTGATCTGGGCCGAGACGGCTGGCTACCTGTTGGTATTCGGTGCCGGGGCCGTTGCGAATGTTGATGTCGCCAAATGTACTCAGGCGACACGTAACGGGGTCAACGAGGTCTTCGCCCTGCGTGATGATAAGGGTGGGTTCGCCATTAAATGTGCCATGCACCCAGCCCTCGCTGCCTGCTTCCGTTTCGATTTGCCACCAGTAAAAATACTGAAGCACACCGCGCTCTGTTACGTCGAATGTCAGTTCTGGCCCGGCCAGAATCGTGGCGTTTGTGCTGCGGGGAATGGTTTGAACGACGGTTGCTTCCAGGGTTGAGCTGGCATATAGCGTTGTATCAGGTTCCAAGCCGCCAATTTGCACGTCCTGTCCGGCAGCCAACCGCACGCCCGCTGCGATGTCAATCGTAGTCAGCAGCGTTGGAACCACCTGCTGCGCGTCGGATGCGTAAAACATGCGGCCACCGGTGCCGTCTGCCAGCGATTGGAACGGGAAACGCACCGCGTTTTGTGTCGTAATGAGAATGGGAAAAATACCGATGCGCGCATCATCGTACGCGGGTTGCAGCACATCCTCAAAGTCTATACCCAGCACGGGGTCTGGGATGTGTGGCGGGGCATCGCCCATCAAGATGATGCTGCGGCGTACCCCGTCGCGCCAGGGCATTTGGACTGCCTCGCGTAGGGCAGCGAATACAGCCTCCGGTTGGTCGCCGCCACCGTCCACGCGAATGGCGTTCACACCGGCGGCAATGTCGTCTAAATCGGACGTGAAGTCAAACTCCAGGCGGGACACATAATCAGTCGGTTCACCGTAGGGTTCGCGTGGATGGTCGCGGTAGGTAATCAACGCCAAGCGCCAGTCTGAACTGTTGCTGCTAAGCTGGTCGACAATTTCTCGGATGCGGTTTTCAACTGCCAGAATATCGTCACGCATGCTGCCTGTGCTATCAATGACGAGAACAACGTCCAGGCTGTCATCGTTCGGTGTGGTTTGGGCGAGCGTTGGGGCCGTGACCACCAGCCCTGACACGAAGATTGCTGCAAATCGAAACAGAAATTTCATAAGATGCCTCCGTTTGTGGTGTAAATACGCATTGGATAATAACGCGTCTACAACGGCTTAGCATTCAATGCTAAGCCCGTTCGCGGTTTTTGCGACTGCCGTGCTTTTCAAGGACGCGGGCCGCCTGTGCTTTGACGGCGGGGTCGCGCCGCAGCCCGTAGATTTTGTCCTTGGCGGCTTTTGTCGCTTGCTTGTGATCGATAATGGGCGCGGGGTAGTCTGTGCCAATGCGAACCCCGTACATCGTTTCCATCATGGGGGGCATTTCCCACGGCGCATGGATGTAGTCATCAGGTACAGTGGCCAGTTCAGGTACCCACTCCCGGATGAAAACGCCGTGTGGGTCGTGGTCTTTGGCTTGCTTCGTCGGATTGTAAACCCGCACCGTGTTGATCCCCGTTGTGCCGGACTGCATTTGCATCTGACTCCAGTGGATGCCCGGTTCGTAGTCGGTGTACATTTGCGCGAGGTGTTTGCCCGTCACTTGCCACGGGAGCCACAAATCATACGACGCGAACGACGTGACCATCGCCCGCATACGGAAGTTGGTGTAGCCCGTGGCTCGCAAAGCCCGCATCACCGCATCCATCAGTGGGTAGCCGGTTTGCCCGTGCTGCCAAGCGTAGAGCCGTTCTGCGGCACATTCGTCCGTAGCGGGTTCGTCGCGCAGGTTGTCGAATGCCCTAATGAAGCTATGCCACTCAATATCGGGTTCGTCGGCCAACTTTTGAATGAAGTGGTCACGCCAGTGCAGCCGCGAGTTAAATGACTTCAATGCGGACTTCCAACTGCCGTCAAGTTGTTTGTACTCGTCATCGGGCATGGCGTACACTTCCCGCCGTCGCTGGCGCAGCGCATTAACCACCTGCTTCAGGCTCAGCGTGCCGTAGGCCAGATGCACACTCATGCGCGAACAGGCATCGTAGGCCGTAACCGGGCTGGACATCTCGCGCTGGTAGCGGTTGCCGCGCCGATAGAGAAATGAACGCAGTGCGGCACGGGCTGCTTTTGTCCCTGCCGGTTGCAGTGATGTATGCGACGGCGGTTGTTGGCCGCAATAACCTGGCATTGGGCCGGGCTGAACGCCATCAACGGGGTGAATCGCTTCAGGGGCGGGGCGTTCCGGTTGGCCCATGCGCGACTCCCAAATTTTCGTCCATTCGTCGCGTGTGGGCAGGCCGCGTACCACACCGCCATTCGGGTACTCATTAATGGCGACACCATTTGCAGCCGCCCAGGCACGCACGGCGTCATCTCGTGTGCGTGTGAGGGCGTTGCCTGTTTCCTCGTGAGACCAGATGGCTTCCACCGGGCAGCCTGCGTGCAACTTGGCGAATACCTCGGTGGCCTCTCCAATGCGCACGACCAGCGGCGCACCGATTGACGCCAGGTCATCACGAAGCTCCAGCAAACAGCCCTGCGTGAACTCCCAATGACGCGGGTCATAGTCATTAGCCCGGTGCAGCGATGGCTCTACAATGTAAAGCGGCAGCACAGGCCCGCGCTGGGCGGCTTCATACAGGGGTGGATGGTCGCTGACGCGCAGGTCACGCTTAAACCAGACAACTTGCATAGGTGGGGTCATGTTCCGTTGGGTTGCTTATTCACATGGGTATTAATATAGCAGGCGTAGGTGAGCCAACCCTGAAAAGCATTGTTTAAATTTGCACACCCTCATGGCCCCGCAAATTTGGGGGGGCAGCGTTTGCAACCAAATATGGTAATGTGTGGTGTTCAACTTGATGCGCATTGCGCTAAAACTCAGTACCATTGTCGATGTAACCTGGCACAGATAACCATAGAGGTAAGTGATGGCCGCAAACCCCACGGCACCCCAAAACCCAGTAGGCAACGAGCAAGAAACGCTTTGGTACACCCTCACGAAGGATAGCGTCATTGATAAGCTCAGCGTTGACCCCGGTCAGGGCTTAAGTAATGACGAGGCTGCAAAACGCCTGCAACAATATGGCCCCAATGAGATCATTGACAAGGGCGCGAAAAACCCGCTGCTTATTTTGTGGGAACAACTCACAGACCCGTTGGTGCTGGTGTTGCTTGGTGCAGCGCTGGTTTCGGCGGTGCTAGGCCAGGTAAAAGAACTCATCGCGATTATGTCGATTGTGGTGATTAACGCGGTGCTTGGCGTGGTTCAAGAATACCGTGCAGAGCAGGCGATGCAGGCACTCAAAAGTATGGCCGCGCCGCTCGTCCGGGTCCGGCGCAACGGCAAAGTCCGTGAAATCGAGTCGAATAAACTCGTACCGGGTGACATCATTCTGGTGGAAACGGGTAATGTTATCCCAGCAGATGGACGCCTGGTTGAATCCGCTAACCTCAAAACGCAGGAAGCCTCGCTCACGGGTGAGTCGGAAGCGGTTGAAAAGTACGATACAGCGCTCGAAGACGACGATTTAGGCATTGGCGACCGCGTGAATATGGTCTACCGGGGCACGAACGCGACCTATGGGCGCGGCACGGTGGCCATTACCGCCACCGGGATGAAGACTGAACTCGGCAAGATCGCTACCCTCATCCAGGAAGTGGACAGCCAACTAACCCCGCTGCAAAAGCGCATGGGCGAGGTAGGCCGTGTGATGTTTTACGCGTCTGTCTCGGTTGCCATCCTCGCGCTGATTATCGGCAGTGTCGAAACGCTGTTCGTAGGTGATGCTTTGTTCGGTGATGAGGGGCTATTCAACGAAATTTTATTGAATGCGGTGGCTATCGCTGTGGCCGTTGTGCCGGAAGGCCTGCCGGCGGTGGTCACCGTGTCGCTGGCACTCGGCACCCAACGGATGCTGCGGCGCAACGCGCTAATCCGCAAGCTGCCCGCCACAGAAACACTCGGTTCTGTGACCGTCATCTGCTCAGACAAAACAGGCACGCTCACCGAGAACCGCATGACGGTGAAAGTCGTGGATGTGGTGGGCGAGTCCTATGACCTATCGCCCGTGATGCAAAAGACGCTGCCTAAGGGTCAGCATTTGTCGTTGAGCGACCAGCTAGAGGGTGTGATGTTGGTGGCAGGGACGATGGCCAATGACAGCATCGTTGAGCGTGTTGACCGCAACAATCAGGACTACGTGGTGCAGGGTGACCCCACTGAAGGGGCGATTGCCCTCGCTGCTGCCCGCTACGGCCTCATCAAGCACGAAATGGAAAATGTGTTTGTGCGCGTAGGAGAGGTGCCGTTTTCATCTGAGCGCAAGATGATGACCACCGTCCACGATATTAACGGCGAAATCCCCGCCGATGACGCGCTGCAACGTGAGTTAGACCGCGTATTCGACAACATTAACCATGTGGCGTTCACCAAGGGCGCGCCCGACCGCATCGTTGAAATATGCAACCGGGTGTGGGATCACGGTGAAATTAAAGAGATGACGCCGCAGTTTGTAGAGCGCATCGAAAACGACAATGCCAAGCTCGCGAATGAGGGCCTGCGTGTGCTGGGCATCGCGTTCAAGCCGCTGGACGCGCTGCCCGCCAACGACGAGTGGTCACTAGCAGAAAAAGAGAGCGTGTTTATCGGGTTGGTGGGCATTATTGACCCGCCGCGCCCTGAAGTAAAAGAGGCGGTGGCCACCTGCAAGACGGCGGGCATCCGGGTGGTGATGATTACGGGTGACCATCCGATCACAGCCAAGGCTATCGCCCGTGACCTGGGTATTGTGGGTGACAATGCTAAGACGCTCATCGGTAAAGACCTGCAACAAATGAGTGACGAAGACCTGCGTAAGGTCGTAAAGGATGTGTCGGTGTATGCACGTGTTTCACCGGAACACAAGCTGCGTATTGTGCGGGCACTCAAGGATGTGGGTGAAATTGTGGCGATGACGGGCGACGGCGTCAACGATGCCCCGGCGCTTAAGCAGGCAGATATTGGCGTAGCGATGAGCATCACAGGCACGGATGTTTCGAAAGAAGCCGCGGACATGGTTATCCTGGATGACAACTTCGCCACCATCGTCGCGGCATCGGAAGAAGGCCGCACCATTTACGACAATGTGCGCCGCTTCATTAAGTATCTGCTGGCGAGTAACACTGGTGAGTTGATTGTACTGCTGGTGACGCAGGGCATCCCGGCTATTCCGTTGCCGTTGAGTACGCTGCAAATTCTGTGGATGAACCTCATTACAGACGGTGTACCGGCGCTGGCGCTGGGTGTGGAACAGTCCGAAAAGAACACGATGAACCGCGACCCGTACCCGCCGAATGCAAGTGTGTTCCGGGGTGGCCTGGGGCGTCACATCTTGATTGTGGGTCTTGTGCTGGGCGTGACGGCCCTTGGCATGGGGTTGACGGCGTTCAACGGCGGTTGGCAAGCTGCAAACTCCGCGTGTTACACGGGCAGCGTTTGGTCGCTTAACCTGGGCAACGTGGACTGTGCCGACGGCGAGACTGGGGTGCTGGCCTGGAACACGATGGTGTTCATCACGTTGACGCTGTCGCAAATGGGCCACGCTTACGCGCTGCGGTCGCACCGTGAGTCGGTGTTCACGTTAAACCCGCTGACGAACCGCTTCTTGCTGTATGCACTGCTCATCACGGTTGCCGTGCAAATCTCAACGGTGTACCTGCCCTTCTTCAACAACCTGTTTGGCACGAACCCGCTGACGATTGGGCAGTTGTTGCTGTGTTTGGTGTTGAGTACGTTCGTGTTCATTGCTGTGGAGCTTGAAAAGCTGCTGATGCGCCGTGGTACCCTGAGTGATGAGATTGCCTAGGGGCTAACCAAAGCCGATTTGTAAGCGGCGGTGCAGTGTGCATCGCCGCTTTTGTGTTGTATCTAGCCATTGCGTGCCACGTTTTTCAGCAGAATTTGCCAAAGTAATCTGCCGCTCATTTTGTTAGAAAAGAAATAGTTGGTATAGTCTTACACGCCGTATGACATCTCGTCACACGGCCTATCCGTTTTAAAGTAACTTTCAGGATACCGAAACATGAACCCGGACTACGACCAACTGGCACAACAACACGGCTTTAGCAAAGACGCCGTTATGGTGATGGCAGCCGCTATCCAGCGCGGCAACGGCTCCATGGCCCAATTCAATCACCCGGAACTTGGCGGCCAAGGGCAATGGATGCCGGGGATGGTCAGCATTGGGGATATGTTCAACAACGCGCTCAAAGCGCGTGTGCAAATGCTGGCGGAAGCCGTTTCTGCTGAATATCGCCAGTCTGGGGGTGGCTTTACCCCAATGACCCCCATGCAACCGATGCAGATGAGCCAGTGGTGGGTAGCGGCAGACCTAGGCACGCCGTCGCAGGTGGCAGCGCAAAATGACAGCCGCTATGCCTACTTTCAATCGAAGAACAGGCTTGTGATTGAACGCAGCGGGCAGTTACTCATCTACGACACGGAAGGCTACACCATCACCGGGGCGATGCAGCAGCAAAACAACACAACCGGGTCATTGATATTCAATACCCCGCATGGGGCGATTACAGAACATGACCTGAAACACCTTTCGACCCAATCCGCATAATTTTAGTGAAGTCCTTAGGAAATGAGAGACGTATGGTATCGCTTTCTTCGGCAGATGGCGTGAACACATCGTTCGCCCAATACGACACAACCCCATCTATATTTGATGAGATATTTGAGGCTGACGGCGCACCCCGGCCACACTACAAAGCGCTGTTAGACCACTTGGGAAAAATGACCGCGGACGACCTTGTCCATCGGCAGCAGTCATCATCACGCATTTTCATGCAGCAGGGCATTACGTTCACCGTCTACAGCGATGACCGCGGTATCGAGCGCACATTCCCGCTCGACC
>CAWUJQ010000105.1:0-13097 GCA_963922445.1 uncultured bacterium
AGGCGACTTTCAGTCGCTTTCCAAGCCACCGACTTTGAGTCGGTGGTCGTTGACTCTACTCACTCAATTTCAAACGTTGCTAACCATAACCGACCATCTTTAGAGGTGGACATGCTGGTTGATGCTGGTTGTAATCGAATACCATTTACAGGATCGTAGAAGCCTAGGGCCACCCGATAGCGACCCAGACTAAATTCCGGCAAGTTTACCATAATTTCCTCAAAAACTTCACCCGGCAAGGTGTTACCCGGCGGAGTTGCACCGTCAACGGGGTAACGATCAACCTGGGCGATGGGCGGGGCGTTTACATCGTCATAAACGTGAACAAACAGGCGGTAATCTGCCCGTTGGGCTGTATTGGCCGTCCAATTAAACGCGACGCGAACATGATCGCCTTCGATTGTTGTGGTGAGGCCCGTGACCTCGATCACACCGTCGAAGTTGGCGAGCGGCTGGTCACTGCTCGGTGCTTCTGGTGGGATATTGCCCTGATAGGCCCAATGGTAGTAGGGCATGTAGTGCCCGCCAGGTACATTGGGAACAACTTCAACGATGGTGCTGGCGCTGATTCGCTCGGCCTCAACTGCGGTGGCTACGTCTAGCCACTGTCCCGGCGCCGCCGGGATGGTTCGGGTGGCGACAAGGTCGCCATTGATGTGGATGTCAAAGCTGCCTGAGAATGCCGGGTGTACACGAGTCACCAGAATCATGTCCTCATCGGGATTAGTAGCTAGTGTGAACGACTCATACGCGTCGATGCGCCGCCCCCCGTCCATAACGGTACAGACGTCTGTGCAACTCAGGTAGTCATGCTCATAGGCTTCTGTGGGGAAGCCTGTTAGCGCGCCATTGCTGCGCCATTGGTAATTGTGGGCGGCCTCAGACTGCAAATCAGCCACATCTATCCAGTCAACCAGGGTCATATCGGCGGTGGCCGCAACGGGATACGGTTGGCGCGGCTGATTGGCGGCATCGGCAGCAGACCATTCGGTTTGCCACACCCCCTGATAGGCACCAGCGAGCGCAACGTTGAAGTTGTCATCCAGTGCAACAGGATATTCTGCCAGCAAAGTGCCGTAGATGTTGGTATCGGCCAGGTAGCTCAATCCGAGGGCATCGGTGTATGAGGCGACGTAAGTGGGGCGTGGCTCGTGTGCAGACATGAATTCAGCCACCGCGCCGGGGCCATTGCGCCAGCTATCAGCAGCACCGGGCGTGGTCAGCCCTACCATATCGACGGTGGTGCGATCACCGATGTAGCGCATCAGGCCAACGTCATGAACAGCAATAACTGCATCGAGGGGTGTGTTGGAATCAAGCCACGCTGCCATAGGAATCTGCTGTTGGAGCAGCAAGTTCACGTTGATTTGATAGGACTGCTGGAACCGCCAACCACTCCACAAAGCGGTGACCGCCAACAGCGCTAAGGCAAATCGCTGGGTTCGTTGCCCGAACCGTACCAATCCCCACGCAGCGAGCGGAAATAACAGCGCCATAAAGGGCATTTGATAGCGCTTAAAGTGCCAGAAGGCCGGGTCAAGGGTGGCGACAGCCAGCGTCCCGGCAGTGAGCCACCCCAAAGCCACCAACGGCACCAGTAAGCCGCGCCGCTGCCGCAATCCGCGTAAAAGCAAGCCAGCAACACCAACAGTCGCTATCGCAGTAAGCGGAACTGGCAAATACAATCCCTCGCGTGGGCTGTAGCCCGTGAGGAACTCCCACCACATGCGGCCAAAGTTCTGAAGGATTCGCATGGCAATCACGCTGTAGTTGGTGGGTACCATACTCAAAATGGATTTTGCATCACTGCCAGCGGCGGTCGAGCTGCCCGTGAAAATCCAGTTGACAACGGGCTGGATTCCAAGAGCTAACAGCGGTAGCGTCAGCCATAACAAACGCTGTGGTTGACGCCAATTGGCAAGTGCCGACAACCCGACAGCGACCACGGCCATAATCGCCCCCTCGGGCCGGGTGACCGCCATGAGCGCGGCCCCCAACACAGTGAGTTGGATGCGGTCGGTGACAATGGCGTAGAACGTGAGCAGCATGAATGCAATCAACAACCCGGTTTCCATGCCGCTGACGTAGTGCCACGCGAGGCTGCCGGTAAGCGCAAATAGGCTACTCAGGGCAGCAGCGTTGACCGCTTGAAGCCCGGCATGGCGGGCCAGCAGATACACGAGCCAGCACGATACAAACAGGGCGGCTGCCCCCAGGGAAAGTGCCCACAATGCCAGCGACAAGCCGGTGAAACCAGCCCAATAGCCAATCGCTAGCAAATACGGATAAAGTAGGCTGGTCGCTCCCGATGATGGTGGCAAGCCAGGGTTGTAGATGTACGGCTCACCGGCTGCAATTTGCCGTGCGTACTGAAAGTGAATGTAAACGTCGTCAAGGGGCAGCACTAACGCTCTGCCGCTGATAAGGACGGGCAGCACCACGAACGCAGCCAACACAATCACTACCAGTATGGCTATCCAGGCGAATAGCCAACCCGGAACAGTGACTGGATTATCGGTTGACGACGGCAGCGGGCGGGTTGTCATCGTGAGCGGGGGTTGAGTGGTGTGGGGTACAGCTGCACCCCACACGTGAACGTGAACAAACGCAAAATCAGCTTGAGTAGCCGTCTGCAAAGATGTCGATCATATACTTCACGTCAGGGCCAAGCGGATACAAAATTGGGCAGGTGGCACCATTTGTGACGTATTCGCGTACCTTCGCCTTCACTTCTTCAGGGGTGCCGCTGGCGGTGATGAGCTGGACGACATCATCTGGGACGAGTGTCATGGCTTCCATGATTTGTTCTTCGGTGGCGGGCCACGTCAAAACTTGGTTGATCTCGTCAAGCAAATCTTGGCTGACGCCGCTGGCCTTCATGATGTGCGGCTGCTGGCCCAGGTACTGCGTCACGAGCTTGCGGGCACCATCAAGGGCCTTTTGCCGGTCTTCATCCACGGAGCAAACCACGAGCTGCGGGCGGTCAATGTCTTCTATGTGCTTGCCAGCCCGTTTAGCCCCCTCTTCAAGGCGTTCCATTGCGCCTACGTTGTACTGGGGCGATACCAGATAGTTTAGCACCACGCCGTCGGCAATTTCGCCCGTGAGGGTCATCATTTGTGGCCCTGTCGCACCAATATAGAGTGGCACGTTACGCGGCTCTTTGCGGCCATGCACCACGTCCAGTTCCACGTCAGTCATTTTCACGAATTCACCGTCGAATGTCACGCGCTCACGGGCTAGCAGGCGGCGCATCACTTCGATGTGTTCGCGCATTGCTTTCAGGTTCTTGTGCCGATGAATGCCAACGTTTTTCGCCAGCGGATCCCACCATGCGCCAACACCGTACAAAATTCGGTCAGGGGCCAGGTCGTCCAGCGTGAGGAACGTCGCCGCCATCACAGCCGTATTGCGCGTCCAGTTGTTAACAACGCCAGACCCTACTTTGATTGTGGTTGTGGTGGCAGCAAAGGCCGCCATAGGCACAATGGCATCGCGCACAAGGCGGCTTTCAGCCTGCCACACGGCCTCAAAGCCTTGGGCCTCGGCATATTGCACATACTTTATGGCGTCTTGCAGGGCGTGCGCATCTTGTAAATATAAGGCAACGCGGTCAGTCATTATGAAGGTTCTCCTAGTTTGCGCCGTCGGATATATCAGGAAGTAGTAGAGGTTCGGCGCCGTATTTCCCCTCATCTACAAATTGCTGGTACTTCTTAAGGTCTTCTGGCGTGTCCAAATCCAGCGCAAGCAATTCCGATTCGTAGATGTGGACGTTTGCCCCGGCCAAGCGCGCAAGCTGCTGGTGACGGGCAAAACTCGCCTCTCCATAAGCATATGGGAACAGGCCGGGCGGCCTGACAAACAAGACGTTGGTGCCATCACGGATGTCGTCCGTCGCTACGACCACTGTATTGTGATTATTACCCATGCGGATCATATTCGTCAGGTCATCGGCATTTACGAGCGGGATGTCGGCTGGAAGGATAAGAACCGCATCGGCGCGCCAGCTATTGAGCACCTGTGTGGCCCGCATGAGGGCCGGGTTTAGCTCCGGTGCGCCGCTTTCTTGGATGGTGTGCGCACCCAGTCCCCGCGCCAAAGACAGCACACGCCCATCCCGGCTGATGACGAGTACGCCTGCCACCTGCGGCAGTTGCGCCACCACATCCAGGGTGCGGCGCAGGGTCAACTCTGCCAGTTCGGTACGCTGCTCAGCCGTTAATACCGGGGAAAGACGGCTTTTGGCGCGTGTGAGAGGTTTGACGGGAATAAGTACCCACACGCTCATAATAATTTGCCTAGCTCCAATTTTCGATCCAGTTGAGTAACTGCTCTGCAAGAACAATTTTATCACGATCCGTGTGCATCACGGTTTGGAATGCCGCCGCCTGCATGCGTGGCATGTGCAATGGGGCGTCCTGCTGGTCATAAGCAAACCCGTTGATGACCTCGCTATAGTAGTCGGCTACAGTTTGCGCCGTTTGAGCCATGCCTAGTTCGCTCATGATTTTGGCTGTTGGCCCCTTGATAGCCTTACCGCCCACAATGGGACTCACCGCCACACGCGGCACCTGCTTACCAAGGATGGTCTGACGCATGTCACCAACAGCCAGTATGGGCGCAATCGACAGCCAGGGATTCGACGGCCCCAACATGATGACATCCGCTGCTTCAATGGCGGCTTTTGCGCTTGGATTGACTTGGGCTTCATTCGCGCCGACATAGGTTAATCCGCGCACGGTAGGCTGCCAACGGTGACGCACGAAATACGTTTGAAAAGCCAATTCGTCATGCTCAACGGTATCAACAAGAGTCGCCACGGTGTCATCGGTCATGGGCAAAATATCGTGTTGCACGCCAAATGACGCTCGAATGTGTGCCGCTACCTGTGTGAGTGTGTGGCCCTCGCTTAGCATCTCAGTCCGCAGCAGGTGCGTGGCGAGGTCAATATCACCCAATTGAAACCATGTGTCTACGCCCAGGTCGCTCAGTGCGCCTAGCATTTGGGTTGTGTCGTTGGCGACTCCCCACCCTTTGCGCTTGTCAATCCGTTCGCCGAGCGTATACGTGATTGTGTCCAGGTCTGGGCAAATGCGCAGGCCATGCAGCCAGAAGTCATCCCCGGTGTTGACGATGATGGTCAACTGCCCTGGCGGGAGCAACTCCTTAAGGCCATAAGCGAGCTTGGCCCCACCAACACCCCCCACCAACAGCACAACCTTGTCTATCGCCACAGGACGCTCTTTTCCAGTGGATGGCGTGTGCGCTCACGTTCTTGTGCAGGGTAGCCCATAGTTATCAGGGATTGCGGCTCCCAGTCAGCGGGTAAGTTCAGGGCCGTGCGCACAACGTCGGGGCAGAATAGTGGGGCACACATCCAGCAAGCACCCAAACCCGCGTCATGTGCGGCCAGTAACAGGTTTTGCCCGGCCATTGCAGTGCTTTGAATAGCCATCGTGTGTTCATTATAGCGGCGGCGTTCGTCGTTGTAATCGTCCATATCTGCCATCGTTAGGGCCAGTAAGATCAGCACAGGTGCCAATGTGATGCGCTCGTAGGACCGTCCCACGTCTTTTTCGATGACGGTTTGTGGTACGTGATCGGCTTCCAGGTCAGCCCGAAGGCGTGCGCCCATAGCCTCGGCCAACGTTGCCTTGACGGGTTCCGTCTGAATGACAGTGAAGCGCCAGGGCTGGCGATTATGTGCAGACGGTGCCCAGGCGGCTGCGGTGAGTACCTGCTCAATCGTAGTTTGTGGCACAGGTTGCGGCTTATAGCGCCGCAATGAACGCCGTGATTGGATTGTTTCGATGACAGATTGCATAGTTCAATTGTAATTCCGACGGGCAGACGAAACAACTTTACCTGTACAGATCATGTTCCGGCAGACGGTTCAAATCAGCAGCCTTACCCTCCACTAGTGGCAGGTTCAGGCCGCGAATGAGTACGACTGGGCGGCCCTCGCTGCCCTCACCAGATGCCAGTTGCGCCGTCGATGCGGCCATATCTGCATAGCCCTGAATCGTGATTTGCAGTTTGCGCCCATATAAATCATCTGCGCCGCGCAAGTCGAGTAGGGCTGGCATTCCCGCGACGCCAATCGCCACGCCAACGGTACCTAATCGGAATGGGCGACCGTGCGAGTCGCTGATGACGATCCCTACTAGCACTCCGGTTGACTCGTACAGATGATTGCGCAGGTGTGCTGCTGTTTCATCGGGATTGGCGGGCAGCAGCAGCACGGTGCCTTCGCCACTCTCGATGTTGGACTGGTCAATGCCAGCATTTGCCGAGACGAACCCCAGCCGATGTTCGACGACAAGAACATTTTGTGCGGCGCGTGAAACGCTCTTGCTTTCGCGCAGCACCAGTTCAACCATGCGTGGGTCTTTACCCGTGACTTCTGCATAGTGTTCTGCGTCAGTACTGGGCTGCACATCAGCCAGCCGAACTGTGCGCCCCTCGGCTTTAGACACAACCTTTGACGTAATCACGAGCACATCACCCGCCTGCAAGGCCAGGTTTGACGCAGCCAACCCGTTTAGTATCAGTTGGGCGAGGTCGTCACCGGGCTGCACAAGCGGAATGCCAGCCAGGGCAATCACCTGAAAGGAATGCGGCTGCTTTGCCAATTAGACCCCCGTGATGCGGATGCCCGCGCCTCTAATTTTGTACGTCTTATTGACGTGATAGAGTACTGCCGTTAGCGCCTCCGCAGCAATGGCATTGGCCAGCGGCCCCGCGTCAATGCCGCGCATTCCGGCTGCTTCTACCAGGGCAACCACATTTTTTTTAGCGTCCTCGTCATCTCCAGTAATCAATACGTCTGTGTCGACGGAACTATCCAGCTTTTTGAGCTTGCCAGAGCTCACGTTTTGAAAGGCGGAAACGACATTTACGTCATCACCGACCAGCGCCTGGGCTTCCTGCGCGGCAGATTTGCCTTCTGGAATGACGGCTGGTTGGGGGAATGGGGTCGGTACAGTGACATCAACGAGCGTTTTGCCTGCTAATTGGTCTTTCACAGCTTCCAGTGTGGGACGGTGGGCGCTGTAGGGCACGCTCAACACGACGATGTCAGCTTCTTCGGCAGCAGCACTGTTTTCCATTCCAGTTAGGTATTCACCGCCCAATTCCTCGTTAATCTGCTTGGCGGCTTCGACTGCGCGCTCTTCGGAGCGTGAACCGATGATGACCTGATAGCCGTTCACCGCCCAGCGGCGGGCCAGCCCAGAGCCTTCCTTGCCTGTGCCGCCTAATACCGCGATTTTTATCATGATGCTTGTATCTTGCTCAGTCATGGTCTGTCCTTTATTGGGTGGGTTATCGCAAGCTGCGCTCTGCGTTCGCCTGATAGCGCTGCCACACATCCGGCGCATAGGATAGCGCATCGGCCACGATTTTGCTTTCGTCCAGGGTGTTCAGTTCACGGTCATACATTAACACGCGGCCACTCACGATGGTTGCCGTCACCATAGATGCCTCAAAGCCGAACAGCACATGCCAGGGCATATTGCCGCCGCTCATGGGTGTGAATGGGTGATAGTCAACAAAGATTAAGTCTGCCGCTGCGCCGATGGCAATTTCTCCGAAACGCTCACCGGGGAAGAATGTCTCTGTAAGACGGGCATTGTTGGCAACCGCAATGTTGATGATGTCTGCACCGTTGGCCTCACGCGGGTCACGATTAGCAACCTTATGCAGCAAATAGGCTGTTTTCCACTCCTCGACCATGTTGTGCAGAAAGCCGTCTGTGCCCATGCACACGTTGACGCCTGCCGCAAGCATTTTGTCTAAATCCATAGCGCCCACGCCGTTATTCATGTTTGAGCGGGCCTGATGGCTGACCCGTGTGCCCGTCTCTGCGAGCAGAACGCGTTCGGCGTCATCAATATGGACGCAGTGGGCAGCAATCGTGTTTTCACCCAACAGGCCGTAGTCGTGCAGGCGATGGACGACGCGCTTACCACTGCGCTTGAGGCTGTTTTCTTCGTCCGCTTCGTGTTCCGCCACATGAATGTGAACCCCTGTGCCGTCTGGCAGTGCATCGGCGCAGGCCCGCAGTGTGTCATCGTCAAGGGATAGGCTGGCGTGCAGGCCAAACGTCCCGGCGATGGTAGGCCGCGCCTTTGCCGCTTCGATAAAGCGTAGGTTCTCTTGGATGCCGTATTTAGCACCCTCTTTACCGTTACGGTCTGTGACTTCGTAGCATAGCACCCCCCGTAAGCCAGCCTCATCCAGCACATCTGCGATAATGTCCAGACTGCCATCAATGTGGTTTGGGCTGGCGTGATGGTCGAACACGGTGGTGGTGCCGTGACGGATTGCGTCAACGGCGAATACGGCAGCACTGGCCCGGATACTGTCTGCATCTAAGGCGAGGTCAAGCGGCCACCACAAACGCTCCAGGATTTGCGGGAAGTTCGCGGGGGCTGGGCCAGGGATGCCCATCCCGCGTGCATAGGCCCCGTAGAAGTGCGTATGCGCGCAAATGTTACCGGGCATCACAAGTTGGCCGTGCGCGTCCGTGACGGGTGCGTCAGGGTATTGGGCGCGCAGGTCACTGGTCGGGCCAATGGCCGCAATGCACCCATCTTCGATGTACAGGGCATGATTGTTTAGGATTTGGCAGTCGTCACCCCAGGTGACAAGTGTTGCATTGGTAATGAGCATAGGTTGAGTCCGTTCGCTGGGTTAGCCGTCGTAAGGTATGCGAAGCGAGTACGGCCCGTCGTGGCGGGCAATCTCCGCGCGAATTTCGGCTAACAATTCGTCGTCGTTTTTTGATGCATCTAGATATACACCGCCCTCATTGTCGTCTGTAGAGGCGACAACTTCCCCGCGTTGGCAAAGGATGCGCAGTTGCGGCGCATAGCCCGTTTGGTATTGGTCAGCTTCCCAATAACGCTCAATGCGCATGTATGGGCTGCGCAGCGCGTGATAGATGCGATCTACAAAGTAGTCTGCCTGACTGTATAGGTCGCCAATTTCCGTTGCAGCGAGAAACCGATCCCAGGTGGTGTTAATAAACGTGATGACACGTCGGGTAGGGTTGGTAATGGGCGGCTGTTTGATCTGTAATGGCTCCAACCCAATTTTGTAATATACCTCGTCGGCGCGTTTATGGTTTCGCTGCGCGGGAATCAGTTCACGGCGGCGGGCCAATTCGACACCCTTCCGCCGTGCGTAGTATGGAATTGAACCACTTTGTTCCCCGAAGACCTTGCCGCTGAGGAAAAACGCGATGTATTCGGCATACACGCCGCGTGGCAACCGCTGCTGCGGGATGCGATACCAGTGGCTTTCACGGGCAAATTTGAGGTCGCGTTTGGTGGTAATCACACCAATCAGCACACGGTCTTCGGGATACACTAGGCGATCACTCCGGCTTCCTTTCGGGCAGCAATGAGGCGCTCGTCGATTTCGGCAACCAACTGCTGATGCGCTTCCCACCAGGCAGGGTCACGCTGGGCGTCAAGTTCATCCACGGACTTGCCCTGCTGCTCAACCCAGGTGTAGTACTTCAAATTGTGCCAGCGTTGGTGGATGTGTGGTGTCGCGTGTTGCACGTAATCGGTTGTGACGGCGTGGAAAACGCCCTCAACGCGGGCGGTCGCGGCTGCTTCATCAAGTGCGCCGTATTGGTGCTGCATACGCCCAATAATTGAGTGATAGCGATCCAGGCTGTCCGCCGCAGCGGTGATAATCACATCGTCTTCACCAAAATCGTAGGCTTTGGCCGTTTTAATGGAGCCGAGGATGTGACAGATGCCGCTAATGCCGAACATATCCCCCAGACGCTCTACGAGCGCTTCATCTGCGCCGAACCGCTTGACCAGCGTTTCACGTCCGGTGGGTTCGGCCAGCAGTTGCAGCCCCTTCAGGCAAGCGGTGTCATCAATGCACATCAGCGCGTCCATGTTGAAGGTGTTATGCACCCACGTCACGTGCTTGTCGCCAATGCCTTGAATTTCGTGCGCACCGTAGCCGTTATTGTAAAGCGTGGGGCACTGCGCCGGCTCCAACCCGACGACTTTGCAGTCCGGGTAGACCTGCTTAAGCCGGTCGCCAGCGGCCATTGTCCCGGCACTGCCCATCGCCCACACAAAGGCAGCCGCTTTCCCGTTGCCGATGCCCTGCGCGTGCAGTTCCTCAATGAGTTCGACGGCGGTGTTGCCCGTCACATGATAGTGAAAGCGGTAGTTGCCCATCTCATCGAACTGGTTCATGATGCGGGTGTTCGGGTCTTGCCGTAAGCGCCACGTTTCGTCGTAAATCTCTTTCACGTTGCTCTCGGAACCGACCGTTTTGATGACCTCTGCGCCGTAGCTTTCGATGCGGGCGAAGCGCTCCTGGCTCATCTCCTCTGGCAACACGACGACGCTTTGGCAACCCATGCGCCCGCCAACCCACGCGCCGCCGATGCCATAGTTGCCTGTTGAAGGCCACACAAGGCGGTGGACAGCGGGGTCAACTTCGCCAAAAAGTTCTTTTTCCAGCAGCACAGAATACGCCGGGCCGACTTTATGACTGCCGGACGGGAAGTCTTTGCCATAGAGCACAACGATTGGCGCTTTTACACCCGTCAGCTCAGGCGGCAGCACCACGTAGTAGATGTTGTCGCTGCCGTCGCGCCAGGTGATGTTAAACAGGTTCACGGGGTCAAGCGGGTCAGTGGTACGCGCCGCCAGTGCGCGCTGGCGCGTTTCTGGCGCGATGGACTGCGGGTGCAGCATTTCTTCGAACGTTGGTCCGGTAATCACAGGCTTTCTCCAGTAAAGCAAAAGTAAATCAAGTTATTCATCAAGTAAATCACGTTCCAGCAGGCGCATCTCATTCAAGATGTCCCTGCGTTTGCGGGCGAGTTGACGGTATAGGTCGAGATCATCACTCGACATGTTTTTTGATTGACCCCCGTTGCGGGTAATTAGCGTGTCGATTTCGTTGTCTAGTCGTTCGTACTCTTCAACAATGGTACGGTAGGCTTGAATGCGTACTTTGACATCTTCCTGTTGTTTGTTGTCCATCATGTGGTCCAGCCCTTACTAGGTCAGTAGCGAATCAGGTTGTTGTCGTGGTTTCTTTGACTTGTACCTGAATGCCTGCTTTGGTTTGTGTGTTGTGACGAATGCTTGGTTTATTATCGTCAAAACCCTTGGTCTTCGCCACAACGTATAACGGCCTGCCGCGCACCTCATCGTAGATGCGTGCAACGTACTGGCCCATCATGAATAGGAAAAACAACTGAAAGGCACTCAGCAGCAGCAGCAGCACAATCGTGGTGGCTTGCCCGCCGAAAAAATCTGGCCCGTAGGCCAAACGTAATGTGCTGATGACTGGCACGGTTAAGAGGGCAAGAAAGCCCATGACCAAACTCACATAAATCATCACTTGTAGCGGGAAGTACGAAAAGCTGGTGATGGCATCCAGGGCAAAACGCACCATTTTGTGGAGGGGGTACTTGGTTTCGCCATGAATGCGCTCATCGCGCTCGTACTCAACACCAATCTGGTCAAAGCCTACCCAACTTGTCATGCCACGAATGAAGCGGTTGTGTTCGGGCATGGCGTTAAGCACATCAACTACGGCCCTGTCCATCAGGCGGAAGTCGCCTGTGTCCAGCGGAATATTCACATCGGTAATCCGGTAAATTAACCGATAAAACAGTCCTGCCGTCATTCGCTTGAACGGTGTTTCACCTTTGCGTGAGGTGCGCACTGCGTAAATGACTTGGTAGCCTTCTTGCCACTTTTCGATCATTTCCAGGATGAGTTCGGGTGGGTCTTGTAGGTCGGCATCAATAATGACGACGGCGTCCCCCGAGGTGTAGTGTAACCCCGCTGTAACGGCGGTTTGATGGCCGAAGTTGCGCGCAAAATTGACCAGCTTCACGCGGGGGTCGCGCTCGGCCAGTGCCTCAAGCACCTGCTTAGACGCGTCGCGGCTGCCGTCGTTCACGCAGACTAGCTCCCACGGTTGGCCAGTTTTGTCCATCACGGCGCTGATGCGCTCATGCAGGATAGGGATGTTGTCTTCTTCGTTGTAAATGGGCGCTACGATGGAGTAGCGCGGTTGTTCGGTCATATGCCTAGAGCTTCTCGGACGGATTCAACGGTGGGTTTAACGTGAAGGCCACCGCTAACAGACTGCTGCGCACGCCGCACATCCTTGAGGCCGTTACCCGTGCTAACGAACACGGCGCGGTCGCTGGGTTGAATGTGACCCAACTCCAGGGCGCGTTTAGCACCCGGGTAAAGCGCCGCGCACGACGGCTCGGCAAAAACGCCTGTCAGACGGGCGAAGGTTGGTATCGCGGCAATGATGGCCTCGTCTGGCACGGCAACAAACGCGCCCTCAGTTTCGCAAACAGCCCGCATCGCCTTAACTCGGTCGCGGGGCAGGCCAGCCGAAATGCTGTCTGCAATGGTGTGGACGGTTTGCGGCTGCATATCGGCAGCGCTCTCGCCTTTTTCCCATGCCTGTACTAGCGGTGAACTTCCTTCTGATTGTACACCAATCAAGCGCGGAATTCGCTCCGTCCAGCCTAATTTGTGCAATTCTACAAAGCCTTTATGAATCCCGCTGATAATGCTGCCGTCGCCCACACTGACGACAACCACGTCGGGCACGTCCCAGTTCATCTGTTCCGCAATTTCGTAGGAGACGGTTTTCTTGCCTTCAGTGGTGTAGGGGTTGATGCCTGTGTTGCGGCAGTACCAGCCTTCGCTCACGCAGGTTTCGTAGCACAGGTCAAAGGCAACGTCGTATGTGTCTTCAACAAGCAATACCTTTGCGCCATACACCAACAACTGAGCGATCTTGGCTTCAGGAGCAGTAGCGGGCACGAAGATCACAATTTCCATATCTGTGTTGAGCGACGCACCGACACCTGCGAGTGCAGCCGCGGCATTGCCCGTGCTAGCAGTACTCACGACTTTAACGCCCATGTCCAGCGCTCGCGCCACGACCATTGTGCTGGCCCGGTCTTTGAGGGAGCCAGTGGGGTTGGCTCCGTCATCTTTGACCCACGCTTCGCGAAGCCCTAAATCAGCGGCGAGGCGAGGCGCGTCGTATAGGGGCGTCCAACCAACAGC
>CAWUJQ010000106.1:0-13036 GCA_963922445.1 uncultured bacterium
CACAGGCAACCACTGGGCCGCCACAATCGCCCCTACAAAGCCAACATAAATTGCCATGCCGCCCAACCGCCCTATCGCCCCGTGCCCACGCCTGCGCCCTCCGGGCCGATCAACCACATCAAAGCGCCTGCTTAGCGCAATCGCCGCCGGGGCAACCACGGCTGCCGCACACAAGCTGAGCAAGAAGACAATCAAAAACGCTGCATAAGTCGGCATTGGCGTGGGTTACGTCCCAAACATGCGGTCACCAGCATCACCCAGCCCCGGTACGATGTAGCCAACTTCGTTCAGTCGGTCATCCATCACCCCAACATGGATGGGCACGTCAGGATGATCTGTCGCCAGCCTCTCGATGCCTTCTGGGGCGGCAATAAGACCCATGAACTTGATCTTTTTAACCCCCCAGTTTTTGAGAATGTCGATTGTCGCGCTGGCCGACCCACCCGTTGCTAACATCGGATCAAGAACAACGCACAACTCGACTGTGGGGTCGTTGGGCAGCTTATTGTAGTATTCCACTGGGCGCAGCGTTTCTTCATCGCGATAGAGGCCAATGTGCCACACCTGTACTTGGGGCAGTACCCGCAGCATGCCATCTGTCATGCCCAAGCCAGCCCGCAAAATGGGCACCAGCCCAATTTCACGCACTTTCTGACCGTCAGCCTTGCCCATTGGCGTCGTCACAGTTTTCGGTTCTACCTGCAAGTCCGTTGTCACCTCATAGGCCAACAACATAGACACCTCACGTACCAAATCGCGAAACTCGCGGTGCGACGTGTTCACATCGCGCATGGCCGTGATTTTGTGCTGGATCAAGGGGTGCTTTGAGACGTATACGTCAGCCAAAAGCTTTCTCCTTTCTAAGTTGGCGGGATTGTACGTTCTCCTATGGTGCCTGTCAAAGTCACCTTCCATATTCGTACACCTGTTCGGTATACTAACCAAATATCGCACTGAGTGAGCAGGATTGGCCCATGGCTGACGCCGGACGCATGATTGACGGCAAGCGCCGTCCAGATGACAGAGAAAATATTGCGTTGCGTCCTAAACAGTTGGTGGACATCATCGGCCAGGATCAGATTCGCAATAATCTCGAAATCATCATTGAAGCAGCAAAGGCGCGCCAGGAACCCATTGACCACGTTCTATTTTACGGGCCACCCGGCCTGGGTAAAACCTCGCTGGCATTTGTCATCGCCAACGAGATGGGCACGAAAATTCACGTCACCGCTGGCCCCACCATTGAGCGCGCAGGTGACCTGGCCGCAATCCTGACCCATGTCAAAAAGGGAGATGTACTCTTCATTGACGAGATTCATCGCCTGGGACGTGCTGTGGAAGAAGTACTTTACCCGGCTATGGAGGACTTCGCGCTCGACATTGTCATCGGCAAGGGGCCTGCTGCAAAGAATGTGCGCATTAACCTGCCCCGTTTTACAGTCGTCGGAGCCACCACCCGTCTCTCCCTGTTGGCTGGCCCGCTCCGTGATCGCTTTGGTGCCCGCTTCCGCATGGACTTCTACGACCAACCGGCTATGGAACACATCCTGACGCGCGCTTCGGGCATGCTCAACGTCGAAATGACCCCCGAAGGGGCGGCTGCCATTGCTCGCCGCTCGCGTGGCACACCGCGTGTGGGCCTTCGGCTGCTGCGTCGCGTTCGCGACTATGCACAAGTACGTGCAGACGGCGTCATCACTGGCCCGGTCTCTGGCGAAGCACTCGATATGATGAATATCGATCATCTTGGCCTGGATGACATCGACCGACGGATACTGCTAACAATTATCGACAAGTTTGACGGTGGCCCCGTCGGCCTGGATACCATTGCAGCGGCGATCAGCGAAGACCCCGGTACCATTATGGATGTCAACGAACCCTACTTGCTCCAACTCGGCTTTATCGAACGCACACCGCGCGGGCGTGTCATCCGTATCGCTGCCTATGAGCATCTCGGTGTACCCTACGACACAGATGACAATGGCCATGCCCAAAAGCTGCTCCTGTGAGGTGACCGATGCACGTCTCAGACTTTGACTACGACTTACCTGAATCATTCATTGCCCAAATGCCTGTAGAACCACGCGATAGTTCCAAGCTGATGACATTAGACCGCAACACGGGTGACGTGGGCCATCACATCTTCCGTGATGTTGCGGCCATGCTTGACCCAGGGGATGTCCTGGTATTGAACAACACCCGCGTCTTCCCCGCACGGCTGTCGGTTGTCAAAGCAGATACTGGCGGCAAAGCGGAAATCCTCTTACTCCGCCAGCTTGATGACACACGCTGGCGGGCGCTGGTTGGCGGCAAACGCATTCACGATGACACAACACTCGCTGTGCCAGATACAGAACTTACCGCCAACATCGTCGACAGGCTTGACGGTGCCGAGCGTGTAGTGCAGTTCTCACAGCCCATCAACGATCATCTCGCCAACGTTGGAGAAACGCCCCTTCCCCCTTATATCCACCAGCGCGTAGATGATCCCGACCGCTACCAAACCGTCTACAATCGCCACACTGGGTCTGCCGCTGCACCAACGGCAGGTCTTCACTTCACACCGGAACTGCTTACTCAACTCCGCGACCAGGGTGTAAAATTCGCCTACTGTACGCTGCACGTCGGGCTAGACACCTTCCAGCCTGTCAAAGTGGATCAGGTCAAAGACCACAAAATCCACAGCGAATACGCTGCGCTCTCAGCAACCGATGCCAATATCATCAACGCGGCCAAGCTTGCCGGGGCACGCATCATCGCTGTAGGTACCACCAGCGCCCGCACGCTGGAAACAGCAGGCATCCTGAGTGCGGGCGGCGACCCGGCCCAGCCTGAATTACTGGGGGATATGTGCCCATGGCGTCCTGTTATTGACTTTGAACAGGACACAAGCCTGTTCATTTATCCGGGTTACAAGTGGCGCGTGATGGACGGCATCATCACCAATTTTCATCTACCCCGCTCTAGCTTGCTCATGATGATAAGCGCCTTCACTGGCCGAGAATACCTGCTCAACGCCTATGAAATCGCTAAGCAGGAATCGTATCGTTTCTTTTCCTTCGGGGATGCCATGTTCATCCGTTAATCAGTCACATCATTATTGACATTACCCCGCCACAAGCCTATCATTTACTCCGCTACCAGCCCCGCGATGGGGCTATTTGTTTGCTCATATTACAGATCGTTTGCCGCCAATTTTCCCCGTCAGGTGTTTCTCAAAAGATCACGCCTGCGGTCGGCAAGTGAAGATTGGAGTTTGTTGTGTACGCAATCATCCGCGCAGGCGGAAGACAATACCGTATTGAAGAGGGCCGCTACCTCGACGTTGAAAAGCTCCCTTATGAAGAGGGGGAACAAATCGAGATTGAGGATGTGCTGCTAGTAGCCAATGGCGACACCACCACCATCGGCCAGCCCCTCGTGGAAGGGGCCAAGGTCAAAGCCACCGTTATGAAGCAGTGGCGCGACAAAAAAGTCATCGTGTTCAAGTATCGCCAGCGCACCAACTACCGCCGGAAGAAGAGTCACCGGCATCATTACACACGCATCATGATTGATGAAATCTTAGTCTAAGGAGACAACACACATGGCTCATAAAAAGGGTGGCGGTTCATCAAGCAACGGTCGCGATAGTAAGTCCAAGCGCCTGGGCATCAAAGCCTTTGGTGGCGAGTTCGTGATTCCCGGTAACATTATTGTGCGTCAGCGTGGTACGAAGTTTCACCCCGGCGACAACGTTGCTATCGGCAAGGACTACACGATTTTCGCAACTGAAGCAGGCGTCGTCACGTTCAAGCGTATGCGGGGTCGCAAAGGGCAAAAGCAGGTCAGCGTGACCCCGGTCGCCATTGCAACCGTCCCAACCCAAGAGGAAATGCAGGAACGGGAATCTGACGCTTAGCGTTGCTGACCCGTCGGTCATTTCCCAACTTATCCCAAAATAACCCAAATCGTCGCGGGCGCAACCCGAATGCGTCCGCCTAAGTACGAGGAAAAGCACAGCCCATGAAGAAAGACCTCCATCCAGAATGGTACTCCGAGGCGACAGTCGTTTGCGCCTGTGGTAACACCTGGACAACTGGAGCGGCCATTGCCGAAATTCGCACAGACATTTGCTCCGCCTGTCACCCTTTCTACACAGGTGAACAGCGTATTGTGGACACTGAGGGACGCGTTGACAAGTTCATGAACCGCTTGCGCCAGCGTGATCGTATCAATGACGAGGTTGTTGAGCGTGAAGCCGCCAAGACGCCTCTCAACTTGCCCATCACAGAGTTGGGCCTCAACAAGCGCACAACCAACATCCTGCTAGACAACGAAATCAATGTTGTGAGCGATTTCTTGGATAAGTTCGCTGATGTTGGTGACGAAGGCTTTTTGGAGATCAATGGTATTGGTCGCCAGGTGTTGGCCGAAATCAAGAAGACGCTCCGTAACGCTGGGTACGAAATCCCAGAAGCGCAGCCCGCCGAGTAACAACGCTCAGGTTAACGTAGCACCCCAGGCGGATACCTCGTGTATCCGCTTTTTGATGTAACTATCATAGATTGAGTTGAGGGCATTTATGAAACATCGTTCTGGCTGCATCGAGGTGATTTGTGGCAGCATGTTCTGTGGTAAAACCGAAGAGCTAATTCGCCGCGTCCGTCGGGCGACCATTGCCCAACAGCACGTGCAGGTATTCAAACCACAACTAGATGACCGCTATAACCTGGAACATGTCACCAGTCACAACGGCCAGAATATTCACGCGACCGTTATTGAGCGAGCTGCGCATATCCTAGAGTATAGGCAGCCGAACACAACTGTTGTCGCCGTGGATGAAGTGCAGTTTCTGGACGACGAGATCATCTCCGTCGTCAAAACTCTGGCTGATTGCGGCATCCGTGTGATTTTAGCTGGCCTTGACATGGACTTTCGTGGGGAACCTTTCGGCTCGGTGCCATCCCTGATGGCCATCGCAGAGTCCGTCACAAAGCTGCAAGCCATCTGCATGGTATGCGGTGAACCGGCTTCACACACGCAGCGCCTCGTTGACGGCCACCCAGCCAGCTACGATGACTCCGTTATCCTCGTTGGCGCAGAAGAAACGTATGAAGCCCGCTGCCGTAAACACCATCAGGTGCCAAGATAGCCCTCACTCTATTTTCGGTCGGCTCACAATGGTTTCGTCCGACGGCCCAATCTGGCTCGTGATCTCGATTGACTGAAATTCACTGACGGAAATCTCCACAGTCTCGTTCTCGTAATACCACACCGGGGCAGATTGCTCGTCAATTGAAATTTTGATCGGTTCGCTGTTAAAGCCAACGACCTCAATACTGCTGGGGGGATGCGACGGCTCATAGTCACCCTCCACATGCCGCTCAATACGGAATCGGTTATTCGACCAGCGTGTTTCGTAGTGTAGCCAGCGGTAAGCACCCTCCCGATACTCGAACCCATCACCGCGATCCTCATAGACGGATGACCGATGTACACCGGGGTATACACGCAGTTTCGCGGTAGCCAAATGGGGGGTGCTGAGGTTCGGCATTGCCCGCCATATAGGAACAACCGCCCCTGCCCGCACAAACACAGGCAGTGTATCTAACCCGCAATCAACATGAATGGTTTGGTCACCCATCACAGGTTGCTGTGTCCACAGGTCGTACCAATCCCCTGCGGGTAATACGACATCACGTTGATGCTGTCCGGGGACTATAGCGGGGGCCACCAACAACATATCACCAACCATATACTGATCGTTTACGCTGCGTAGGTCCGCGCTGTTATCGTTGTAAGCCATCGGTCGGATGATGGGCGTGCCGTGGGTGGCGCAAGCTGCCATCAAGCTGTAAAGATATGGCATCAGTTGATAGCGAAACGCAAGCGCCTGCCGCACAATTCGCTGCTGGTCTGGGTCTAGTGTCCAATATTGTGCGTCGAATCCGTCATGGCCAGCCTCCATGCGCAAGATTGGCATGAGCGCCATTGCCTGGAGCCACCGGATATACAACTCAGCATCGGGGCCATCCGGCACCGTAACCCCTACAATGCCTGCGCCGGACATACTCATATTGACCGTCATGGCAATCGCGTCCCGCAATCCCTCCCACGTGTGGCGCGTGCTATCCACCACAGCGGACGCGTGCCGATGGCTTTGCGTATACCCAGCCTGCGTTAGATTGACAGGCCGCTGCTGAGCGTTGAAAGCATAGAGTGACTCATAACTCGCCTCTGCCATCTGCACTGCATACCCATTATGAACCTGCCAATGAGGTGCAGTCACCCCATCATCACTGCGAT
This sequence comes from uncultured bacterium, assembly GCA_963922445.1. Classification (GTDB taxonomy): domain Bacteria; phylum Chloroflexota; class Anaerolineae; order Aggregatilineales; family Phototrophicaceae; genus DAOTTY01. Next base: position 6,289 of record CAWUJQ010000106.1, read on the forward strand.
GCCCTGCCCGATCAGGCAAAGTCGTTAGCCCGTCTTCATCAAGTATCGTAGGTTCACTATCCACGTTGAACACACCGTCTATCCGCGCTTGGATCAGGTGCTTAAGCTGATTCACCCACCACAGCCTCACGCGCTTCGAAGCGAAGTCCGGTAGCCGGGACACCCCACCCCAGGAAATCACGTCTATGGGCCTCTCAATGGAAACAAACGCATCTTGATCGACACCGGACGCATAGACGTGATAATCATCCGCGACTTTTACAGCCGGGATGACATCAACCGTCACCTTGTAGCCCATGCGGTGCAGGTCATTTATCGTGGCCGCAAAATCCGGGAAGCGTGCGTCATCCCATGTGCATACTTTAAACGCATCCATGTAGGTTGCATTCAAGTGAATGACATCACTTGAGAGGCCATCCTCACGCAGTCGGCGTGCCGCCTCCATTAGCCCATCCTGCGTTATACCCTGACGTGGCGAGTAATGTAGCCCCAGTTGCCATAGTGGGGGCAGTGTCGCAGGACCAATGAGGCTGGTAAAACTCTCAACAACCTCGGCCATGCTGCGGCCTGCAAATAAGTAAAAGCGTGCAGTTTTGCTGTTACCTTCAGCAGCAAAGTTGAGGGAATCCCCAATAGCCACGCGCCCCCGCGCCGGGTTATCCCAGTAAATACCATATGCGCCTTCATCGCATAACCCAGCATAGAAAGGCGTCGTGTATTGGCGGGCCGCATTCCATGTCAGCACAGCCTGACCATCTGTTTGCGGTGCCCACTGACCTAATCCATAGCCCACTTCATTTGAACCACCGACCCCAGTTAAGCGTGACCCACCGTTGCCATCTTCACCAAAAGACACCACGACATTAGAAAGAACGGGTGCCGTAGCCCGACTTAACAAATCAATTGCACCACTGCCCTTGTGAATGCGACACCGCACACTGGGTGTGGAAAGCCACACAAAATCCCGTTCATCACTAAATTTGCTCGGTACTGCCGAATTCGCACCGACAATCGCGTCAGAAGCCGACAAGAGCGCAGCATCATCAGTTGAAACGGCAACGGTCACCTGCACGCAATGGTTGGTGAGCCACATGAGTTCACAATAACCATTGGATAGCGCTAGCATTGCACCGTTGGCAGTCCGCTCAACAGCGCCAAATCCGCTGATTGCGTGCCATTGCCGGGGTAATGACACATCAGGGCGGTGTTCTTGATAGCGCCCTGCCTGTTCAAGCACCTGCTCCCCAATGAGTTCAATGTGGCGATTCAAGGATTTTCGGCTTGTCATCATATGTTTACACAACTACCAAACAAAATCCTGCTGTACCCACTGCATCGGGTCTACTGGAACACCGTTTACCCACAGTTCCCAGTGGAGGTGTGCCCCTGTAACCCGCCCCGTGGAGCCAACCGTGCCAATCGTCTGCCCCGTTGTAACGAAGTCACCCGGCACAACATATATCTCTGATTGATGCCAATAACCTGTATAAATGCCCCACCCATGGTCAATCATCGTTGCGTTGCCACGCACATTGAGTGTATCAGCAAGAACCACACGCCCCGGTGCCGGTGCTAAAATCGGCGTACCTGGCGCACCTGCAAAGTCTGTCCCACTGTGATAGCGGTCAAATTCCCCGCCGTTATAAGAGCGCAGCGTACCAAAGCGGGACGTGATGCCCGCTGCCACAGGAATACTCATTGACCCGTCCCAATAGCGTTCTGGCGTGAATGCAGCCGTAGCGTTACGCAGCAGGTCGAGTTCTGCCTCCTCAACATTGGCATTCAATAACACATCCCGCCCATCCTGAAGGTTAATAAACTCGCTGCCATAAGTGCCAGCAGCCACACCAAATAACAACTCGAATTCTACAACGCCATTTGCATCTGAAAAAAGCAATTGCAACGGGTACTCGCCAGCTTCGGTGAACACAGGCGTACCAACTAGAATCGTATGCTGAAGCTGCTCGTTGTCAGCAATTACAACCATGGGAACATCTGCAAAAGTGCCAGTAATCTCTGTCGGCAACGTGGTGCGAATACGGAGTTGAGTCGTTCGGCCTTCCACAAATATGCCGGGCACCAGGTAAAACGTATCAACCGTCTCTGGTAGCAACTCAAGCGCGGCAGCTACCGCCTCCGTATTGGGAATAGACAGCGTTTGCCCAGCGAAAATGCGTGTAGGGTCTATAATGTCGTTAGCAGCAGCTAAATCGGCCACCGTTAACCCATAAGCACTCGCAATCCGAAAAAGCGTTTCACCGTCTTGCACGACGTGCGTCGTCCCCGGTAAGCTGATAATTGACTGATCTGAGGGGGTTACAGGTGCGGTAGGTGTACTAGAAGGACTATCGAGCGCGACAGTTGGCACAGGCGCTGCAACATCAGCCTGTGCGGGAACCAACAAACGCTGCCCCACTTGAATGTCTGCCGGGTTTTGTATCCCGTTTAGTGTGGCAAGTTCTTCAGTCGTCAAATCATAGCTGAGGGCAATACGGAATAAGTTCTCGCCACGCTGCACAACGTGAATGCCATAGTCTCCTTCACTGTTTTGTGCCAAAACACTCACTGAGGCACCGAGTAACAACAGCACTAAAGCAACAAATCTCATGAAGTCGCGGTCTCAGTAAATATCAATTGCTGACCCACACGCACCCGATCTAGCAAATCGGGATTCGCCTCAATGTAGTACTGCGCCGCAGCAGCGGGCGCATAGTAAGGACGCCACGGCTTCGCCAGGGCACTATCCACAACAACACCAGAAGCATCCAGCCACACAACGGCTATGCTAAAGTACACATTTAACATGTGTATCGTTGTGCCTACCACACTCTCAGCGTTGTTCACGAACAACAGCCCCTCGTCATCTGGCAAACTGCGCCGGAACTGTAACCCGACCAGATGACACCAATAGCCAGCACACCACCTCGCACGCGGCAAGATGACCTGCTGGCTTTCAGCATCAACGACAACTCTGTAATCACGACTCATGGAATAATGATTTGCTGTCCGGCAAAAATGCGGTTTGCATTTGTAATCCCATTTGCCTGTATCAATTCAGATAGCGACACGTTAAACCGTAGTGAAATGCGGAATAAATTCTCACCCGGTTGCACAATGTAGGTGCCCGTCTGCGTCACCGCATTACCCGGCACCGCAGTAACAATTACGGGTTGCGCGGCGGATGTTGCCACAACTGGTACAGTGACCACCGGAAGCGGCGTTGTGACCACCGGGCCACCAACGTTGCTGCCAACAAACAGGGTCTGTCCTGCCAAAATGCGATCAGGATTCACAATGCCGTTCAACTGAGCAAGCGCCTGTACGGTTGTATTCGTTCGGCGGGCAATGCTGGAGAGGGTGTCTCCCGGTTGCACGACATATGATGTGGTTGCTATCGGGCCGCCCGTTCCACCCGTTCCAGCGGAAGGTGTGGCCGTAATCACAATCACTTGCTGAGTGGGTCGTGGCGTAGCTGTGGCCGCCGTCCCGCTGTCCGCAGCTACCGGAATAACAAGATTCTGCCCCACGAAGATCAACGCAGCATTGCTCAAACCATTTGCCTGCTGAATCGCCGCAATGCTGCTGCCGAATCGTGTTGCCAACCCAGACACGGTATCACCACGCTGAACCGTGTAAGTAATCGTATTGGGGAATGATTCTGCAATTGGCGTTACCGGCGTTGACGTTGGCGCGCTGGTTGCGGCAGGCGCTTCAGTAATGACATCAATCACCTCAAACGTCGGGCTGGGGTTCTGCGCAACTACCTGGTTGGTAGCCGTTGCCGTAGGTGTGGGTGTTCGGGTCGGTGTATTTGTTGGATCAGACCCACCTGGTGAAATCCCGCCTTCCACTTCAAGTGAGGCCTCATCCACGTAGATGCGGCTCGTTTGCACTGGAAAGCCCACCCGCGACCGAACCCATACCGAAATTGCGTCAGATTCAGAAATAGCAGAAACGCTGTACTCCTCATAGGAGTCATAGTTTTCTTCAGGAACCGACCAAATAATATTGCCACTGGTCGCGTCTGACCCACCCGTGGGGTCAATGCCCACATCAATCAGCACATCACCGTCGTTTTCGCTCACACCCTCGTTGTTCAGTCCAGAAGACCAAACCCACACATTGACCGAGAACGTAACCTCATTGCCAGCGCCTACGCCGGGCACCAACTGAAATACACCGCCAGTGTGTGTCGCGAAAAACGACTCAAAGCGTTGCGCATTATTGCCCGCTAAAACCCGATCCTGACGAACCGTCTCAGAATACTCGGGTTGTGTATTCTGAAAATCTGGCTCACCGTCCGAGCGTTGCAAGTTCCACGCATCCCAGCCATTGGCAACATCACGCGGTGGGTCGCCGCCTTCGTTGGTAAATGGCGCTTCAAAACCCGGATTAACAAGTAGACTGCCAGATTGAGCAAACAATTCATAAGCAGGTAGGAAGAAAGCCGCCAGTAAAGCAGCACAAACAAGACGATACACTTTAGCCATAGCAGTTCCTTACGCAGGATGCCAGTCAATGTAAGAGGTAATGCACTAACCGTGAGTCTACCACAGTCTATTTAGTTCGCACAAACATCCCTCAAGGCGTAATGGCACCTCGGTAGTGGTGCTATAATACAGGCAAATATGAGACTGAATTGCCCTGAGCCATTACCGAGGTGCCACAAAATGCCTACGTCAGTTACTAAAACAAACCGTCCGTCTTTGTTATTGACTACACGAAATGAATAGCCATATTGCACTGTGTACGCTTGAGCTTTACCTGCCAGAAAGCCAATCGCTCAAAGACAAGCGCGCTGTCATCAAATCAATTAAACAGCGCCTCCGCAACAAATATAATGTTGCCGTCGCTGAGGTAGACAAACAAGACAAGTGGCAACTTGCTGAACTTGCCATCGTTACCGTAAGCAATCAAGCTACATTCACAGAACAAGTTATCAAGCAAGCTGTCGACTATGTGGAGACCAACCACCCCCAGGCAATCGTTAATCGCTGCGAGATAGAGCTGGTGTAATGAAACTCGATTTTGTCGAAGTGGCAAATATCCTTTCGCGGAACCAGATTGCCTTTGCAACCCATGTCCGCCTAAACATTCACCATGGTGAGGTCACCTTACCGAGCGCAATGCTCGGTGAGCCACTTATCGCAACAGTCACCTATACGGATGGGTCACACCATAAAGTCACCATCTCACCCCACTTCAGGCCAGCCCTACGATTTCCTGTTCAAGAAGACTCTGACCTGACTATACGAAGCATTCATGTGCAAAGAAATCCGGCCCTCACGCACCAGATGCAATTTCTCGTGCGCACCGACCGTCGCAACGGCAAAATCAAACTGGTTGCCACGAGCCTAGCTAACACGGCAACCAGTGAAATCCACGTCAACATCTTCATCGGCTTGCGAGACTACCAACTTCGCCATATGGCAAGTGAACTAAACCTTCAGGCAGATCTATGGGAACCCTATTTCGCACTCGTTCACAAGCTTTATCGCATCTACTATGACCGCGCTGCCGAAGCAGTTCACATCCATAGAATGGGCTTGAACGCAGATGGCGTTTATCAAGTTATCGACGCGTCCATAACCGTACATGACGAGGCCACCCGCGCTCAACCACAGGGGCCATTCGTGGTTGACCTTAATCAACAGACCACCGAAGACACCCCACCTGTTCTGTGTGTGGTCAACGGCACAGTCATGGGCCTTGCCGCATTGGATGAAATCCAGTTACAAGACCCGAAACAACCCGTGAAACTTGTTAATATCGGCTACCTGAGTACACCAGCAGACCTCGCTACAACGTTAGGCGTGAACTACGGCGGCCTTAGCATTAAAACTCAGCTTCTTATTCTATTTGCAAGTGACTACACCGTAACCGAATACCTGAATAGCCTGTCAGATATTGACTACGCGAAGTACAGAGACAACACCATATTATATCTACAGGGCCGCACGGAAAGTTCACCGGACGGCATAACCCCACACAACCTACTGTCAAATGTTGTCACTATCGCTCACACGCTCGAAGAGGCCGTTGCGCTCAGCCTGCAAGCAAACAAATACGGCTAATCAATACCCAAATACGCCTTTTGTACGGTGGGGTCACGCTTCAGTACGTCCGACGAATCCGCCAGGACAATTTCCCCCGTTTGAATCACGTAACCGCGATCAGCCACCTGTAACGCCATGTGCGCATTTTGCTCCACCAACAGCACAGTAACGCCTTCCTGATTGATCGCTTCAATGGTGTCAAAAATCGTTTCCACAAGAATAGGGGCCAACCCCATCGACGGTTCATCCAACAGCAACAAACGCGGCTTAGACATCAACGCCCGCGCAATCGCCAGCATCTGCTGCTCACCCCCGCTCATCGTTCCTGCAAGTTGCGTTTTACGCTCACCGAGCCGTGGAAACAGTTCATAGGATGTTTTCATATCCGCAGCAACCGCCGCCCGGTCGCGCCGCTGAAAGGCACCCATCTCAAGGTTTTCTTGCACGGTGAGTTTGGCAAACACGCCGCGTCCCTCTGGCACAAGGGACACCCCCATCCGTACCACTTGGCTGGCCTTCATCGTGCCCACTTCATGACCATCGTAAACTACCGACCCCACTCGCGGATCCATCAGCCCCGCTATCGTGCGTAGTGTCGTTGATTTACCCGCGCCATTACCGCCGATAAGCGTTACGATCTCCCCTTCTTCGACCGTGAACGAAATGCCCTTCAGCGCGTGGATATTGCCGTA
>CAWUJQ010000107.1:0-12991 GCA_963922445.1 uncultured bacterium
GCAAGCACTCGTGGGCATGGAGCGTGATCGGGGTGTGGCGAAAGCACGGCTCAAGGCACTGCGGGACATGCTCGAAGAAGCAGAACTCTACATCGACACTTTATAAGAATAGTACGGGGGTGCCCAGTGCGGCGCTCCCACTACAAAAGCAAAAGCCCACTGGATAACGACCGGTGGGCGGCTGTGGAAACTGATACTTCTTAAATCTGGACAATTTAAGAGTATCAGGTCTATAGCCATCGCACAAGCAATTTTCTCACCTTTGCTGAGTTTTTCATGTTATGGATAACCTGATGGCAAACATACGACAAAAAATACAGAAAGACATCAATGACCTGATCAAATCCGTCTCCGAAACGAAGGGGATGCTGCTGGCATATCCGCTGCTGGTCGAGTTTTTTGATGGCGACCACAATGCGGCGCTTTTTATGAATCAGGTGCTTTACTGGACGGATCGCACGACCGACCCCGAAGGTTGGTTCTACAAGACCTACGAAGACTGGGAAGGCGAAACGCAGTTCAGTTACTACCAGATCAACCGTGTCATCTACGGGGATGAACGGGTACAGAATCCCAAGCGCAATTTATCCGAAGTGGGGCTGGAGACGAAGGTGAAGATGGCACCCAACGGACGCAACGCGACATTCTATCGGCTGGACGTGGCACAGTTCATTGCCATGTTCGTTGATTGGATCGAGGAGAAATTTGGGGCGCTCACCGATCAGGTGCGGAAACGAATCAGTCCGCGTGTGGAATCAAAGACACAGCCCACCACACAGACACAACCCGAATCCACATTCACATTTGAAGAGGACAACTGGACACCCCTCTGGTTGAAGCCGAAAGAACCGGAAGTTGTGCCAACTGAGCGCGTGCAGACCTCGTGGCAAAACAGCTATCGTCCCGATCAGGAACACACCATTGCGGATGTCTGGAAAATCGCGCACGGTCAGCTTGAGATTCAGTTTGATCGTGCCAGCTTTGACATTTATCTCAAAAACGTCGCGCTCGTGGATTATGACGCGGACGCTCTCACATTTACACTGGCAGTCAAGGAGACGCGCAATTTCGATATGGTGAAATATCGTTTGCATCGGAACATCCGCCGCGTTCTGAGCGACGCATTTGGGCAGGATGTCGAGATCACCTACGTCACTTATTATGATTGGCGAGAACGAAGTCAGTAACCCCTACATCACCTCATTCAGACAGGCTGAACCGGTGCAGTGATTCACTCCTGGTCTTTTCGCATTCCTGTTCCCTCAGACCCCGATTTTTCCCACATTTTTCGCACTCAAAACCGATTGCAAAACGAATCAAACCGTTACGAATCTGCGCCAGAATTAGAGCCGCGCGTATTCTGGGTGAAATTGGTTGACCAACTTCAACATCTGTAGACCTTGCGAATCGGACGTTCTCGAATCCGCGACCCCAACAATGCAAACCTCTTTCCTTATAAACAAAGATCACCCCAAAAATATAAACATATAGTCCAGATTGATCGATTACAACTGATTGAGTCTATGCAGCCATGAACGCAACAGGTACGCCTATATCTCACTCCATCTCAGTCGCAAACCGATAGCTGTTCACACTCGTTTCGACAGGTTAGTGTACAACAGATGCTACGAGGTCTTATACGACCCCAAGTCAACAACATTCAAAGCCCTTTGATTTAGGGGACGTGGCGCGGGCATTCACCCGCCTCAACCCCGCTGATTTCGTTCGTCCTGAAGCTACACCCACTGACGAGACATCCGATGACGATGCCTCCGGGGATTAGGTGTAGCTTCTTTTCATTTATAAGGAGCAAGACAGTAGGCAAAGCGCAAGAAGAGCAAGCAGTCGGATACCACCATTCAACCGGGCGACACGCTCACAGTTGGACTCGACATCGGCTACGGTGTCGTCAAAGCCGTGACAGATCGTGCCGCCATCGCCTTTCCATCGGTCATGGGTCACGCCCATGAGATCAAATTCCAGCAGGACACCATCCAGCAGAAGTACCCCGGCGGCCAGATCACGGACACCGAGGGCAAATGGTTCGTAGGCGATCTGGCGACGGCTCAGGTTCCTGCGGGAGAACTACTTCGTCTGGGGGGACGCACCGCCAACCCGTCCGACGCCGTCTCATGCGCTGACCGAATCCGAGCGGGCCGAGGTGCGCGATGTGCTCAACAGCGAGCGCTTCATGGACCTGGCGCCGCGCCAGGTTTACGCGACGCTGCTGGATGAGGGCGATTACCTCGCCTCGGTTAGCACCATGTATCGGGTGCTGCGCGATCACGACGAGGTGCGCGAGCGACGGGCGGTGCGCCAGCATCCGGTCTACACCAAGCCCGAACTGCTGGCAACGAGTCCTAACCAGGTCTGGTCGTGGGATATCACCGTCATGTGCGGACCACGCAAGTGGACCCACTACGCGCTCTACACCGTGCTGGACATCTTCAGCCGCTATGTGGTCGGCTGGATGATCGCTGAGACCCAGACCAGCGAACTGGCGCGTCAGTTGGTATCCGAGAGCGCCCGCAAACAGCGGATTCAACCGGGTCAGCTCACGTTGCACAGCGACAACGGCACCCCGATGAAGGGCCAGCCGCTGGTGGGACTGCTGGATGATCTGGGCATCGACCGCTCTCACAGTCGGCCCCACACCTCCGATGATAACCCGTTCAGCGAGGCCCAATTCAAAACGATGAAGTATCGTCCGGACTACCCGGACCGGTTCGCTGACATTGACACCGCACGGCAGTGGGCACGTGCCTTCTTCGGCTGGTATAACGATGAGCACTATCATTCGGGGCTGAATCTGCTGACACCCGCTAGTGTCCACTACGGCCTGGCGGAAGCGATTCGGGAACAGCGTCAGGTTATTATGACAGCCGCCTATGTCGCCAATCCGAGACGCTTTGTGGCTGGGCTGCCACAGGTCAAAGGCATTCCGGAGGCCGTGTGGATTAATCCGCCGACTGAGGCGGGAAATCTCTCGTAAATTTCACTACGAAGTTGTCTCAAAGTCCTTGACATATACCGAATTGAATGCCAGGATTCAACAACAATCCAAAATATATGTAGGGGAAGCTCGGTGAAAGTCCGGCACTGTCGCGCAACGGTAACTGGCCCTAGCCAGAAGTCCGAACACCTATACCAAACTCACTCAAATGTCGCCTTCGCGTTATTAAGGATAAACGAGCAATGTCCCCATTTATTCAAGCAAAATATGCATCTCACAAAACAAACTATCACGTACTACCTTTGCACTCTTCGTTGACGAATCAAGACGTGATTGGTTAGTGGCGAAGAAGGGGTTAAACGTGACCAAGCAATCGAAAAAAGGGTGTGTCTATCTTGTAGGCGCTGGCCCTGGTGATGCCGATCTGATTACGGTGAAGGGAATGCGGTTGTTACAATCGGCAGATGTCGTGCTCTATGATCGACTGGCGCCTGCCGAACTGCTTCAGCACGTCCGAGATGATACTGAAACCATTTATGTCGGCAAAGTTCCGCAAAAGACCAATGGCAAGCGCCAAGAGCACATCAACGCGCTGTTGATCGAACATGCCCAGGCGGGAAAGTCCGTCGTGCGACTCAAAGGTGGCGATCCATTTGTCTTTGGGCGCGGCGGTGAAGAAGCGCTGGCCTGTGCTGAAGCTGGCGTAGAATTTGAACTGGTTCCAGGTGTGAGCAGCTCAATTGCGGTGCCCGCTTACGCCGGTGTATCTGTTACACATCGTGACTACAACACGATGTTTGCCGTTTTCTCTGGCCACAACGACCCCGCAGACCAGCATGATTTGGCCGATTACACTGCATTAGCCTATATTGCGGAACACGGTACACTTGTAATCCTGATGGGGGTTATGTTCTTGGATAACATCTTGGCAAAGTTGATGGCTCATGGCTTGCCCTCAACAGCACCCGCGATGATGATTGAACAAGGCACAACCCAAAATCAGCGGGTCGTTGAGGGGGCAGTCGGTTCACTCGCACAAATTGCTGCAGAAAACAGTATCAAAGCGCCCGCGGCGACCGTCATTGGCAAAGTAACCGAACTGCGCCACAAAGGGATGCAATGGTTCGACGTGAAGAATTTCATTCACGAGGAGGCAGAAGGTGAACAGTAATCAGCCAACGATCTTGCTCATTGGCCATGGCAGCCGTGATGCTGCAGCCATTGCTGAATACCACGAATTTGCTGCAGAGCTGCAAACACATTCTGGATTAAATGTACAAGCGTGCTTTTTAGAGTTCGCGGACCCATCGATTGCCGAGAGCCTCCGGGTTTTAGTTGAGAACGAAGACGTCACAGATATTGTCGCACTTCCATTGTTTTTAGGCCCTGCCGGGCACCAAAAAAACGACGTGCCCACAACCATTAACTGGGCAAAGAAACAATATCCGCATGTGACGTTTCGCTATGGGGCACCCATTGGCGCACATTACGGTATCGTCCGCACGCTGGCAGACCGCGCCGATGCAGCACTTGCTGCCGCTGACCCATCAATAACAAATGAAGATACCGCGCTGCTTGTGGTTGGGCGTGGCAGCCGTGATCCCGATAGCAACTCCGAAGTGGTGAAGGCATCACGTATGCTGTGGGAAGGTCGCACATATGGTTGGGTTGAAACCTGCTTCTATGCGCTAACCGACCCCAACATTGCTGAAGGGATCGAGCGCTGCCATCGCCTTGGTGCGAAACGCGTCGTTATTGTGCCATACCTGCTGTTTACCGGGAGAATTCTCCAGCGTACACATGAACATGTAGACGCCGTTCGAGAAAATTATTCGGAAATGGAGATTATCTTCAGTGAGCACCTGGGTGCGCACCCGGAAACACTCGCAGCCGTATTACAGCGCTACGAAGAAGCACACACGGGTGTCGCCAGCATGACCTGTGACCTATGTAAGTATCGCCATAAAACCGCTGGCTTTGAAAATGAATTTGGTATGTCACAGTCCTCAGATCACCATCATGGCATGCGTGGGGTCCATACACACGGCCTCACAGAACAATTGAATGCGCTGCTGCCGCCGCGCTACCAGGATATAAAAGTCAGCTTTGCACCCATGGATGGCGCGGCAGGTCTTTTGTATGACGATGCAGGACAGGTCGCTTGGGATCAAATTTGGGAGGGGTTCTGTGATCTTGCTTTGGCGGGTGGTCCGCCGCATCGCGGTGACCTGCTAGAACCGGTGACAGCGGCAGAGGCCAACGCACAACCCCAAGCCTATCAGCAGGTGCTTTCTGAGCTTAAACGTGGGATTGAAATGATTACAAAGCTGCCTGTTGTGACGAGCAGCGTCCCTGGTTGGATTGGGATGGTTTGTGATAACGAAGAAATGGCAGTGTGGCTGCTTCGGGCGATTATCGTTGAGAATGTCATGGTCCGTCGCGAAGGCGCTGCGCTTTACCTGCCTGCCGGTCCAGGCTTCCGGCTGGAGGAAGAAATCAAAAACGTAATCACCGTTATAGCAAAAACACACCACTACTGGATGGAACACATGGCAACGCAGGCTGCACCGAATGGATGACAAAATAGAACGGCCCGCTGAGATTGCAGCGCAGTCATTTAAGGTCATCCGCGCCGAAATGCATGAGATGGGCTATCACTTCGCTGCACATCAGCAAGCGGTCATTGAACGGGTCATTCACAGTACCGCTGATTTTGAGTTTGCAGACCTGATTCAGTTTAGTCCGGCGGCGATTCCGCACGGCATCGCCGCCTTGCAACGCAGCGCACCTATTGTAACCGACGTTAATATGGTGCGAATCGGGATCAATCAGCGGCGGGCACAAGGCCTGGGCAGTACGATTCACTGCTATGTGGGGGATGTATCCGCAGAGGATACTGCTGCAAATGGCCTCACCCGGACGGCAGCAGGGCTCCATCTCGCGCACGAAAAAGGCCTCCTGGCTAATGCGATTGTAGTCATCGGCAATGCGCCGACTGCGCTGTTCAGCGTGATTGATCTGATTGAACAGCAAGGGGTTCGGCCTGCGCTTGTGGTCGGCGTGCCTGTTGGGTTTGTCAACACCATCGAGAGCAAAGACGCTCTGTCTCAATTAGACTCCGTTCCCTGGTTCATCACTACAGGGCGTAAGGGCGGATCATCGGTCGCGGTTGCGATGGTTAACACGCTGCTGCGATTAGCACACGGCGAGCCGTCAGAGGCGATTTAACATGGGCAAATACTCAGTTCCCGCACGCAACCGCACCGGCACACGAACAGGGTTCACAACCGGGACGAATGCCGCCGCTGCTGCCAAAGCCGCGACTATTGCCCTGTTGACCGGCGAATGGCCTACAATTGTCACTGTGACCCTACCGGACGGTGAAACCACAACTATGACGCCTGTTGAAACCGAAATGAGCGACGAGGCTGCCTACTGCTGTATGGTAAAAGACGCGGGCGATGATCCTGATGTCACACATGGTGCTTTGATTTGCGCGCGTGTAACGGTTCAGGATGGCAGCGGCATTGAGCTAGCGGGTGGTGTTGGCGTTGGTCAGGTGACCCTGCCAGGGCTTGGGCTGCCTGTAAATGGCCCAGCAATTAACCCGGTGCCGCGTGACCAAATCACAACTAATGTTACCCAGGCTGTACATAATCACCACCCAGACGGTGATGATTATCTCGAAAATCACGGCTTCACGGTGACGATAAGCGTTCCCAAAGGCAAGGCGCTTGCACAAAAGACACTGAATCCTCGATTGGGAATCCTTGGCGGTATCAGTATTCTTGGGACAACAGGGCGTGTTTTCCCTTACAGCACGGCAGCGTGGCGTGCCAGTGTGATTCAAGCGGTAGAAGTCGCTGCGACGAACAACACCGATCAGGTTGTGATGGCGACAGGTGGGCGCTCAGAACGCTTCGCAATGGCTATTTACCCAGACCTACCGCCAGTTGCGTTTGTTGAATGCAGTGTATTCACAGGGGCAGCACTCACAACCTGTGTTGAACACGGTGTGCAGTCAGCCGCGTTTGTTGGCATGATTGGCAAAATGACCAAAACTGCACAGGGGCATATGCAAACCCATGTTGCGGGGAATCAGGTAGATTTTGAATTCTTGGCGGATGTCTGTCGAACAGTCCATGCGCCAGAATCGCTGGTTCAAGCGGTTGCGGGTGCAAATACCGCGCGCCACTTTTTAGAGTTATGCCAGGAACACACGTTTATGGCACCGATTCAGCGCGTGACCGAATTGGCACTGGCAAGCTGCGAATCGTTTGTCGCAACCCTGGGAAGCGGACTGAATCTAGAAACAATCCTCGTAGATTTTGAGGGCACGGTACTGGCGCGTGCAGCCGGGCAAAGCACACCCACTCCCCAAAACCATGACCAGCCAAAACCACTGATTCGACGCCTGGCCGATAACCCTAACAGCGCTGATGGGAACAACCCGTGAAAACAAAAATCACCGTTATTGGGATTACAGCCGGGGGCGCTAACAGTTTACCCTCGATCACGGCAGACCGTATTCACCAGTGTGATTTGCTGGTCGGCGGTAAGCGGCACTTGGGGTATTTCCCTGAATACTCAGAAGAACAGTTCGCTATCGGCAATAACATCCCTGAAGTTATAGACCGTTTACAGCGCGCGAACGACGACGACCAACATGCAATCGTTTTGGCTTCGGGTGACCCCATGTGCTATGGCATCGGAACGACCCTTCGACGCGCATTCACAGCGGATCAACTTGAGATTATCCCTGCGCCGAGTGCGTTTCAGTTGGCTTTTGCTGCAATAGCAGAGCCGTGGGAAGGCGCAGCTTTGCTCAGTGCACACGGGCGCCCGCTTGATAGCATCATTTGGCGAATTATCACCACAGAAAAAGCCGCCATCCTAACTGATTCAATAAATACGCCCCAAATCATTGCTCAAGAACTATTGAAACGCAACATGGAGCCAAGCGCACCGTGCACCATTTGTGAAAATTTGGGCAGTGACCGCCAACGCATTGTACCAATGCCGCTGCGTGACGTTGCTACTTATCCAGATTTTGCACCATTGAATGTCTTCGTAATTCAGAACGCGTCCCCGCTGCGTGCAGTTCCCCCTGGGCTGCCCGATGAGGCTTTTGCAACTGAGCGCGGGCAAATCACCAAACGTGAGGTGCGTCTGTTGGCTTTGGCAGAGCTTGGGCTGCATGATGAAGATGTGATGTGGGATGTGGGCGCAGGCAGCGGGTCGGTGAGTATCGAGGCAGCACGGTCAAATCCGTCGGCGCAAGTATACGCAATCGAAAAGCGTGACCCTTTTTGTCGTCATATCGCGCACAACATCAGCCATTTGAATGCCCACAATGTTCACCTTATACAGGGCACAGCTCCCGGCGCGTTAACCCCCTTGCCAGACCCCGATGTCGTTTTTATCGGTGGCAGCGGCGAGCATATGACAGAAATCGTAAAGTATGTAGTTGAAAGACTGCGCGACGGTGGACGGCTGGTGCTGAATGTTGTCACCCTTGAAAGTCTTGCTGCTGTGCGGCAGACCTTACCCACAGCGAAAGTCAATCAGGTGAACATTCAACGCGGCGTGCCCATCGCAGACGCGCTCCGTTTTGAAGCCCTAAACCCGGTATTTATCATCACATGGCAAAAGAACAAACAATGACCCAAATGACTTTAACCGCTGTTGGTCTTGGCCCCGGCGACCCCGAACTACTCACCATTAAAGGAATGCGCACCCTTCAACAGGCAAATGTGGTGTTTGCGCCGTTCAATGTCAAAACTGGCGAGAGTGTCGCTATTGGCATTGCTGAACCCTGGCTGAACCGTGATCAGCAGCAGATTGTCCCATTAGAACTCGAAATGGTGCGCTACGCGGGCAAACTCACCGATGTGTGGGCCGCGACGGCGAACCAGATTGTGACTGCTATGCAGACCTATGCGCAAGTCCATCGAGTCGATTCGGTTAACGCGGTTTATCTCATTTTGGGTGATCCATCACTGTATGGCACGTTTACGTATATCGCTGCACAACTTACCGAAAGTGATGTGGCTGTATCGGTGATACCCGGTGTGATGTCGTTTGCAGCAGGCGCCGCCGTGGCTCAATTCCCGCTGGCGGTTATGGATGAACGAGTGGCTATAGTCCCTGCCAGCTACGAAGATAAGCGCGAAACGCTGCGGCAAACACTGGCCGAATTTGACGTGGTGATCTTAATGAAGGTTGGCCGGGTACTGCCTGAAGTTCTGGATGTGTTGGCAGACCTGAATCTATTAGTAAATAGTATCTATGTGGAAAAAGTCGGCATGGCGGATGAGCGTGCCATTGTTGGTTTAACCGATATACCGCGTGAACGCGGACCCTATTTTTCGCTCGTGATTGTGAGGAAACCCAATGTATAAAGCTGTTCCAGGGAACGTATATTTTGTGGGTGCGGGGCCGGGGGCACCGGACTTGCTTACGATTCGAGCGCGAGATCTGATTGCCCAGGCGAATTTAATTCTCTATGCCGATAGTTTGGTCCAGGCAGAGATGACAGAGTCGACCGCTCAATACGAAGCGGTCGTGCAAACATCGTCTGGGCTGCACCTGGACGAAATCATGGCGCTTATGATTGACAGTACAACACGCGGCGAGATCGTTGTCCGTTTGCACAGCGGAGATCCGTCTATCTATGGTGCAATTCATGAGCAAATGGCACGTCTGGATGCGGAAGGGATTCCCTATGAGATTGTGCCAGGGATTCCTGCTGCTTTAGCCGCTGCTGCTGTGGCCAAAACTGAATTGACCGTGCCCGACATCGTCCAGACAATTATACTCACCCGCCGTGCTGGACGGACCTCAATGCCCCCAGGTGAAGATTTGCCTTCGTTGGCAGCACACCGCGCATCGATGGCGATTCACCTGAGTGTGACACGCATCAAGCAAGTTGTAGATGATCTGTTGGCGGGGGGGTATTCACCAGAAACACCGGTTATGGTGTTTTATAAGTTGAGTTGGCCGGATGAGAGTTATGTTTCTGGCACGCTTGCAGATATTTCTGAAAAGGTAAAGGCAGCGGGATACACCCGCCATGCGCTCATTTTGGTGAGCGCGGCACTGCATACCGAACGACAGGCGACACGCAGTCATCTTTATGATGGAAGCTATACCCATCGGTTCCGGCGTGCCAGCCAACCTGCCAAACCTGCACAGACTGTGGCTAAGGCGGAAATTGTCCGTGAGGGGTGTGTGGTCATCGCGGTGACGCGCTCCGGTACGGCGCTCGCACAACAATTGGCCGCTTCACTTGATGCTGACTGTACCTTACCGGAAAAGTTCGCCCCAGAAGATTACACCGACAGCTATACCGGGTCTGTACTCACAGCGGTTGCCTCACGATGGCACCGTTATGAAGCGCTGATATTGGTCATGCCAACGGGCGTTGCTGTCAGAGCAATAGGGCCGCTGCTGCAAAACAAAGCGAGTGACCCTGCGGTCATTTGCATGGACGAAGCGGGGCAGTCTGTTATCCCGCTGCTGGGCGGCCACCGTGCAGGTGCAAATGACCTTGCACAACGTATTGCCGGTCACACAGGTGGGTACGCAGTGATTACGACTGCGAGTGATGTTCAGGGATTACCGGCGCTCGATTTACTCGGAAATGACCGGGGTTGGCAAATAGCCAATGAGGAGGCACTGACCTCTGTTAGCGCAGCACTTGTGAACGGCGAGAGCATCGGCGTGTTTGTCGACCCACTGTTGAACAGTACTCGTGAGTGGCTGCAAGCACAATTTGAACAGGCCGATACCGTCGCATTTGTAGATGATCTACCGCAGTTGATGTCGTTTTCCGCCAGCATCATCGTCACATATCAGCAGTTGAGCACCGGGGATTATCTACCTGAGCAAACGCTGATCTATCACCCGTCTGTTCTGGCCGCTGGGATGGGGTGCCAACGCGGAGCACCTGTGACGAACCTGCGAGAGGCGCTGGTCTCTCATCTGTCCGACAACAAGCTCGCGCTGCAAAGTGTTTCGGCACTGGCAACAGTAGACCTTAAAGCAGATGAACCTGGGCTAATCGAACTTGCTTCAGAATTAGGACTCCCGTTACAGGTTATTGCCAGCGAAGCACTGCGCGAATTGGACCCCGCCGGGTTCAGTGAGAGTGCCGCGGCACGATTTGACTTACCTGGCGTTGCAGAGCCATGTGCAGTCTTGGCATCAAACGGCGAATTGATCGCGCCGAAACGTGCATATGATCAATGCACGGTAGCCATTGCTTTTAATCCTGCACTTGGGATTGAACAATGAGCGGTCGTCTGACGCTGGTCAGCCTGGGGCCGGGCGCGCTGGGCTCTATGACATTCGCTGCGCGACAAGCGCTCGAATCGGCGACGCACATCATCGGGTATCGCTATTACACTGACCTCATCGAACCACTGGTTCAGCCATCACAAGTGTGCATCCCGATGGCTATGGGCACCGAAGTTGAGCGTGCGCGCAAATCGATTACGCTCGCACGGGAAGGCAGTACAGTTGCCCTCATCAGCAGCGGCGATATTGGAATTTATGCAATGGCATCCCCTGTATTTGAAGTGTTAGAAGCCGGTGGCTGGGAGGGGACAAACCCTGAAGTCGTGGTTCTTCCTGGTGTGAGTGCGTTTCAGGCGGCAGCCGCTCAACTTGGCGCGGCAGTTGGGCATGATTTTTGTGCCATCAGTTTAAGTGATTTATTGACACCGTGGTCCATTATCGAAAAGCGGGTAGAAGCGGCTGCATCTGCAGATTTTGTTGTCGCGTTTTATAATCCACGCAGCCAGAAACGAGACTGGCAGTTGGGCCGAGCCGTTGAGATTTTGCGGTCCCAACGCGCGGCAGACACACCCACGGTCATTTGTCGCAACATGACCCGCTCCGACCAACAAATGACGCCAACGACATTAGGACAATTACAAACAGATGCGGTGGATATGTTCTCACTGGTGCTGGTCGGGAATTCGCAGTCCAGATTTATAGGCCATAAATACCTATTCACACCACGGGGTTATTCAATCACTGATGACAAGAATTGAGCGGCATTTGACGGACATCCCACGCCTTGTAATTGCCGCTCCACACAGCGGTGCCGGGAAAACGACGATCACCGCAGGTATCATCGCCGCGCTGTCCGCCGATCATACCGTTGCACCGTTCAAGTGTGGCCCGGACTATATTGATCCGGGTTTTCATAGTTTAGCGGCTGGTCGTACGGCACGTAACCTCGACACATGGATGATTCCCCCTGAGCAGGTTGCTGCCGGGTTCGTTTCATCCACCAGCAAGGTGATCCGTTGCCTTGCCAACTGCGTGACGATCCAGCGCGTCCAATCCACGAAAAAATCCTCGATGTTCATTGTCTGATTGGCAATGAAGCGTCTCAAGCGCCGCGCTGCACTGCTTGGACGTTCGCCACATGCCACCTGACGGGCGATTTGCTCTTGTTGACAGCTTTCCGCCTTCACGATCCCCTCGGTAAATAGCGCTAGATTTGCCAGTTGCCAGCTATTCAAGCTCGGCAAATAGCTCGCTAATTGTCCCATCCATTGATACATTACACTTTGATTCATCGGTCACCTGCTTCTTGTTTTGGACGACAAAAAGTCTGACCGATGAATCTCTATTTTTCAAACATGTCCTCCCCTCAGCGCGTCGGGGGAGGTGGGACTCGAACACTTTTCGCGTGATTTCTACTCGAAAAGTGTCAAAATCAAGGTAAATTTAACGCAAAAAGCGCCATTTCCTGTGAAAACCACCGAAATTGACACTTTTATTGTTTGAGTATTGATTTATAGGAAGGATGAGACCCAAGTCGAACATTTCACACCCTCTAATCCACTAGAAGAACGACTTCCCCAGGCAGTATTTCCCCATAAAGCGGCGTTTCTGCGCTTTATTCACAACATGACTCAAAACAAATAACGATGGCTATAAACCGCACTGAGGGGAGAAGAACTTCGTGAACTCCCCCCCAGACGGATAGCGTCACCACGAGGCTTCGATGCAGTGACACTTCGA
>CAWUJQ010000108.1:0-12799 GCA_963922445.1 uncultured bacterium
CTTCATAGAGTGCGGGTCTTCGGGCTTGTCGCTGTGGCGGTGGTGGTCCCGGTGGCGGTGGTCGGCGGGGCCGTCGTGGGCGCGCCTATTGCCCTAAGGGGCGCTGCTTTGACTACAAAGATGTAGACACACTGAAGCGCTACATCACCGAAATGGGCAAGATCAAACCGCGCCGCCAAACTGGCAACTGTGCCCGCTGCCAGCGTCAGCTAGGCCGCGAGGTCAAGCGCGCCCGTCATATGGCACTGCTACCGTTTGTGGCAGACGACGAATAACACTTGAGAGCGAATTAGAGCGATAGAATCCACTAGGGGCATGTTATTCATGCCCCTTTGTGCGAACACAAAAGGTATTTCATGGCAAAACGAAACACAACAGGTTTACCCAAGCCTAAACGGAAGCAAACACGTCCGCAGGAAAGTGCGGAGCAACAGGACGACAGCCAGGAAAAGTCCCTGCTAGACCGTGTGACGAACTCACTTGGCAACTATCAAGACCCCAAGCAGCGTGAGGCGCAGGTACAGCGGCTGATCTTGGTCGGTGGAGCCGCTATATTGGGCTTGCTGACCGTGCTGATTGTCGTCGGCATTTTGTGGGAACAGGTGATTGTGCCCCGGCAGGCGGTGGCATTCGTGAATGGTGAGTCCATCAGTGTGACGGAATTCCAGGAGCGCGTTCGCCTTGAGCGGTTGATTATCAACCAGCGCCTCTACAACGACATTCCGTTTTTGCAGGGGCTGGGCTTGATTTCCGGGCCAGATCAAATCCTGCAACAGGAGCCTTACAGCAGTCAGTTCAGCGAGATTACCGGCCCGGCAGAAGTGCTTGGCAGCCGCGTCCTCAATGACATGATTGACGAGGAAATTATTCGGCAGGCAGCGGCAGACATGGGCGTAACGCCGGATGCCGCTGCTGTTGATGAGCGCGTAGAGCAGTTCTTCAACCTGGTGCAAGTGACGGAAGAACCTGACGTAACGGAGGAAGTGACCGAGGAAGTTGGGACGGCCACACCAACACCGTTTGTGTCGCCCACGCCGTCTTCGACCCCTACCCTAACTCCTGAACCCAGTGCAACGCCGACGCCATTGGCCGCGACGGAAGACGTGGCCTCCGCTGCAACGGAGGAAGTGGCCGCCGCTGCAACTGCGGAAGTCGCTGAAGATGGGGTCGTGCCGACATCGACGCCGCGCCCTACCAACACCCCCACGGCTACCCCGTCTAATGACGAACGGCTGGAGGCTTTTGACGAGCAGATTGATCGTTTCTATCAGGATGCCCGCCGTGAAGCCGACCTGAGTGAGGAAACCGTTCGGTCATACTTTGAGTTTGAGACGCTGCTGCAAGCGCTGCGTGATGAGGTCACCGCTGATGTCGATGAGATGGCCCCATTTGTTAACGTAAGGCACATCCTTGTGCCGACGCAGGCCGACGCCGAAGATGTCATTGCTGCCTTGGAAGCGGGCGAGTCGTTTGCAGATTTAGCGCGTGCCGTTTCTACGGACAATGGCGGTGGTACGGGCGGGTCAGCAGTGCGCGGCGGCGAGTTGGACTGGTCGCCCGCGTTGAACTACGTTGAACCCTTCCGCGATGCGGTGATCGCAGCGGAAATCGGTGAAATCGTTGGGCCAGTGGAATCCGACTTTGGCTTTCACATCATTCAGGTGCGTGCCCGCGAAGACCGTGAACTAAGCGAAAGCGAGTTCGAACGGGCGAAGGACAGCGCCTTTAACGACTGGCTGGAAGAAACGACCAGCGAAGAGGCGAACGACATTGAGCGGCGCGACAACTGGCCGCAGCATGTGCCGTTTGAACCGCTGTTCGACCCGGCACGCGTTGTGGAACCCCCGGAAGAAACCACCTAGCCGTTCACGGCTGTTTGTCAGTGCAATCAACTGGGGCATCCCATTCAATGTGGGTGCCCCTTTTCAGTTTTTTTTGGAGTGGGCTATAATGCCAGCCATGAAAGACACACACATTGCAAAGCTGGAAGCACGCTTAGAAAAGGTTATCGAGGGATTTTTTGCCCGCTTTTTTGGGCGAAAGATCCGTGCCCAGGATGTTGCCCTGCAACTAGCCCGGTCGATGGAAGACGGATTGCGCGTTTCGGGTGATGGCGACGTCCGCCCGATTGCGCCTGATAGCTATCAGATACGCGTGAGCGCCGAAACACAGGCCCACTTGTCCGATCAAGCGGGGTTGGCCGCACTTTTGAGTGAGCATATGGTCGCTTTGGCGACACAAGCGGGGTATCGGCTGGACACCGCCCCCATCATTGAGCTGCTGCCGGATGCCAGCATGAATAACGGTGAAATCCGTGTGGTAGCGAACCATATGTCTGATGCGCAGAATTCCACCGGAATTTTAGCGCCCGTTACCATGCCACAGACGCGAGATGACCTCAAAAAGCCGCAGTTAGTGGTTGGCACGCGCACGATATTGCTTGACGAGCCGTTGATTAACATTGGCCGCCATCCAGATAATCACATTGTGCTGGATGATCGGCGTGTGTCTCGCCATCATTTGCAAATTCGGCTGCGCTTTGGCACCTACACCCTGTTTGATGGCCAGAGCAGCAGCGGCACGTTTGTGAATGACATCGCCACACGTGAGCATAATTTGCAATCTGGCGATGTGATACGCGTTGGCAACACGCGCCTGCTTTACCTGGAAGATGACGAAGACGAACAGACGAATCGCGGGGCACCCCTTCACCCGAAAGACCATGCCTGATGGTGCTGGCCATTACCCTGCTTGTGCTGCGGGTTCTTTCTGCGCTTGTGCTGCTGGCGATTGTGGGCGTGCTGTTTGTGGTCATGTGGCGCGATTACCGCAGCGCGATTGTGGAAGTGGAAGCATCCAGGCGGGTATATGGGCAGTTGGTGGGGATGCGGGAGTTCGATGGCAACTATGCGGCAACAGGTGAAGTGTTCCCGTTGATGGCTGTCACGAGCATTGGCCGCTCACCCACAAATACAATCCAACTCAATGACCAGTTTGCCAGCAGTGAGCATTGTGTGGTCATCTTGCGGGATGGCGTGTGGTGGCTAGAAGATCGTAACAGCCGCAACGGAACCAACCTGAACAGCATCCCTGTGACGCAAGCCGTTATCGTTACCGATAGAGATGTCATCAACATCGGTACCCGCCACTTTCGCATTGACATGAAGCAAGTTTAATCCGCTATCTGAAGATAGGTAAAATCCACACATGACAGAAAATGTACACATCGGTGTTCTTGGTGGCTCCGGGCTGTATGATATGCCGGAAATCCAGGATAAGCGCACGCTCGATATTGACACGCCCTATGGTAAGCCGTCTGCCCCGCTGATGATTGGCACGATACACGGCAAAGAGGTGGCGTTCATCCCACGGCACGGCGAGGGGCACTATCACACACCGAGTACGGTGCCGTACCGGGCGAACATCTACGCGCTTAAGATGATCGGGGTACGCTTTATCGTGTCTGTCAGTGCATGTGGGTCGCTGCGGGAAGACTACGAGCCGGGTCATATTGCGGTGGCCGATCAGCTTTATGACAATACCAAGCTTGACCGGGGCCGGACGTTTTTTGAGGCGGGCTTGGTGGGGCATGTGCCTGTTGCCCAGCCGTTTGATGATTATTTGCGCGGATTGCTGCTCAAAGGACTGCAAGAAGCCGGGGCCACCGCTCACGACGGCGGCTTATTTATCACGATTGAGGGGCCGCGCTTTAGCACAAAGGGTGAAAGCAATGTGTTTCGGTCTTGGGGTTGTGACCTCATCGGGATGACAACCAGCCCGGAGGCGTTTTTGGCAGCAGAAGCTGAGATGGCCTACGCAGTCATGGCTCACATCACGGACTATGATGTGTGGCATGACACCGAAGAGGCGGTCACGGTAGAAATGGTGATGAAAACGGTGGAGCATAACATCGACCTGGCGAAAAAGGCTTTGGCCTATGCCGTGCAGCATATTGACACCACCACGGAGCGTCCGGTTCACAATGCGTTGGCCTCGGCCATTATGACGCGCCCGGACTTAATTCCAGCAGAGAGCCGAGAGAACACCGCCGCCATCATGGACAAGTACCTGAACGCAAATGCGTAACTTTGCCCGCCTCCCCTTGTTCCTCACCATTCACCGGGAGCCTGCGTCGTCGCAGATGCAGACGGAGCGGCTGATCTTGGGGTTGGGTGGGGTTTTCATCGCGTTCAGTTTGGTCGGGCTGGCCTTGACGCGGGGCTTTCGGTTAGGCGATTGGATTTTGCTCACGGCGTGGTGTGTATGCGCGCTGTTTGGGATGTGGGTGCTGGAAACGCGCCTGCCCAAGCGCGACCCGCTGTTGTTTTCCCTACCGATGCTATTGACAGGCTGGGGGTTGGTCGTCATTGATCGGCTCTCTGACGGACTCATCTATAACTTTGCTGACCGGCAAACGCTGTGGATGATCTTGTCGGTGACAATTATGCTCATTATTGCCATCCGCCCAGAACCGCTCCGTTGGCTGCGCGAGTATCGTTACATCATGCTGGTATTTGGGCTGCTGCTGCTGGTGAGTACGATACTTTTTGGCACAAACCCGTCTGGGCTGTCGTTTGCGCCGCAGTTGTGGTTAGGCAGTGGGCGGGTGTTCTTTCAGCCGTCGGAGTTGCTGAAGGTTATTTTGGTGGCGTTTTTGGCCAGCTACCTCGCGGAACAGTACCCGGCATTACGTGCTGAGGGGCTTGACCTGGGTGACCGCGATTTATTTATGTTGTCGCCGCGCATCATAGGCCCCGTGATTTTGATGTGGGCGGTGTCGATCATTATGTTGGTTTGGCAGCGTGACCTGGGCACAGCAACCCTGTTTTTTGGGGTATTTGTGGTCTTGCTCTATGTGGCCAGCAGCAATCTTATTGTGGTGGTTGGCGGCGCAGTGCTAACGGCATTGGCGAGTGTTGGGGGCTACTACAGTTTTGCGGTGGTGCGGGTGCGGTTCAACATCTGGTTTGACCCGTGGTCACTGGCCGATTCACAAGGCTTCCAGATTGTGCAGAGTTTGCTGGCATTTGCGGCGGGGGGCGTGTTCGGTCAGGGGATGGGCCAGGGCGTGCCGACGTATATCCCGGTTGCGCACTCTGACTTTGCCTTTGCAGCGTTAGCCGAGGAGTGGGGCTTGCTGGGGGTAACGGTCGTGGTGAGCATCATTATGGCGCTGGTGGTACGCGGCTTTCGCATCGCAGTGCTCCAGCAGGAGCGCCCGTTTTATGCCCTGCTCACGGTGGGGATTAGTACGCTGTTGGGCTTGCAAAGCCTGCTCATCATGGGGGGGACGCTGCGCGTGCTGCCGCTGACGGGCGTCACCCTGCCCTTTTTGAGCTATGGGGGCAGTTCGCTGCTTGTCAATTACATTATGATCGGGCTGCTGCTGCGCCTGTCTAACCGGGAGGCGTGACTGTGAGCGGGTTCGCACGCGAGATCAATCGGGTTGTGATGGTGATGTTCTGCGCATTTGGTCTGATTGTGGTCGCGGCGACCTACTACAGTGTGTTTGCAAGGCAGCCGCTTATGGTGCGCGAGGACAATCCGCGCTTTGTGGAAGCTCAGCAGTCTGTTGTGCGGGGTAGCCTCTACGACCGAAGCAATGTGCGCATGGCCTACACGACCCTATCTAACGACGGATTTGCGCAACGGGTTTACCCGCGCCCGTCTGCATACAGCGCGGTTGGCTATTACAGCTACCGCTATGGCACGGGCGGGGCTGAAGGTGCCTACAATGTGCCACTCAGTGGCACGGAAATCCCGCCATCGCTCAGGCAGGTCGTCCTTGACCAGCCCGTGGAAGGCATTGATGTGCGGCTAACGGTTGACGTGAGCATGCAGCGGCGCATTCTGGCTGCGATGGATGGGCGTGCGGGAGCCGTTCTCGTCATGACTGTGCCAGACGGCGAAATTTTGGGTTTAGTGAGCGCACCAACCGTTAACCCAAACACACTAGACGCGAACTGGGATCGGCTGGTTGATTCGCCAGGAAACCCGTTTTTCAACCGACCGCTGCAAGGGCAATATCAGCCAGGGGGGGTAATGCAGCTCCCTGTGCTGGTTGACGCCGTATCGCGCGGGCAACCGCTCACTGCGCAATTCCCGACCGGGGCAGCCCCCGTCGTTATGGATGACCTGGAACTACGCTGCGCTACCGTACCCGCGCAGATGGAACTGACCCTGCGCGGTGCGTTCTTGCATGGATGTCCAAATCCATTTGCTCAGTCTGCCCCTCTGCTCAACGTTACGTCGCTACAGACCACGCTCGACAACTTGCAATTGCAAGCCCCCCCGAATCTTGATGGATTTGTTCCTGAAGAAGATGACCGTGACGTTGTCACCGTGACAGAAGACAACATCCGGGAGAATGTGCTGGGGCAGGGTGATTTAAACCTGTCTCCGTTGGCGATCAATGCGGTGACGGCAGCCGTCGTTAACAACGGTAATACACCGATCCCGAGTGTGTTGCAGGCCACACGTGCGCCAGCAGCCAGCGAATGGCAACCCGAAGCGACGTATCAGGCGTCGATAGCCTACATGACATCCCAGACGGCCCAGCAGATTCGGGCGCTCATGCGCGAATCTGCGGCGACAGGTACAGCCAGCGGGGCGGTGTGGAATGAGTTAAACGTGGGCGGCCATGCGGCAGTTGCTTACAGTGGAGATGGCACGCTGGTGTGGTTTACCGGCTTTTTGATCTTGGAGCAGCGCCCCAATGTGATCGTCACGGTGGTGTTAGAAGACACAGACGACATCAACCATGCGCTGCGCGTGGCGCGTGAGGCGATGCTGGCGGCCCGTTTTACGCTCACGCTGGAAAGCAACGCGAACCCGCCCACACCACAACCCACACCCGTCACACAAAATTAACGGGGCTGCTCAATTAGCCCCATATCCCGCGTCCACTTGGCAAACTTGCTACCAAAGTGGACATAAAACGGACTGAGGGCCGTCACGGGTTGGGCATCGGTGAGGGCTTGCCGGAACTCTTCCGCAGTGGTGAACGGGGCCATACGCTGGGTGGCCTTACCGTATTCCATAGGCGTGTGGGCATCAGAGCCGATAGTACCGCGTAGGTCGTTGGCGTGGGCATAGGCCTGGGCTGCTTCGTTCTCAGCGGCAGTGAGGCAGCGGGCATTGAAGGTCTCGATAGCGTCCACCTGATGGATGATGGCATCCAGGTCTTCCTGCTTCCACGCCCCCTTGCGGTTGTTGTCAAATGGGTGAGAAACACTAATTACAGCACCCTGGTCACGCAGGCGCTTGATAGTTTCGTCCGGCGTAAGGCCAGATGGTACCGTTTCAGTGAGGAAGTAGGCCAAAAGCTCGCCCTTCGTTGTGAAAATCTCTTCCCCAACGATGACCAACTGCGGGGCTATCTGCTGAAAGGCTAATGCGCCGTCGGCGGTGTTGTGATCTGTAATGGCGATTTTATCCACGCCGCGCCGCTCACAGATGGCAATAATTTCCTCAAAGCGCGTCAGGCAGTCTGTTGACCAATGCGTGTGGCTATGCAGCTCAACGTTCCAGTTTGTTTGGGTCATGGATGTCCTTTTAATGGGAGGAAAAGGTAAGGGTTAGCGCGTCAAGATGGGTTCAGCAGGGTGGGGTGCATCTACGTCGGTTTCAGCGGCGCTCAGTTCGGATTGCAGTGATGGCAGGAACAACCGTTTACGAAAAACGACGCCCACGATCATGCCGAGGAAGACGCGAAACCATTTGTTAAAGAAGCCGTGAAGTAAGCCGACTGCCAGAGCAAGTCCGGCACTGTACCCCAAAGACTGCATCAGGATCCACTGGGTTGAGCCTTCTGTAACCCCTGCTCCGTTAGGTGATCCGCTCAGAGCGCCCACCGCAGCCGACACCCCGGCGATGATAATGGATTGCAGGAACAGGGTTAACGTCGGCGCTTCTCCGAAGCCCACCATAATCAACAACAGGGTGAGGGCGGCGCACCCGTACACCCCAAACCCAACTGTCACCATTGGAATGACGTGGCGCAGGTGGAAAATTTCCCGGCTGCTCTCGTAAAAGTCCACCAGTGCGGTGTGCATACGGCAAACAAGCGGGATATGTGGCAGCAGATTGAGGAAGAAGTACGCCAGGGGTTGAATTTGTACGACGATAAGGCCGCTGCCAAGCAGGGCCGCCGATAGCAAAATTGAGTTGCGCTGCCAGCCTTCCAAGTTGGTTGCGTCTCCGCCAATGAGTACGGCGAGCGCAAGCATCAAAATCACAGCGATTCCGTCCACAACACGCTCTGCCAGCACAATGGGTGCGCTGCGGGAAATTTCGGTGCCCGTTTTCGTCTTCAGCACAACGGATTTGAGCAGCTCCCCCGCTTTACCCGGACTGGCCGCCATCGTGAAGCTGGCGACTTGCAATACCATGCTATCGAAGATTGAGATTTTGTCGCGTGCGCCAATGACGCCCAGGTAATAATGCCATTCCACCCACCGCAGGAACGCCATCAGCAGTTGTATTAGGATGAGTGGCAGAATAAACCGAACCGGAAACGCGGGCAGGTACGCGAAGGCACTGTCGCTAGAACGGGCCTCTGCAATAAACAAATAGGCAGCATAGATGACGATGGCAACAGCGAAACCGACAATCAAGCGGTTACGGTACTTTTGCATGGAAAAGTCACTCATCTCAGACCATAATCGGCCCGCATTGTAGCAGTGGCCCTACCGCACAACCAGCGTAGGGCAACCGAGTCTGGAAACTTCCAGCAGAATGACGCACCCTGATGCCGTGCAAACACGTTTTGAATGCCAGCGGAGATACGAGCCGATGAGCGAAAGACCGTCTGTTTACTATTCGAATGAGGTTGCGCCGCCACCGCGCTTACTCCGGTGGCTGATTATCTTTTTGGTCGTGAGTGTGATCGCTGTGGTGATTGCTGTACCCGTGGGGGTGTATGCCTTTCGCAATTGGGTGCCGCCTCGCTACCAATCTGTCTATTCAGAGCGATTCCCGATCTTGCAGGTGATGCTGCCGCCGCGCCCTGCATCTGACGCGACGATCCCTACACCGAGTGCCGCGGGTACAAGCAGCGTTCCGCTAGATGCGCTGTTGGGGGCACCCGTTGCAGCAGAAGATGTCGCCACCGAGGACGCCGCTGCGACAGAAGTAGTCACGGAACCTGACATAACAGAAGAACCAGAGGCCGAAGGTGAAGCGTCTGTTGGGGATGCGGTGGTGATGCTGCCATCACCGACGCGGGTTGGCCCAACCATCACCCCGACTGTGCCGCCAACAGCGACGGTTATCAATACGCCTGTGCCAACGGCTATCCCGCCGACGGCAGCCCCTGCCGAACAGGCTGCTGTTGATGAGGCGGCTGTGTTGGCAGAGTTGAACGCGGGTGCGCCCCGGCCACCGGCCAATGCGCGCAACTTTGGCTTTCAGTACGTCACGCAGACGTGGAATAACTGTGGCCCAGCCAATGTCACTATGGCGTTGAGCTACTACGGCTGGCGGGAAGACCAGACCTACGCGCAAAACTTTTTGCGTGGGGGACGTGAAGATAAGAACGTTAGCCCTGACGAAATTGTCGAGTTCGTCAACGAACAAACGCAGGTGCGGGCGCTGTACCGCATTGGCGGAGATATGACCACGCTCAAGCGGCTGATTGCGGCGGAATTGCCCGTCATGGTGGAGTTGGGCTACGCGCCAGAGGGCAATGACTGGCTTGGCCACTATCAGACGGTGGTGGGCTATGACGATGCGGTTGGCGCTTTCTATGTTTTCGATAGTTACATTCCGAGTGACCAGGGCTTGCCAGAAACGTACCGTGAGTTTGACAGTGACTGGCAGCAGTTCAGCCGCACGTTCATCGTGTTTTACCCGCCAGAGCGCGAAGGCGTTGTTATGGACATCCTGGGTGAATTAGATACCGAAGACGGCGCGGCACAGGTCGCCCTGGCAACAGCCCAGCGCGAAGCCCGCGAAAACCCGGATAACCCGTATCCCTGGTTTAACATTGGCAAGGCGCAAACCCGCCTGGGCAACTACGACGCGGCTGCCAGTGCGTTCGATCAGGCACGGCTAAAGGGCTTGCCGTGGCGCATGTTGTGGTATCAGTTTGAGCCGTTTGAGGCGTATTTTGAAACAGGCCGCTACAGTGATGTGCTGGCGCTGGTGGAATCTAACATTACGACGCTGGGCAACGGCTACGTAGAAGAAACCTACTACTGGGAGGGGCGTGTTCACGAGGCGCAGGGTAACAGCAGTCAGGCGGCGGCGTCCTTCCGGCAGGCTGTGCAGCAGAACAGCAGCTTTGAAACCGCCCGCGCTGCCCTTGAGCGGGTGAGTTAGCTATGACGACCTACCCGACAGACGCGCAGGTCGCGATTGAGCCGGACGAGACGCTAAACCCGGCAGTAGTGGAAGCGCCGGAAAAGGCCAAAAGCCGCATTGCGCGCTCCACTCTGGTGGTTATCACGGCTTTTGCGACGGCCAAGGTCATCAGCCTGGCGCAGACGTTTATCATCGCGAACCGTTTTGGCATCAGTGCGGAGTATGACGCGTTTGTTGCTGCCAATCGCGCGCCGGAACTCATCGTCACGCTAATTGCGGGCGGGGCGCTGGGCTATGCGTTCATCCCGATTTTTAGTGGGATGCTGGCCAAGGGCGATCACGACAACGCCTGGGATGTGGCCAGTCAGGTGGTGAACTCAATCTTCATATTCTCGTTTGTGGTAAGTGTGCTGGCGTTTATTGCCGCGCCATGGCTGGTTAATGTCGTCTATATGCCCGCCTCGCCGCCGGATATACAACTCCTTGCGGTGAACATGCTGCGCATTTTGCTGCTGAGTACGTTGATCTTTACGATTAGCGGCATTTCTGCGGATATTTTGCAAAGCCACCATCACTTTTTGTCGCCCGCGCTGGCACCGATTATGTTCGATGTGGGCATCCTTATCGGCGTGATCTTCCTGACCGGGCCGTTTGGCATTTATGGGCTGGCCTGGGGCGCTGTGCTGGGCGCTTTGATGCACTTCGTCGTGCAGATTCCGGCGCTGTTTTACTATCACGCCCGGTGGCGGCCTTCGCTGGGGTATATGAGTCCGGTGTTTTGGCGGGTGGTGCGGCTGATGCTGCCGCGTATTGCCGGGTTGGGGGTGTTCTATCTCAACTTCGCTCTCATGACCAACCTGGCGAACCGGCTTGGTGAAGGAGCCATTAGCGCGGTGGATTGGGGCTGGCGGCTGACGCAAATCCCGCAGACGTTGTTGGGCACGGCGCTTGGCGTGGTGATCTTCCCGACGTTGGCGGCGCTGAGTGAAGCGGGCGATGACGAGAGCAAACGCAACGCGATGACGGGCGCAATGAAATTCATCCTCATTTCTACGATTCCGGCGGCAGTGGGCTTTGTTGTGGTGGGCCGCCCGCTAATTAGCATCCTGGAAGGCGGCGCGTTTGATGCGTCTGCAACCGCGTTAGTGTACAGTGCGTTGCAGTTCTTTGCGTTGAATATCGTTGTCATGTCGATCCTGGAAATCGCGGCGCGCAGCTTCTATGCGGATCAAGACACGCTGACGCCGCTGTGGGCCGCTCTCGTCGGTGCGGCAGTGAATGCGATTTTGGCGCTCGTACTGAGCGGCGTGTGGGTCGGCCAGGGCACGGTGTTTGACATGGGCGTTGGTGGCCTGACGTTGGCGCTGTCATTGGGGGTGACGTTTGAGATTAGCGTGTTGATTTACATCCTGCGCGGGCGCTGGAATTGGTCGGTGCGGGAGGCGCTGGGGGGCACGTTGGCGAAGACGCTGATTGCAAGTGTGGTGATGGGGGCGGTTGTGATCGGCATTGGGGCTGCGTGGGATGCCGCAGGACTGACGGGGCGTGGACGGATGCTAACACTGGTTCAGGTGGGTGTGATGACGCTGGCAGGTGCGGGTGTTTTCGCGGGTATGGCAGCCGTGCTGCGGATGAACGAAATTTGGGACATTGTACAGGTGCTGCTGCGCCGCAAACGGGCTGACGTTGCTATCGCGGAGGCAGCATAGCTATGGGTATTGCAATCCGACATAAAACGCTGGGTATGGTGGCGACGAATGCCTACCTCGTGGCGGATACGGACACAAACAACGCCATTCTGATTGATCCGGTGGATGAAGCGCTGACGCTGGTCGAGATGGCACAACAATTGGGGTGGGCGATCAAATTGATTTTGGCCACGCACGCGCACTTCGATCATGTGCTGGCCAGTGCGGAACTCGTCAAGCAGACAGGGGCACCGTTTTACATTCACAGCGAGGCAGCGCCCTATCTGGAGCGTTTGCCGGAGACAGGAGTGCGTTTCGTGGGGCAGCGCTTCCCGGAAGCGGCTGTGCCGGATAAGCTGCTGGCTGATGAGGAAACGGTCGAACTGGATGGAATCACGCTGCGGGCGCTGTACACACCGGGCCATGCGCCGGGTCACTTGAGCTTTTTGCTAGAAGGTGAGAACACGGTATTTAGCGGCGATGCCTTATTTGCCGGGTCAATTGGCCGCACCGACCTGGAAGGCGGTAGCTTGCCTGTGCTGATGAACAGCATCAAAACGAAGCTGCTCACGCTGGACGATGATGTGCGGGTGCTGCCCGGTCATGGTGATGAGACGACGATAGGCCGTGAACGCCAGACCAATCCGTTTATTTTGCAGTACGGTGGCTGATGCGTGTTTTGCTGATTTTTTTAGACGGGATTGGACTGGGGAACGACGACCCGGCAGTGAACCCGTTTGCAGTTGCAAACATGCCCACCCTCACCGGGCTGACGAATGGCCAGCGGTGGCTGGCGGGCATCGGCCAGC
>CAWUJQ010000109.1:0-12784 GCA_963922445.1 uncultured bacterium
TGGTCAATTGATTTTCTTGGGCTTTTTCAGATCAAAACATGGGCAAAACCCATTGCAATTGGTAGCTATTTTGCCTGGATTTTGGATTCGCCAACAAGGTCTGTCTCAACTGGCTCAAGTAAGGAATCGGCTCTCAACTGCCAGAAACGCACGCGGCCGCCACGTACCCGTTTCTGCGTACTGAGGTTGTTTGGTCCGGGCAGCAAGAAACCGTCTTCCTTCAGCATCTTGCCGATAGCATTGGCTTTAGCGGCTGAACATGGTTCACTGCCTTGAGCGCGATCTCCGGCAGCAGGTAGACGAAGTTGTCGTCGCGGTAGCCGACCACTGTCACCCCCGGCGGGTACTCACGCGGATTACGCATGTCATCGTCAATGACTGCCTGCCCACCGGCGAGCAACTGACCCAGGATGTCCAGAAAGACCTGGCTGGCAAGCTCCTGGCGCAGATTTTGCACCGTCTCCACGATGCAGTCATCCCACGTCGGGAGCAAATAGTCCTCGTCCATCTCCGCCACAAACTTCGAGAGCATCTGGAATACCGTCACCAGCACCGCCCAGTTCTTCACGGCGCGGTCGTATGCATTCGATTTACCGAGCTGCGAGGTCACATGGGCGTTGTAACCGATCACGTTCTGGCTGAAGTGGTTAGCAATATC
Source organism: uncultured bacterium (assembly GCA_963922445.1). Classification (GTDB taxonomy): domain Bacteria; phylum Chloroflexota; class Anaerolineae; order Aggregatilineales; family Phototrophicaceae; genus DAOTTY01. Next base: position 659 of record CAWUJQ010000109.1, read on the forward strand.
GGACCTAAAATCGCCTTCATCAAGATGGCGTGCCACTCATGAGGCGAAGTGAGCGGTGAATCCGGGCAACTTGTCACGCATCGCCTCAGCTTCGCTCAATGCCTTCCCCTGCGGATCGCGGTGCTTCCAGGGTGGGATTTCCAGTGTCATCATGCGCGAGGACACCGATATCTCACCTTCGAGACTGGTCTCGCCAGTGGAGAGGATCAGCCCCCGACACGGACACGAGGTTTGTAATTTGGCATCCCGGGTCAGCCGCCCGCGACCGAGATTGCGGGAATAGCCCTGCAAGAAACGAGTGAAGGTGCGGGTATCGGCGTAGATGTCTTTGTAGTCATCGACCCAGTAGAGCGCATCTGCCAGCGGATAACCCAACATCTCAACCGTGTTAATGGTGTCGCCCCATTGGGCGGGCGGTGTGTCGCGGCTGAACTGCCCGTAGAAGCTGCTCAGTAGCGATGCGATTTCTGATTTTCCACTGCCCGATGTGCCGACCAGATGGATCGCTGGCCGCGTGGCCGATGGCGGGAAAAAGCGCTGGATCACTGGCAGCAGTGCGAAGGCGATGAGTGAAGGTGCAAGGTTCGAGGGCAGCACCTTTGTTACCGCATCGAACGCTTGCAGACTTTCGTTCCAGCTGACCGCCTGCAAGCCGTAGTCGCGGAGGCGCTGGTCGAGTTCAACCGAAGGCGGCTCAGCCAGCTTTCCCTTTGCGGTGATGCAGTCTTCGGGTGAGACGTACACCCATCTGCCGTCGATCTGCTTCCAACCCATGAAGTTATAGTGGCGGTGCGTCGGAAATTCACCCGACAAATGCACAATCGCGGGAACCAGGTGCTTCGACATTCCAGCACGGACCACATACTGCACTCCGGCATTGGCTCCGATGAAGCGGCGCAAGGACAATCATTGGCGTGAGGCGCGACTCCAGCTCCTGTGTACGTTATCGTTAAGAGCTGGTTTTGACAAAGGAACAATCTGTAATAAACTATCAGCATGACAGAGAGAAAACCTTACCCAAGTGATCTAACGGACGAACAATGGCGGCATTTGCATATCCTTTTGCCTCGTAAGCGCGGCAAAGGAAATCATCGCTCGCCCTAGCGAAAACGTGAACTACTAAACGCGATTTTGTATGTCAAATCCACAGGTTGTCAGTGGAACGCGCTACCGCATGACCTCCCGCCTCATCAAACGGTTTACGGTTACTTTCGCCAACTCAGTGATGCGGGCATTTGGCAACAAATCAACGACACCCTACGGCGCGGGGTTCGCCGCCGCGAAGGGCAAGACCCCGACCCCAGTGTGGTAATTGTGGACAGCCAGTCGGTCAAAACGACTGAAAAAAGGGGGCCTGTTGTGGGTTCGATGGCGGCAAGCGCGTCAAAGGACGAAAACGACACATCGCCGTCGACGTAATGGGCATGATACTGGGTGTCTTGGTTCTTCCAGCCAACTTTTCCGACGATTTTGGAGCCAAGCATCTGCTCCGGCGAATTCCGTTTGTCCCCCGTTGGGCTTTGTTTCTATTTGATGGGGGATATGACAAACCGCCGCTCATCCATTGGTGTGAGCAGCTATTCGTCCTCAAAGTTGAGATCTCGCGACGGCTAGGGAAAGGGTTTGAGATCTTGCTCAAACGCTGGATTGTCGAACGCACCTTTGGGGGGTTGAACTTCGCACGACGATTGAGCAAGGACTACGAAGCCCGACCCGATGTTAGCGAATCCATGATTTACGTCGCCATGATCCATGTGATGCTCAAACGGATGCATCCTTCATGACGGTACATTACTTATCCGAAACCAGCTCTCAGATGTATGCTGATGTGGTCGTCGGTACGCCGATTGTGTATGGTGATGGTTATCTGTACTTCTTTACGGACACCAACGGCAACGGTGAGGCGGATGAAGACGAAGCCAGCCGAAACAACGCCTACGCTAGCTTTACCCCAGCCCCACTAGAAGCCGCCTATAACTATCAGGTATCCCAGGAGGACCCCGGCGGCTACGCCCACAACCCGCGCTATCACATTCAACTGCTGTTCGACAGCATCGAAGCTTTGAACCAGGAACTGAGTGATGGCGGTGTGGATATGAGTGGTATGGCCCGTGATGCCAGCGGCCACTTTGCCTTCAATGCGGATGCCTTCCGCCACTGGGACGAAGACGGTGAAGTATCTGCAAGTTGTTCCAAGTGTCACACGGCTGAAGGGCTGCCGTTCTTCCTGGAGCATGACACCACAATTGCCTTTGACCCGTCCAACAGCATGAGCTGTGCAACTTGCCATAACACCAGCAATCCAGAGTTCGCGCTCTACCCAGTTACTGAAGTAGGATTCCCATCGGGCGCGGTGGTGAGCTACGGCGAGGAATCGGGCAGCAATATGTGTCTCAACTGTCACCAGGGCCGTGAGTCTACGATTAGCGTGAACGCCGCGATTGCGTCCGCAGGCGTGGGTGATGACGAAGTTTCAGAAGCGTTGACGTTCCGCAACCCGCACTACTACTCGGCGGGCGCAAGCTGGTTCGGTACGGAAGTGCAGGGCGCTTACGAATATGACGGCATAGACTACAATAGTGCCTACGAACATACCCGCCGCTTTAATGAATGCACCGACTGTCACCAGCCGCACGAACTGGAAGTCCAGTTTGGGGAATGCACGGAATGTCATGAGGAAGTTGAAACCGCAGCGGACTTGGCGCTGATTCGTGCCCATCCAGAAGACGCGGAACGCTTCGACTATGATGGTGACGGCGACGACAGCGAGCCAATCCGTGATGAGATTGCCACGTTTGAAGGGCTACTGCTTGAGTTGATTCTTGAGTACGGCAATGAAACAGTCGGCACGCCGATTGCCTACGACCCAGTTGCTTATCCATACTTCTTCCTGGACACAAACGAAAACGGAATCGCTGATCCAGACGAAGCGAACTTCGGCAATCGTTACAATCAATGGACGCCGAGCCTGTTGCGGGCGGCGTATAACTACCAGTACATCGCCAAAGACCCAGGTGTATACGCGCACAACGCAGACTACGGGATGCAGGTGTTGTACGTCAGCATTGTCACATTAGGCGGTGAGGAAGCGGCTGAGGGCCTGTTCCGACCCGAAATCGACTACTACGAATAACATGACCTCGTAGTCGCTACTAAACGGTTACCCTGGTACGCGTTGTGCATCGCTGATATGAAGCCCACAGCGCCGTACCGGGGTACTCCCCCTTCGCCAATTGAAATACAACGCCAGCATATCCCCCTGAGACCCGTCAACACAGGCAGCGTGGTTTTACTTCCCGCCCTCCCCCCGCCCTGGGGACGGGAGACATGGCCATCTATTGCCTATATCGTCGGGGAAAGATGGCATAGAGAAGCTTAAGACGATGGAAGAGCAAAACAGCCATACCCCCGCAACAATGCAAGAGACACTTGACCCAGAAGACTGGGATGCGCTGCGGGCGTTAGGCTATCGCATGATTGACGATATGCTGGCACACATAGAAACCCTGCGCGAACGCCCAATATGGCACCCTGTTCCAGACGAATCGGATGCGGTTTTCAATGCGCCCGTGCCATTGCAACCAGAAGGCATGGAAAAAGCCTACGCAGACTTCAAACAACACGTCCTGCCGTACCCGGTCGGCAATTTGCACCCGCGCTTTTGGGGATGGGTGATGGGTAATGGCACACCCTTTGCCGCTTACAGCGATTTTCTTGCAGCGGCCCTCAACACAAATGTAGGTGGGATGCATCAGTCGGCATACTGGGTTGAGGTGCAGGTATTGAACTGGTTCAAGGAACTTCTTGGGTTTCCACAGTCAGCATCGGGGCTGCTTGTTAGCGGGTGCTCGATAGCGAATTTGACGGCGTTAGCTGTCGCACGTAATGCCCAGGCGACCTGGGATTTACGAAAGAAAGGGCTAACGGGCGCTGGACGACGCCTGACCTTGTACACTTCCAATCAAGTTCACAGTTCCATTCAGCGGGCTGTTGAACTGCTCGGGCTTGGCAGCGTGGCGCTGCGACTCATCGACACAGATAGCAGCTTCAGGATGGACGTTGTGAAACTCAAACTCGCTATCAAATCGGACATTGCAACCGGCTACCAGCCATTCTGCATTATCGGTAATGTGGGTACGGTAAACACGGGCGCTGTTGATGATTTACATGCGCTGGCTGATGTCGCACAAGAATTCAAACTGTGGCTGCACCTTGATGGCGCTTTCGGAGCATTGGTGAAGCTAGCCCCCGACGCCCACCATCTGGTAGATGGCATGGAGCGGGCAGACTCGATTGCATTCGATTTGCACAAATGGCTGCACATGCCCTATGACGTGGGTTGTGTGCTCGTCCGGGATGCAGCCGCCCATCGTGCCACCTTTGCTTTGACGCCGGACTATCTTCAGCGCGACGAACGCGGAATTGCAGGCAAATATCCCTGGCTTAGCGATTATGGGCTTCAGCTTTCGCGGGGATTTAGAGTGTTGAAGGTGTGGATGACGATCAAAGCAGAGGGGATCGACAAATTCGGGCGCTTAATCCAGCAAAATATCGATCAGGCACGCTATCTTGTGGCATTAATCATGCAACATCCTGACCTTGAACTACTCGCGCCCGTGGCGATGAACATTGTCTGTTTTCGGTATAATCCCGGTGGCATGACCGAAGTCTCGCTCAACAAAATCAACGACAGGCTCTTGTACCAGCTTCAGCAAGACGATGTTGCTGCCCCGTCCTCAACCCGCCTTGACGGCACTTATGCGCTGCGGGTGGCGATCACGAACCATCGAAGCCGAATAGAGGACTTTGACCTGCTGGTTGCTGAAACCGTCAAACGAGGTACAGCCATCGCCCAAACCATTACTCAGGAACGTCGCAAACTGTAGCCGACAGATTATGTAAAATGCTTCTTTCTCCATGAGCCGCTTTGAGCGGCTTTTTGCTTTCTCCCATCAAACACATCCCGCCTTACCCCCGCCTCCCTGGCGGAAGACCGCCCGCCCTACTTGTGCATATGGTAATGACATCGCACATAGGCATCGCAATTTGCGATGCAGCCCATGAAAGGAGAAAAACACATGGGGAAGATTCTCGTTTTGGTACTGGCGGCGCTGAGCGGTGTGTTCGTTGCTAACGCATCACTTTCTAATGCAGAGACCCTGTCCAGCGTTCAGACGACGGAGGTCTACCGGTTTGCAGATGGGTCTGAGGTTGACGGCAGCTTTGCTCGCCTGAACCGCTACGAAAACGGCCTGACCGCCGCTATCAGCACGGACGACCTGGTTGAGGGTGAGGTGTATACGCTGTGGTGGGTCGCCTTCAACAACCCGGAAAACTGTTCGGACGGCGTGTGTAACGAAGATGACATTTTTGTCATCCAGGACGGGGCGCTGGTAAAGGCTGAGGACGGCAACTTCGAACTTAACCTCGAACAGATCGAGACCGTAGGCGTCTCTATCCAGCATGCTGCTGGCGGCTATGCAGTTGATGACTCGTTCAATACCTCTGCAAGCCTGGGTATCGGTGATGTTCCCGGCATTGTTGTGGGGCCTGGCCTGCTGGACCCAATGGGTGCAGAAATTCACCTCGTCGTGCGTACGCACGGTGAGATGGTCGAAGAGGCTTTCGCTGACCAGATTTCTACGTTCGGTGGCGGTTGTGACCCGATCATGGCACCGCCCTGCGTTGATGTGCAGTTTGCCGTCTTCGCGCCCGCCAGTTAGCTCCAACGCGGGTTGTGACCAGAGCAAGACTGCGAGACAGGTGGGGTGCCCGTCAGGGTGCCCCACCCATTGTTAACCCACACTGATGCAGACAGGATGCCGTGGATTAATGGAACCAGAGTACCTATACCGGATGCTGAGCGAATGCAAGCGAGATGACCTGATGCGAGAGGCGGCGGAAGCGCGGCTGACTCAACAGGCGCTTGCCGAGAAGCCGAAGTATGATCGGCGCTTGAATCCTGTTTTGCAGTTCATTCGCCTCCTACGCAAAACGCGATATGCCGTCGGCAATCATTGGCTAACGTCACGCAGTAAAACACGTCTCCAGTCCGAACACGCTCAGTCCTCCCATCCACCGCAGTTAACCAAAGAGGAGAAGCGCTAAGATGCACAAGCTGATACGGATTGCCATAGTCTGCACGATTGCCATAACGGTTGCACAACCCGCTGGCTACGCGGGGGCACAGTCCCAGTGGCAAGTAGGGGCGCAAGTAATGGTCTGCCCGGAAACGATTCTGTTTGAGTCTGCCGGTACCTTCATGAACGCACAAACATGGTTTACCGACTTTGGCGCAGTGACGGTGCTGGCAGATGCCACAGTGATAGATGGCGAACGCTGGTGGCATGTTGAAACGACGGCAGCCGATGGTGCGATTCACGGCTACATCTATGAGCCGACCGCTATTTATTGCCCTGGCTTCGACGCACCGACTGGGTTAGCGAATCCGCTGTTGCAAGCGCAGCTTATGCCTGGGGACATCATAGTTACCCGCATTGAGCTGAGCGACTGCCCGCCACGCGAACTTTGGTGCCACGCTTATCATCTGTATGACGGTTACTGGCTACACTCAGGCATCATCGTAGAACACGCGGACGGGTTGGCAATTGTGGATGCATCCAGTGCAGACGGTGTTGCACTTACCCCACTCGATGCGGCAGACCTGGCGGGTGATGTGGCCATCGTTCGTGTGAATGTTCCGAAATCAGTTCGTCGCATTGCCGCTGAGAACGCTAAAGCGCTTGTGGGCGCGCCTTTCAATTACTGGTATCAGAACAAAACTCGTACTGATGCCTACTATTGTAGCCAGCTTGTGTGGGCCGCTTACATCCAGGTTGGCATAGACCTAGACTCGAATTTCCTACTGGTAGATCAGCGATATATCGCTCAATACGCTACTTTCCCGCCTTTGCTTAATTTCGCGCTAGCTGTCGCTGAAAGTGGCATCACACCCGACGATCTTGTAGCAAGTTCGCATACCACCATCATCTATCCCTAACACACGATATACGACTGAAAGGAGTCATCATGAACGTAAACATCTATCGTAAATCCCTCAACCAGCAGTTCATTTTCTTGGGGTTGCTAGCTGCTCTTTTAATGGCCTTCGGCGCAGTAGCCACGACCTATGCTGAAACCTTCAAAGGCACGGACGTATCTGGCGATTTTGCATTCACCACGACATTGCGTTGCGGTATGCCACAAATCGAAAACGGCCCTGTACGGCTGCCGCCCGTATTAGATGAGTTTGGCTACGTTATGACCACATATGATACATGGTCCTGCATACCAGAGCCAATGTCCCCGGAAGGTTGCAGTGTCCATTACCCATATTACCTTGATCTTGGTAATGGCAGCGGGCGCTGCTCGCATGATATTCCCAGGATGGCAAACCCCTTCTCCGGGAGCATACACTATCTTGAGTTCCCTGAAGGTGCTGAAGAAGACCCGTGGGGCACTCCACCTACCAATGGCGGAGATGCCATGTGTGAAGGGATGGGAATTGTGTCTCCGATAGGGGGGGAAGACACATTATTAACAGTTCCAAACGGCGAGCCGATACTCTTCAACTGGACAGAACCCGACAATGTACCTGAAGAGTACGAACTGACGATTAGAGCTGGTAATCAGCCTATCTACACTGAAACCATTAGGGTCAGTGCGCCTGCAACCCAGGCGAGTGTTCCGCTACGCCATGCTGGGTTCTATAGTTGGGCGATTGCTGTGCCTGGTCGATGCATCTTTCGTAGCCAGTCCTTTTTCGGCAATGTGGTTGACAACGACTTGGATGAGACCAGCATCGTTCCGAATGAGCCTACTGTTGCTGACGTACCCGTCGCGCCGGATGCTGCTGTGCCTGCGGCCCCAGCAGCCCCCGTTAGTGGTGTGGGTGTATGTGAAGGGCTGCAACCTACCTCCCCGTCAGCTTTTGCTTATGTGCCAACGCCATTCTACTGGGACGCGCCCGCTGACCCGAGCCAGTTCACAGGCTATGAAGTGCGCGTGTACGACGCAGCAACGGGTGACATCATTATCGCCCAGCGCATTGATGACCCGAACGCCACCAATATGGAAATCGACCTGGGCGCGGCCATGATTGGGTATTCCAATGTTGGCGTGCTGGCATCTATTTCATGGGGATTGGTCGCCTACAACGGTGATGCCACCCTGTGCGAAGTGCCGATGGCGGTTGAAGACGGCAATAATGTTGACTTCAGACAGTCACCTTGGGACCCCAAGGACTATGGCCCCAAGGGATCAAGTGGTGATGAGGATGAGGATAATAACGACACCGACGGCGGCGACAATGACAACAACGACGGCGGTGGAGATGACGACGACGACGACTATGACTACTGTGACGAGTACCCAGAATACTGCAACTAGCCATCGGGTACTACACCCATACACCCGTGACTGCGGTCACCGTTAAACCTATCAGGGGGCAAGCCTGCCCCCTCTTGACGATCATGCGTTACAAGGAGTGAGGAGAATACACAATGATGCATCAGGTTTACACCCGCCCCCATCAGTTCCCAGAGGGACTGCAAGCGGATTTGATCCAGTGGCAGCACAAGCTGCTTCTGGATGACGCGGCATACAACTGGATCGAGGTATGGGCACAACCGATTGCTCTCTTCGTAGGATTTGACGGCGACCAATGGGTGAGCGCGGTTGAGTTGTATCACGAATTAGTGAGCGTTGGCACACAGGGCGTGCCTGTTTTCGGCATCAGTGGTGTCATTACCCTGCCTGAGTATCGGGGCCGGGGTTTGGCTGGCAAGTTGATTGATCAGGCATTGCGCTACGGGCGAGACCGCTGGCAGGTGGATTTTGGATTGTTGACACGCAAGCCGAAACTGATCCCCTACTATGCGCGGTTAGGTTGGCGTTTGGCAGAGGGCGACGTTACATTCCAGTATGAAAGCGCACGTGCCAGCTTCGACCCAGAGCTTGTCGTACCTATGGCATATAGCTTTGACGGTGCAGAATTCCCCACCGGGCAGATCAACATTATCGGCCACCCATGGTAGGGATCAACACCCACTCACATAATTTTCGGTCGGTCTGGGATGTCGATGTCCAGAGCAAATTGGACAGCGGCATCCAGTGACATGGATTGCCCCTGCTCATACGCCTCCTGAAAGGCGTCATCTTCCAACAGGTCATGCACCTCCATCAGCATATGATCGAAGATTGCCTGCTGGCCCGGTGTATGAGAGATACTAAAGCGATGCTCAAATCGCTTGACCGCGCCGTAAATTTGCGCGGCTGCATACGCTCTTCCCTTTGCTGCAAGTGATCCAGTCACATTCAACAGGGTAATCGCCACGAAATAATCGAACTTCAGATGGGCACTGCGGCGTAAACACTCATATGTGGCGTCTATGGCGCGATCATGATCGCCATGCATGTAGGCAATTTGGGCCATATTGCCATATATAATGAGCTCGCGGCGACGCTCGCCGGTATGTTTGCAGTAGGCTAGGCACTCCTCGTAGAGCGGCTTGCCATGCGTGTGCCACCGTTCACTGCGAATATATCGGTTACCCAGCACATTGAGCGCCTGCACGATGCCAGCCGTGTCACCCACCTGCCGCAAAATAGCGAGACCTCGTTCGCAATGCTCAATGACCGTTGCCATCGTTTCGTCTTCAAGCCAGTAAAAACCCTCCTGGCTTTCCCCGTTATAAGACAGCACCTCACCGTAGTACATGGTTGCCCAACCGAGGAGCCTGAGCAAATCTTCTCGCTCACAGATGGCGATTGCCTCGGTCAGATATTCCAATGCCTGTGGAACCTGCCGCATAGCGTAATGAAGCAGCCCACCCGCGATTAGCGCCTTCGCCCGCAGGCTGTCTTTTCGATCTGTTGTGATTGACAGGATCAAAGAGGCCCAGTAGACGCCATCGGCATGGGGGCCGTTGTAGTACCATGAATCACGAGTTGCACCGATCAGCCGCAGCGCCAGATCTAACTCACTGCGGTCAACAGTGTATTGAAGCGCCACACGGAAGTTATCGCAGTCTGCATCCAGGCACGCAAACCACATTTCTTGATCTCTGCGCCGCAGCTCAGGTTCCGCTAGTTCGGCCAGTTCAGTGAAGTAGCGGGCATGCTCTATACCAACAACATCGTACAAGCCAGCCTCAACCAGGCGCTGTTCGCCAAACTGACGCAGCAGTTCGTGGACACGGTAGCGGCCATCGCCAGATACATAGATGAGCGAATGATTGACCAGTCGCTTGAGCGATCTTAAGTTGGCACCTGCAATTTTTTCAGCCGCTTCTCGCGTACAGCCGTCACGGAAGATTGCCAATCGCATGAAAACGTCTTGTTCTTCGGCAGAGAGGCGCTGCCATGTTGTGTTGAACACGGCACGCATGCTGCGATGTCGATCAATGACATCGCCTTGATCGGTTTGTAAAAACTCGACGCTCCGCTGAATTTCCTCCGCAATTTCCCTCAAAGTAAGCACATCTGCCCATGACGCGGCCAACAGCAGCCCAAGCGGCATCCCACCCGTGAGGTAACAGATGCAGTGCAAATGGGGCAGGTCTTTATCAGCAACGGCTAAGTTGGGGTTTGTGCGGCGGGCTGCCTGCACAAATAGCTGGACGCTATCGGCTTCATTGGCTTCTTCCAACGATGGCCAATCTGCGATGTTCATGCTCGTCAGCGGATAGACTGGCTCCCCGGCGAGGTTTAGCTTTTCCCGCGAGGTGACGATGACGCGAATGTTGGGCGCATGGTAGAGCAGTTCTACGATGAGTGGCGCACTTCGCAGCAAGTACTCGAAGTTATCTAGCACGAGCAACAAATGTTGGTTTGCAAAAGCATCGAACATGTATTGCTTGAGCGATTGATCGTTTTGCGCCGAACCGTAGGCGTACCCTTGCACAACCGCGCAGATGTTCGCAATCAGGCTGCGTGCATCTTCTGCTGTCTCTGAACGGGTGAGGCGGCGCAAGCGCTCACTGTGTTCTGTGCGCCAGCGATCCAATCGCTCAGACAACCGCTCGGGGTTATCCGCCTGGGTACGGATGATCTCGATGATGGCACCATATTCTGTGTCTTGCGTTTGTACGAACAGTGCATCAAGCGCGTTGGATAGCGGAACGCCCCGCTCAACGCTGTGGAGGAAACGACGGAAACTATCGGCTATCGGTTCCTCAGCAGATTCAGCAACATCCTGGGCACAGTCCAACAGAGGATGGCCATTTCTCAATTTCAAGACGAAATCGGCAAGTACCCATTCGCGCATTTGCTCTAGAGATTGGCTCATGGGTGCCAGATCAACAAAGTAAACACCGTCACGGTATTTGTCTAGCTGCGAATGGGCCACCTCAATGGCGAGGCGCGTCTTGCCCATCCCGCCAGGCCCCTGAATAGTGATGAGCCGCGTATTCTGATCGCTGAGCAGCAAGCGAACATCGCGCAGTGCCTCCAGCCGCCCGATAAACGGTGTCGTCATGGCGGGTAGGTTGTGTTGTTTTTCTGGCGATTGCTCTTGTTGTAGCAAGCCCAGTGAAGATGCTCGTTCAATTATTTGCTTACGATTTCGCGTGTCCAGTTTGGCATTAAGCTGGCGCACATACCACTTCACGGTTGATGGTGCCAGGAACATGCGCTCACCGATTTCGTGATTTGACAGGCCCTCCGCAAGAAGCTTCAGCACCGCATTTTCCTGGTCAGTGAGTGGCTCATGGATGGGGGCAATCGCTTCCATAATAGCGCAAATTCTTTCATCCAATCTTTCTCTCACCACATAATACACGCATTAGCGCTCATAGGCGAACAATCCCGCCCGATTCCCGCCTTTTGCGTGAGCGTCTTCAACGGCGATATATGGCGGAGTAGCGCAATGTGCTTGAGAAGGGGGTGTTTTGCACAGGGTCAGCATTTTCACACAGCACACAGAGGGCTTTGTTGGGGCCGTTTAAAGCCATATCCCGGTGGTGTGTGCCCCTGGGATACGGTTGTTGCTAGCGGATAACCGGGATTTCCATCGTTTGTGTGATGCGTTCTCCGCCATCGGTAATCTGTTTTGCCACTGGCGCACGGTGCTCTCCTCGCTCGCCTTGTACCGCTTCCGCCACTGGCTCAGCAGACCTGACGACATCC
>CAWUJQ010000110.1:0-12754 GCA_963922445.1 uncultured bacterium
AAGGCGAACATCTTTAGGTACAGGTGGATTATACGCGGGTTGGGGTTTGCGCGAAAGGTGATGCTGCCCGGTGGACGCACCGTGCAGGGCAACTCCTGAAAGCGTATATGCTGTGTGGGGCGGTGCTGGTTGGCAGGCTGCCCCTTCTCTTGTTGAGTTTAACGTGATGCGGCATACGGCGCAAAGCCGTTGTACGCTAAAATAAACACCACTTGTTGCGCCAAGTCTCCAGCATTCCCAATCCCAGTTCGTGCTGACCGAGGTGTAAAGACCAATGACTAAAAACCAAAAACTCCCCCAAACCATCATCCGTGCTGCTGCTGCCTATCTGGGCCTCAAGGGAATTGTATTCACCGCGCTGCTCGTCTTAGAGGTGGTCGCCCTCCCCATGTGGATGGCGGCGGGCATGACCGTGACCTGGGTCGCCCTTTGCATCGGACTGCTGCTGCTCAGCCACCAACTGCACAAAGTCACCGCAAAATCCCTGCCCACCCCACTGCCGGAATCCACACCTGAAGCGCGCACCGCCACGCAGCAGGGCAGTTACGTCGCAACGGCGAACTTATCCCAGAACTGATTGATCTGATCGACCGTGGCCTCGTGTTCGTCCCAGTGCGGCATGGATTTGGTGTTGAGGAAGCGAATGGACTCGAAGTTGGGGTTTTCCGTTTCTAAGTCCGGCAGTTTGGAAAAGCCCACGTTCGGGTCATCCCCGTAGATGACAAGCACCGGCTGCGTCACCTTATTATAGAAGCGCTCTCGTGCATCACGAGTGAAAAGCTGCCCGCCCACAAAGTACAGCGGCGCGTGATGTGCGCCCGGTACGTGCGTCGTCTGGTAAGCGTATTCAAGGTAGCCGTCGGGTATCTCCTCACTAAACACCAGGTTCAAGAAGAAGCGAATGCTAGGCCGGATGACCAGCGCCTTGAACAATCCCTCCCCCCACAGCGAAAACGACACCACATCATAAAAGCCCTTGCCCAGGCTGGGACGGTCTTCCATGCCTGTCGGAGCCAGAAATGTCATGGTGTTGACCAACGCCGGTTGATTAACGGCAGCCATCGCCGCGAACTCACAGCTCAAACTAAGCGCGATAATATCCACTGGCCCGTCGAACGTCGCCTGCAAAAACGCTGCGATAACGTCTGCATACAGTTCCGGTGAGTATTCGATGTCGTTGCGGTCACTCAGGCCAAACCCCGGCAAATCCAGGGCATAGGTGGGGCGCACCGTGCGATAGTGTTCAAACAGCGGGCGCATTTCGTAGGCACCAGCGGCAGCGTTGATGCTGTGCAGCAGCACCACCGGACGCCCAGATTGGGTGTCGTCTGCATAGTAGGCGATGTTGCCAGCGGTGGCGGACGCAAACATCGTGGGTTCGACGGGTAGGGGAGAGGGTAGGGCCATCTTGGATTCTGTCCATTGGTCGTGTAAGCAGATTGTAGGCGCAAGTATACCAGAGGTGGCAAACAACCCGCTCGTTATTGGGTTGGCTTAGGGCTTGGTTTGTAAGAAGACCGTAAGTTGCGTAGCCTGTTCGTTGTTTGGTATTATGTTGTTAGGAACTGAAAAAGTGTCTTGTTGGCACTTAAGTTACACTCATAAGGGGTGACTTTTATGAGCGTTTGTGAAGTTACTTGCGAGTGCACAGGTTAAATTATGTATGTCAGACGAAAGGAATAGCTATCGGTAGAAGTTGCTTATAATCCATGTCCAACGGGTACATTAGCAAAGGCCCGAAATTGGCGCTCCAACGGGCGAAACCGGCCCAGATATGCTCCTTTAGGTTACCTTCGAATACGTCAGGGGGATACTGTAAGAGGGCACAAACATCGGTAAACTTATCATCAAGATTTAACCACATGGTTATCAAAATGTCACAATTATTCAACCCAAGCGTCAACACATTCGCACGAATCAGCATCTTAGCCGGGGGACTCGCCACAGCATTCGTTTTGGCAATCGTCTTCGGGTGGCAGTATTCACCGTACACCGCGTCGACTGGGCCTTCAGGGGTGGCAATTGAACAACCCGTGAGGTTTAGTCACCAGTTGCATAGCGACCAGCTTAACATTGAATGTCGCTACTGTCACGAAAACGCAGAGTATTCCGCTTACGGTGGCATTCCTAGCACCCACACGTGCATGTCTTGCCACTCCCAAATCGCAACTTACAGCGAACTGCTAGAACCCGTCCGTACCAGCTATGCAACGGGTGAGCCTGTTGTGTGGAACCGCGTGCATGACCTGGCTGAGCATGTTTACTTCAACCACAGCGCCCATGTGACCAACGGCTTCGCTTGCGAAACCTGTCATGGCCGCGTCGATCAGATGCCGATTGTTTGGCAGGTCGAGTCGCTTTCCATGAGTTGGTGTTTGGAATGCCACTGGGCACCTGAGGAGTACATCCGCCCAATCGAGCATGTGTACACCTTCGGTTACGAGTATCCAGAAAACCAGACGGAAGTGGGACTGGAACTCATCGAAGAGTACAACATCCACAATCTGGATCGATTGGACAACTGCAACATCTGTCACTACTAAGTCCAGGAGGACATCAACCATGCCGAGCATGAGTGAAACAGAGAACCCCAACAACGGTGCTCATCCACCCAGCGACGAGTCCTCCAGCAAGACTTGGCGTAATATTGATGAAATCGCAGCACGCGAAGACTTCGAGGATTTTCTCAAAGAGAATTATCCTCGTGAACACGTTATCATGCGGCGCAGCGGCCTCGACCGCCGTTCGTTCCTCAAGATCATGGGCGCGTCGCTAACGCTGTCGGGCTTTGCGCTTCAGGGCTGTGCCCCGTCACCGACTGATGAGCGCATCATTCCTTATGTGCGTGTGCCCGAAGAGGTCATCCCTGGCAGACCGCTCTACTTTGCATCCACGATGGTGCTAGGGGGGTATGGCACGGGTGTCGTCATCGAAACACACGAAGGCCGCCCGCACCGCCTAGAGGGTAATGCCGATCATCCGGCGTCACTAGGCGGCAGCAATGCTATCATTCAGGCCAACGTGTTGGAACTGTACAACCCAGACCGGGCCGTGGAAGTTCGCAACGCGGGCAACCTGAGCAGCTTTGACGAGTTCGTGAGCGCCATGCAAGGCGCGATGGCCGTTAGTGGTGACGGCACCGGTGTCCACCTGCTAACCGAAACCATCACCTCGCCAACCGTGGCTAGCCAAATCGAAGCGCTACAAGAAGCCATGCCGAACGCAACCTGGCACCAATACGAACCCGTCTCCCGCGATAACATCGTGGCCGGAGCGGAGTTGGCGTTTGGTGAGGTTGTGAACAGTGTTTATGACTTCTCGCAAGCAAGCGTGATCCTATCGCTTGACGGTGACTTCCTGTCATCTATGGACGGCAGCTTGCACTATGCGCGTGACTACGCCGCCAATCGCAAGGTCTTCCTGGACGGCGAAGAACCCGAAATCAGCCGTTTGTACGCTGTAGAGAGCGCACCGTCACTGACGGGGGCTGCGGCAGATCACCGCATCAAGGTGAAGGCCAGCGAAGTTGAACTGTTTGCCCGCGCCCTGGCCGCTGAACTCGGCATTGAAACAGATTTTTCCATGGACGAAGCACCCTGGGATAGCCAAACGCTGACCGCCATTGCCGAAGACCTGACCGCGAACGCGGGTGAGTCGCTGGTGGTGACGGGGGCATGGCAGTCGCCAGCCGTACACGCGCTGGTACATGCCATCAATGCAGAACTGGGCAACGTGGGCACAACCGTGACCTACACAGAGCCAGTCGAAGTGAACCCGGTTAACCAAACCGAAGACCTGCGCACACTAACCGACGCCATGAGCGCCGGGGAAGTCGGGGCGCTGTTCATCTTTGGGGGTAACCCGGCCTTCACAGCACCCAATGACATTGAGTTTGCAAGTGCGCTGGCCAACGTGCCATTTAGCGTCCATCTTTCTTACTACAACGACGAAACATCCGAACTGTGTACCTGGCAAATCCCGCAAAAGCACTTCATCGAAACGTGGGGCGACGCCCGTGCCTTTGATGGTACCGCCAGCCTGATGCAGCCGCCGATTGGCCCGCTGCTAGACACAACGCGCAGCGAGATTGACATGCTGGCCCTGATGACTGGCGATGATCGCTCTAGCTTTGACATTGTGCAGGCGTACTGGGAAGCGAACTACGACGGCGACGACTTCGACGGCTTTTGGCGGCGTGCGCTGCACAACGGCGTTATCGAAGAGACGGCTTTCGAGCCAATGGAGCCAACGCTCGTTGCAGACCTTGCCGGGGCAGTCGGCTCTTACGAAGCACCGCAGGCCGAGGGCCTGGAAGTTATCTTCCAGCCAGACCCATACATCTACGACGGACGCTTCGCTCAAAACTCCTGGCTGCAAGAATTGCCCAAGCCGTTCAACAAGCTGACCTGGGACACGGCCATGCTGGTCAACCCTGTGACGGCGCGTGAACTTCGCCTTGATACGGGTAATCTAGCTGAATTGAGCTACGGCGGTGAAATCGTACAAATGCCAGTGTGGGTACTGCCAGAGCAGCCCGAAGGCAGCGTGACGGTTTACCTGGGCTATGGCAAAGAGGGTGGCGCAGATGTAGACGCCGGGTTTGCCTTCAACGCCTATGCCATCCGCCCGTCGGGCAACATGTGGTTCGGCCAAGGGGTGGAAGTATCCTCAGCACGCCGCTCCTACACACTGGCGAACACGCAAATCGAACTCAACTTCGAGTCCTATGAAGAGCATCCCCCAGTAGAGACGGCCTCGCTGTCGTTCTTCCTGGAAAACCTGGACTTCGCTGGCTATGACGGCGACACCGACAAAACGCTGCTGCCAGACTACAACGCAGACTACGCCGGTTACCAGTGGGGTATGACCATCGACCTGTCAGCCTGCATCGGTTGCAACGCCTGCATGGTCGCCTGCCAATCCGAAAATAACAGCCCGTCCGTCGGTAAGACGGAAGTGGAACGCGGACGCGAAATGCACTGGATTCGCGTAGACCGCTACTACGACGCAGATGATGACTCAACCAAATTCCAGCCGGTACCCTGCATGCACTGCGAACAGGCACCCTGCGAACAGGTTTGCCCGGTACAGGCCACCGTCCACAGCGAAGAAGGCCTCAACCAGATGGTTTACAACCGCTGCGTAGGTACGCGCTACTGCTCCGGTAACTGCCCGTACAGTGTGCGCCGCTTCAACTTCCTGGATTATGTGGACGACACGCCGATTTTGGATGAGCTGCGCAACCCGAACGTATCCGTCCGGTCACGCGGTGTAATGGAAAAATGCACCTACTGCGTCCAGCGCATCAACAGCGCCCGCATTGACGCCAACGTGGAAAACCGCCGCATCAACGACGGCGAAGTGATGCCCGCCTGTGCCACGGCTTGCCCGACGCAAGCGATTGTGTTCGGTGACATTGCCGAAAGCACCACGCAGGTATCTCAACTGAAAGCGCAACCGCACAACTATGGCCTGCTAGCAGAAACCGGCGTGCGCCCGCGCACGACGTACCTGGCACGGCTGACAAACCCGAACGAAAATCTGCACGCGTCTGCAGAAGCTGAATCTGAGGAAGCATAGATGGCAACGTTACGAGATCAAAATGTAGGTATTCCTGCCGAACGGGAGGCCGGGACGCCCGGCTTCCTGGTCGACGTAATCAGTGCGCCTATTTTTCGCAACACGCCCGCGTGGTGGTGGATCGGTTTTACTGCCTCCGCTGGGCTGCTTGGCGTCTTCTTATTTGCAGTTGTCAACATCCTGATCCGGGGTGTGGGCCTGTGGGGTATCCAAATCCCGGCCATTTGGGGTGTGGGTATCGTCAACTTCATCTTCTGGATTGGTATCGGTCACGCGGGCACGTTCATTAGTGCGGTGCTGCTGCTGATGCGCCAGCATTGGCGCAGCACGTTCAGCCGCTTTGCTGAGGGCGCTACCCTGATCGCGCTGGTGTGTGCGGGCCTGTTCCCGCTGCTGCACCTGGGCCGCCCGCAGTACGCCTACTGGCTGTTCCCGTATCCAAACATTTTGGAACTGAACCCGAACTGGCGCAGCGCCCTGGCCTGGGACGCAGTCGCAGTTTCCGTTTATGGGTTGGTTTCGCTGTTTTTCTGGTACATAGACCTGCTGCCTGACTTAGCTGCCATGCGCGACAAAGCGGAAAACCGCTGGGTCAAAACGTTTTATGCCATCCTCAGCACGGGTTGGCGCGGTGACAGCAGTCACTGGGAGCGCCTGCACAACGCCGCTTATATGTTCGCTGCCATTGCAACGCCCCTGGTGATTTCGGTTCACAGCATCGTGGGCCTGGACTTCGCCATCGCACTCACACCCGGCTGGCACCATACCATCTTCCCGCCGTACTTTGTTGCGGGCGCGGTGTTCAGCGGCTTTGCGGCGGTGATTATCATCGCGGCGGGCTTGCGCAGGGCATTTAGCTGGCAGGAAGTCATCACGATTGACCACATGGAAAACGCGGCTAAGTTCGTGTTGATTACCGGGTTGATGGTGGCCTATGGCTACGGCATTGAGTGGTTCGCGGCCTGGTACTTAGATCACGAAATGGAATGGATTTTGACCATTCAGCGTGCATTCGGCCAGCCCTACGCCTTCTTCTATTGGGCGATGATCTTCTTCAATGTGGGTGCGATACAAGCGCTGTGGTTTAAGCGCGTGCGGCGCAACATACCCCTACTCGTCACGATTTGTGTGGGCGTGCTGATCGGTATGTGGCTGGAGCGCTACGTGATTGTGACCGTTAGCCTGGGCTATGCCTACCTACCGGCAGCGCATGAATACTTTTCACCAACGATTTGGGACTGGCTGACGATCTTCGGGCCGTTCGGCTTATTCCTGACACTCCTGTTCCTGTTTATCCGCATTCTGCCGTCCATCCCGATGTACGAAGCAGAACTGCTTGCATCGGAGGAACACTAAGATGGTTGACGCAGCACAGACAAAATCCAGACCGCTTTTTGGCGTGATGGCCGAGTTCGAGGATGGCGAAAGCCTGCTGGAAGCGGCTGAAAAAACACGCGAGGCCGGGTATACACGCATTCAGGCTTACAGCCCCTACCGCGTGGAAGGGCTGGCCAAAGTGTTAGGCCAGGACGGTAACATCCTGCCGTGGTTCGTACTGGCCGCCCTGATTGTGGGTGGGGTACTGGCCTACTACATGCAGTACGTCACCGACGTGGTCGTCTATCCGATTAACATCGGTGGCCGCCCCGACGAGGCATGGCAGGCGTTCAGCATTATCGTGTTTGAGGCGGCCATTCTGTTTGCTGGCCTAACGATTTTGGGATTCATGTTCTTGCGGTCGAACCTGCCGCTGCCCTATCACCCGGCGTTTAACGCGCCCAACTTCGAGCAGGCATCGCAAACGCGGTTCTTCATTTGCATCGAAGTAACCGACCCGCAGTTCGACCTGGACGAAACAACGTCATTTTTGCAATCCCTGGATTCGCTAAGTGTGAATGAGGTGGAAAGCTAATGTTTAGCTATCGCATACCCAGGGGCCTGATGGCAGTTGGCCTGGCAGCAGTCGCGTTTGCGATGGCTGCCTGTGGCAACATGTCTGAGCAGCCAAAGCTGCACCGCCCCTACGATGAGAGCCGCACGTTCGGCACGGCAGCCCGTGAGCTAGAGCCGGGGGTTGTTCCCGTCGGCTTTTTGCGGGAAGACGAGCATCTGTACACCGGCATGGTGGACGGCGAGTTCGTAGACACGTTCCCGTTTGAGATTACGGAAGAGGTTCTAGAAGAAGGCCGCATCGAGTTTAACTCGTACTGCTCACCCTGCCACGGCTACAGCGGCTATGGCGACGGTGTGCTGAGTGAAGAGGGCTTCCCGCCCCCGGCTTCCTACCATGACCCGTCCGTGCGCAACAAGCCGATAGGCTCGTACTATGTGTCGATAACCGAGGGGCAGGGCGCGATGTACAGCTATGCCACCCGCGTCACGCCAGAAGAGCGCTGGGCCGTCATCGCCTACATCCGGGCGTTGCAGGCCAGCCAGGGTGCAGCCTTTGAAGAGCTGCCCGCTTCGATGCAAGCCGAATTCGACACCGTTCCTGGAATGGAATAGGGGACTCATCATGGCAACTAATCAGAGTACAAACAGCCCAATGGCTGATAATTCCCAAGGCATGATCGTCGGCTCAGGGCCAAACCTGCCCTACAGTGCAGAAGCACTGGGCCTGAACTTCCCAACGTTGTTGGCGTGGGCGGTGGCGCTGGTGGTTATCACTGCTTTACTGATCGGTGGTTACCGCTACGCGTACATCATTTACCCGCAAAACGTATTGGACAACAGTGAACAAGTTCGTCCTGTGCGGTCACAAATTCCGTTGGACGCAATGCCTGTATTGCCAGCATCGCTGGCAGAGCAGTACGACATCATCAACGACGCGCAAATCGCACAGTTGGATGCCTTCGACGTTTCTGACTTAGACGGTAACGTCCGCATCCCGTACGATCAAGCCGTCCAGATGATGCTAGAACAAGGTGCTTTTGAAGTCCGTGAGGGCACCGACTAGGCAGTCCCTAATTTTGTAACCAACAAAGGCCAGGGGGGGCAAGCAACCTTGTTTACTTACCTTGCTGCGGCCTTTTGGTTAATCATCGCTGTTAAACGAAGCACTTCAAGGAGGAAGTACACCGATGAGCGACAACGAAGTCGTCGTAACAACAGAAGATCCGGAATTCGTTTATGCTAACGACAAAGTTCCGGACCCGTGGAAGGGTCTTTTCACCAATGACGAGTGGGTACTCCATGACATCGTCGTGAAGGCAACCTATGGCTTTTTGGTGATTGCAATTTTGGCTCACACGCTGACCTTCATCTGGCAGCCGTGGATCGTACCCGTTCAGTAGGCATTTGCTCTACATAGCGACCATTACATAGACAAAAGGAGCAATTTTTCGCATGAATCCTGAAGATCGTCCAGTACAGTTCCGCGTCGTCATGTACCTTTACATCCTGTTGGGTGTGGGCATGGGCCTGACCATTCACTTCATTCTGTTGAGCACGCAAAGCTACAACTGGTTCAACCTGGTTGGCTAAGTTGTGACATCACCCGTAGGGCGGCGTAGCTATTTCACCAGGGGGTGAGCGCTGCCCTACTATGAAATTTTATGTAAGGGCATTTGGGTAAGAAAGTGGGATAACCCATGACTTTCAGAATTATCACGGGAAGGGTCGTCGCGGACGATGATCCGAAAAGAGGCAGACGTCCAGCTATCGAGAGAGCGCTGGAAGGTCGTGAGGTTTCCTTCTACGAAATGGAGGAGTACTACAAGGTTAAGGGCCGCACCATGGTTCATGCCTTGTTCGGTGCAGATCCATTCGACTTCTGGATTGGCCGCCTCTATGTTGGCTTTTGGGGCATTATTTCCGGCATCGGTATCGTGTTTGGTACAGCCTTTTACCTCTATCAGGCGTTCGTCGTTGAAGGTGTGAGCAATATTTTAGCAGCACGCCTTGACCCACCGCCGATTAGCGAGGGCTTACGTTTCGTGGGGCCGGGTGAGCCGGGCTTTTTGTGGATGTTGATCGTGATATTTGCAACCGTCGCCTTTTTTGGCTGGCTGATGCGCCAGGTTGACCTTTCCACAAAGCTAGAAATGACCTATGAAATCCCCATCGCTTATGGGGCGTGCGTTTCAGCATGGGTCACCTTGCAGTTCCTGCGCCCGATCGCGATGGGCGCGTGGGGTAACGGCTTCGCGCTGGGCATTACCCATCACCTGGACTGGGTAAGTAACATCGGCTACCAGTACTTCAACTTCTTCTTCAACCCATTCCACGCGATTGCTATTTCGCTGTTTTTCCTCTCAGCGTTCATTCTGTCACTGCACGGCTCCATCATTTTGATGATGGCCAACCGTCCGTATAAGAGTGAAGAAAATGAGGACTCCTTCTTCCGCAACATCCAGGGCTACAGCATCGGTGAAATTGGTATCCACCGCCTATCCTTCTGGGTAGCTGTGCTGTCCGTCCTGTTTGCGAACCTGTGCATTTACTTCTCTGGTACCTTTATTTGGGACTGGACGGGCTTTTGGAACTGGTGGAACGTACTACCGTTCTGGCAGGTGACCGGGTTTGCCACCGCGACCACGATTGTTGCGACGGGAAGCATTGTTGTGTGGCGCGGTCGCCGTGACCGACTGATCGAGTCGGAAGAGCAAGAATATGGTGGGCGTGGCCTGGAAACCACAACATTGAAAAAGCCGGTCAACTTCCGCTTTTTGGAGCGCTTCTTCGACCTGGGTCAGGTTGGGCCGATTTACCTCGGCTTTGCCGGTACCGTCGCGGTGGTTGCGGGCGGCATTGCCACGCTCATTATTTTGCAGTCCTTCGCCTTCGCCGTGAACTACGACCCGATTGCATTTGCACGCGAGTTCTGGGTGTTGGCGGTAGACCCGCCCCCGTTTAGCTCTGGCTTTGGCGCGCCAGATTGGTACGGCGGCGGTGACTGGATTGTGGTCACGTTCCTGCTAAACATAAGCGTGCTTGCCTGGGCCGTTCGCATTTACCAGCGCGCACGGGCGGCTGGCATTGGCCTGCACCTGCTGTGGAGCTTTTGGGGTGCGCTGTTTCTGTACTTTGTGATCTACCTCATTCGCCCGGTACTGTTGGGCAATTGGGCACAGGCACCGGGGCAGGGCTTCCAGGCCATTTTGAACTGGACGAACAACCTGAGCGTGCAGTACGGCAACTTCTATTACAACCCATTCCACATGCTGTCCATCTTCTTCCTGTTCGGCAGCACGCTGCTGCTGGCGATGCACGGCTCAACCATTGTGGCCACGTCCAAGTGGGGCAGCTACCGCGAAGTAGAAGACATGATGGCCGAAGGCAGTGGTAACCAGCGCGCACAGCTCTTCTGGCGCTGGTGCATGGGCTTCCAGGCCAACTCGAAAACGATCCATGACTGGTCCGTATGGTTCGCCGCAGGCGTCGTCATTACAGGCGGCATCGGCGTGCTGCTCACGGGCACAGTCATCCCAGACTGGTTCGACTGGGCGACCCGTGCCGGATTTGTGGCACCGCCGTTCTAACCAACGGGATAACTTAACAACTCACGGTGACTGTGCTACAGGGGGCCTGTTTAGCACAGTCACCATCTGATTCAACGCTTTAGCGTGAACGGGGAAGGTAATGAACTTTTTAGAGAAGAACTTCTACGGCAAGCAGGGCTTGTTCCTGATTGTCTTCGCTGGCATCACCTTTGTGCTGGCGGGTGGCGCATACTCCATTATCCTATACGTCAACGGTGCCACACGTGTTGCAGAGCAGGAAGCGATCGAAGCGAACGAAATTTCGCCGATCTATGTGGACTACTACCGTGATCCGTCGGAGTATGTAGACGGGGCGTCCTATATTGCGATGGGTAACTACGCTCAGGACTTCCCGATGCCACAAAACGTACAGGTGCTGCAAGGCCTGACGACGCACGAGGTGAACGGCTACATGCTGAATCACATCGTCGGCGGCATGGAAGTAGGCTGCGAGTACTGCCACAACATCAACAACTTCGCTGCTGATGAGTGGGGTGACGCGGAAGCCGAAGCGAACAAGTGGCGTGCCCGTCAGCACTTGCTGATGGTGCAAGACCTCAACCAAAACTGGCTGTCTATGCTGCCAGACCTCACCGAAAACAAGCAGCCATCCGGCGCGCAGATCACCTGCGCGGTGTGCCACAACGGTCAGGCGCAGTTTAACACCTACCAGGAAAACGTGAGCTTTGTGCCAGACGACTTCGTGCTGGACTTAGGGCCAGAAGTGGTCTACTCCGTCGAAGAGCAGGGCATCCTCAATGTGAATGGCCGCAACGACATCGGCCTGGAAAGCACGCAGCACAACCAGGTTGTGATGTATCACATGAACAGCGCCATGAACGTGGGCTGCACGCACTGCCACAACTCGCGTTACTTCCCAAGCTACGAAGTTCCTGCGAAGTATTACGCCATGCAGATGTTGCAAATGACCCAGTACATCAACAACGAGTGGGGCCACACCCTAGGCGGCAACGCGCCGTCCTGCTGGATGTGCCACCAGGAATATGTGATCCCGCCGGGGTCAGCCCAGGGCGTAGAAGTGGTGCCGGAACCAATCAACTCCGAATCAACCTATGACCTGCCGGAAATCTTCCAGATGGAACCGGGCGACATGGATGCCCTTGGTGACTACGCCGATGACATGGCCCCCATGGATGATATGGACATGGACGAAGAGGAAGATACATCGACTGAAATGGGCATGAACACGAACTAGCATCTTGAGTGACCGGGTTCTGTTGCGCAATGTTGCAGAACCCGGCCTTTAGGGTTTGCTTGAAGCTAGAAAGTATTGTTATGAGGCAGTCTATCGTCAGTGACAACCGAGCGGTTCCGACGGCACAGCCAGCTTATGCTGGATTTGTCCGTTTGATGAAACCGATCACATGGTTCCCGCCGATGTGGGCGTTTTTGTGCGGCACCATTGCCAGCGGCGCGTCCACATGGGCGCTGCCCGATGTAGGCCGGATTGCGCTGGGCGTGGTCATGGCCGGGCCAGTGCTGTGCGGGCTGTCGCAGGTGATTAACGACTACTACGACCGCCACGTGGACGCCATCAACGAGCCGAACCGCCCGATTCCGTCGGGGCAGGTGGCTTTGTGGCAGGTGGGCGTGCAAGCTGTTGTCCTCACGCTGCTGGGCATGGGCATGGCGCTGTACCTGGGCTTGAACGTGTTCGTATATGCGGGGCTTGG
>CAWUJQ010000111.1:0-12512 GCA_963922445.1 uncultured bacterium
TTTTTGCCAACGGCGGCCTGCACTGGCACCACAAACATCTGGCGCGGGATCAAGTCCTTGAGCTTGGTGACGAGCTTTTGTCCCTTGTGGTAGGCGTGGTCACGGTGAACGATCATCGCTAGGGCGTCCACTGGCTCTTTGTTGACCAGCACGTCGAGCTTGACGAGGTCACCCGCCTGATAGTCATCAAACTGGTAGTCCAGGCTGGCGTAACCGCGAGTTGCGCTCTTGAGGCGGTCGTAAAAGTCTACAATAACTTCAGAGAGGGGCATCCGATAGTGCAGGGACACACGCGTCGCATCCATGTATTCTGTGGTGATGTATTCACCGCGCTTCTTGATAACCAAATCCATTACCGCACCAATGTAGTCCTGTGGGGTGAAAATCTGGATTTTCATCCACGGTTCGCGAATCTCTTCAATTTCGCTGGGATCAGGTAAGTGGGCCGGACTATCGATGGTAATCATCTCGCCGCCACGCATGTACACTTGGTATTCTACGCTTGGAGCAGTCGCTAAAATGTCAAGTTCGTACTCGCGTTCAAGGCGCTCCTGCACAATTTCCATGTGGAAAAGGCCCAAAAAGCCGACGCGGAAGCCGAAGTTCAATGCCTGCGAGTTCTCCGGTTCATAAGTCAATGCAGCGTCGTTGAGTTGCAACTTCTCAAAGGCGTCCCGCATGTCTTCGTAATCGTCGTTGTCTGTGGGGTAGAAGCCTGCAAACACCATCGGCTTGATTTGCTTGTAGCCGGGTAGTTGCTCCGGCGCGCCATTTTCGGCAAGTGTGATGGTGTCACCCACTCGGCACTCGGCAACAGTTTTGAATCCGGTTGCGATGTAACCGACTTCGCCTGCGGCCAGTTCCTGAACGGGGCGCATGACCGGGTTAAAGATGCCTATCTCGACAGATTCGAACTTGGCACCTGTGGCCATCATCTTCAGCGTATCGCGCTTGGTTAGTTTGCCGTCAACCATACGGACGTAAGCAACCACGCCTTTGTATGAGTCGTAGTGCGAGTCGAACACCAGGGCGCGCGGCGGGCCATCCTCATTGCCTTTGGGGGGCGGCACTTGTTTCACCACAGCCTCAAGCACTTTCTCGACATTCAGGCCCGTTTTTGCGGAAATAGGAATGACATCTTCTGGCGGCGTGCCAAGTAAGTCAGCAATTTCCTGAGCAATTTCGTCGGGCCGAGCCGCAGGAAGATCAACTTTGTTGACAACAGGGATGATCTCCAGGTCTTGCTCAATAGCCAGGTACAGGTTCGCCAGTGTTTGTGCTTCGGTGCCCTGGCTGGCATCTACAACGATGACAGCGCCCTCACACGCTTGCAAAGCACGGCTAACCTCGTAGGTGAAGTCTACATGGCCTGGCGTGTCAATGAGGTTAATCAGGTATTCTTCGCCATCTGCTGCTTCGTAGATCATTCGCACAGCCGATGCTTTGATTGTGACACCGCGTTCACGTTCCAAATCCATATCGTCCAGCAGTTGGGCTTTCATCTCACGGTCGCTGACAGTTTTCGTCATTTGCAGCAGGCGGTCAGCAAGGGTGCTTTTGCCATGGTCGATATGGGCAATAATTGAGAAATTCCGAATATTGGCTTGCTTCATCGCGTTAATTTGCTACCCCGTTTAATGGTTTACACTAAATGTGCTAAGTATACCAGCGGTTTGCCCAGGATGGCATGTTGTGTTATTCATCTACTAACACACGCTCAATGGTGTCCACTAGGTTGATGCTGTTCGGGGCATGGTTTGAAGCCCAAACGAGAAACTCGCGGTTGCCATCAGCACCTTTAATGGGAGAGTTCGTCAGGCCGCACACGGTGAGCGCTTGACCCTCAAGAAAGGCCAGTATATCTGTAAGTACCTGTTTGTGGATGGTGCCATCGCGTATGATGCCCCCCTTACCTACGTCATCCTTGCCCGCTTCAAATTGGGGTTTGATGAGCGCGATGATGTCTGCCTGTGGGGTGAGCCACTTGCGTATGGCTGGGATGAGCAACCGCAGTGAGATAAACGACGCATCCACGACAGCAAGGTTAATAGGCTCGTCCAGGGCTTCGAGATAGCGCGCATTTGTTCGTTCTAGCACGACGACGCGGTCATCAACGCGCAGGGGATAGGCAATCTGTCCATACCCCACATCAATAGCATAGACCCGCGCCGCGCCGTTTTGAAGCAGGCAATCAGTAAAGCCACCTGTGCTCGCCCCCACATCTGCTGCAATTTTACCTGTGACGTCAAACTGGAAGTCTGATAGCGCACCTGCAAGTTTGTCTCCACCGCGACTGACAAAGCGAGGCTTTGATTTGACTGTGATCGTGTCTTCGTCTGTAACCCGTGTCCCGGCTTTATCCACCATAATGCCGTTGACCATGACTTCACCCGCCATAATCATGCCCTGCGCTTTGGCACGGCTGTGGGCAAGCCCCAGCTCATGCATCGTGACATCTAAGCGTTTTTTTTGTGGCATCTTATTCCTTGGTCAAGTAGATGGTTAAGGTGAGTGGGTTGTCCGTTTCACTGTCTACGACAAAACCGTCTGCTTCGATGGGGAGGTAGCCGTCAGCGCTGATGACGACGCTGTAAGGTATAGAGACCGCGTCTGTCGAGATTTCTAATGGCCGTTCCATTTGGAAAAACCCATTGCGATCAGTAGTAGCGAAGGCGTAAATTTGTTCGCTATCCCAGACGAAGTCGGCCACAGAAAAGTCTTCACTGATGAGTACGAACGTTACACCAGGGATGCCGCTACCCGTATCCACGTCCAATATGCGCCCCTGAAGTTGCAATCCAGAAGCCTGCGCAAAGCGATCAATAGGCAACTGACCAATCCCAATCGTAGCTTCATCAGACGCCAGTAGAACCTGACCGATAAGTATTTCCACCCGATATGTGCCATCAGGCAACGCGTCGTTTTGGTCTAACGTAATAACGTAGTTGCTCCCGGTTGTTGCAGCATCCCAGCTTTGCGATTGTTCGTAGAAGATCTCGTTATCCACCGTCCAGCGGACCGTCCAACGGGTACCCGGTTGGATTTGCTGCCAGTTGAAGACGACAAAGATACGCTCAATTTCTGTTGGGAAGCTGCTTGCAGCGGGAGTGGTTGCGGCTTCTACTGCGTCATTGGCACTGGTGAAATGAATGTTCGGGAATACGTCAGGGAACGCTCCTTGGGGCATCCCGGCTATCGTAAAATCAGACGTTGCCCCAAGCCGCCCGTCAAGATAGATTTCCAACCGATAGCGCCCCGGTAGTAGGCCATTCGCGTCCTGAATGCTAATGGTGCGTGCTCCATCCGTTCCAAATGTGCCGACACTCCACAGGTTACTGCTTCGATAGACCTCGGCACTTTCGTAAAACCAACGCTCGGTGATTTCAACATTTTCGTTCATGTTTCGATAAATGAAACGGGCGCTTGCGATGTTTCCAGTAGGCAAGACAAAGCCGTTACCAAGTGGCGTGCCGTCGAAATCAGAAAGGCCAAACACAATGTCGCCAACACTAGGTTCGGAGGGCGGGGCACTGCCAATAACAATGGCTGCGGTGCTTTCTGCTACGCCGTTGATAAACAAGGTGAAGGTGTAGGTGCCATTGGGCCACGTTTGGTCACTGTTGCCAATGAACCATAATCCGCTCTCACCGCCACTCCAGCGAACGGGCGCGAGGCTATACGTTGCACTGGGAATGTTGTCGATGGTCACGCGCAACTCATAGATGGTCTCTGGCGTCATGTTGGCGTAGTCAAAAAACAGATAAAGACTCGTGGCACCCGTCGGCAGGCTGCCAACGATATTGGTAGGTAGCCCAGCATTGTTGACAGATGATGCAAAGAATAGGCGGGAGATTTCAGGCTCGCTGCCGACGGGCAAGGACGTTTCTGTAGGCTGTGATTGAAGCTCGACTTGTAGCTCAAGAGAAGCGCTGCGGATTAACGGCCTAGCAAAATTCGATGCGCGCAAGGCGTTGATGAGGCCACCAATAGGGATACAAATGTCATTGTCGTTAATCTGGCGGTCATCGTTTGTGTCTTGGATGGGTTGGCAGGTTGCGGTGCCAATGTCAACATCTGGTGGGGAGGTGGTTGGCACGCCAATGAGCTGACCCTGGCCGTTGTATGCGCCGCTGCCGGTCATTAAACCGGGAATTGAAACGCTTGTCTTTAGCCAGGATTTTGCGCCTGTGGGTTCCTCGGTGAAGTTTGTAATCGTCCCACGGAGGGTTTGCACAGGCGTGTTGCCCAGGCTAGTGTAGCCCACCACGGTGATCGTCTCGTCTAATTGTAACTGAGACGAATCGGCCAGTTCCACAAAAGGCAATGATAACGCTTCGGGATTGATCCGGCGGCCATCAATGTCTTGGTTAATGCGAATTAGGGCTAGGTCAAGCCCCGGAGCTGTTTGGAGTATTTCCGCCCGGTACAAGGGCACGGGCGGGTTGTCTTCAGCGGTTGTAAGGGCAACGATTAGGGTGGTGCCTGGGCAAGATTCACTAACCTCGGTGGTGTGGGCGTTGGTTAGGATAAGCCCATTGCGGCTGACGAGGGTGCCAGACCCAACGCACGTCGTAAAAAAGTTGTCGCCTGTGTCTTGCACTTGATAGATAAACACTGTTGCCCGACGGATGCGGGGAAGCTCACTCTCAATTGTTGTGCTTTGTGCTGAGCCAATCGCAGGGAACATGCTCAACACGGCCAGAAGCGCAAGCATTGCAAGCAGTTGTAGTGTCGGTCTCATCGCAGTTCCAACCTGTTAACAAATTGTTCGAATAGCACGAGGTTTTCCTCAAAGGTGTCGGCATTAGACAGCATGGTGATGATGACGGCTTGGTCGCGCGTTAGCGTCAAAATGTCGATGCCACGCACGACAACCGGCACACTCTGCTGGAATGGGTTGGTGTCTGTGGCGACGTAGAGGTAGTTCGCTGTAGTGGCTTCAAAGTCTGCACTGCCTGTGTACGGTTCGATGGAGAGCCGCCGAAAAGCGGTTAGGTTTTGCGCGCGCTGCATACTGAGTGCATCGAAAATGGTGCGGCTGGTCGTAAGTTGGTTGACTGGCTCCACACTCACTTGGAAGGTGGTTTTAAAGCCTATTTCGCGTAGGTTACTTACCCTGAAGATGTAGTCGGTACCGTCAGATTCTTCCAGGAGCCAGTTTTGGGGATAGTACGCCGTGATCCCCTCAGCATTGTTTACATATTGGCTGGCTGCGCTTTGGATGTTAGCACGCAGATTAATTAGAATCACCACGGCGAGTATGCCAAGAGCAACCGTTATGTAGTGGCTCCAGCGCTGGCGAGTTGTAATTGTATCTTGGGTGAGTTCGTCAAGTATTTCGATTACGGCCATTACGCGTTTGGGTCTGTCTCAGCTTCAATAGATTGTTTCTCAGCGGTTTGAAAAAGGAAGATCATTGCGAGTGCAATGCCACCCAACACCATGACGGTGATGGCATAGTTGAAGATCGTCCGTGGATAACTAACGCTTAACCCTAAGCGTGTGTTGGCGATGTTGCCCCTTAAAGTGAAGACAATTCCTGTAATGAGTGAGGCAAGCGTTACCATACCGGGTACAAGTAAAGGTGAGGGCTTCGATAATCTTATTTCGGCAAGCCCATAGGCAACAATCAAGCTTCCTGTTACCTGAAGGGTGGTTGTCCCGAATATGCGCAAAGCCGCAATGTCAGGCGGTGGGGTACTATCGAACACATAGCGCAGGTTGAGTACAGTTGCATAGGCAATAGCAGTAGCGGCACTGTAAGCAATGGCATCATAGCGTGTGCGGAACTGATTGAGCCAAACAGTGTAGCGCAAAACGAGGTACTTGAGCGATTCCGGTACAATGCCAAATGCAAGCGTGTAAATCACGACTTTGTTGACTAACTCTTGCTGGCTGCTCCACAATTCAACTTGCAGCACACGGTAAACAAGCGGGTAGCCAATTGCGTTTGCGACCAAAGCAGTCAGGATAAACACAGGTAGCATCCGATTGCGGGGTGCTTGTGCGCGGCTTTCTGGTATCCAGGAGAATGCACACCAAGCTATAAACGGTAAAAGTGCTATTGCGATAGCAACCCATTGTGCCAATGCTGCCGGAATTGCAACAAACACTGGCAAAAACATAAAGACTAAGGTCGCAACAGTGATAAGTGCTGACTCAGAGAGGATGCTGGCCCATGCCCGCCGGTATGGATATACCTCCTCTTCTTGGGTGGGTGGAGCAATAAGTTGTGACTTGAATTGGGATTCCACGAAAGTTTGTTGGTGCTACTCATTTTGAAGATTGGTCTGTCATCCTATAGGAATTGGGTTAGTGAGGGAAGTGCCGGATGCGCTGTCATTTGAGGCCTATGTTTGTGGGGCTGTGCGCCATCACATTGATTGGGTGTTCTCCGGTTGGTGAGGTGACGCAAACCGCCAGCATGGAGGCAGATTTGGTCTACGCAATTGGTGGGGAACCAGCGACACTCGACCCGCACTTAACTGAGTTGGCTGAGTCGGGGGTTGTGCTGAGGCAGGTTTACGACACGCTAATCTATCGCGACCCGATAACGCGGGAATTTGTGCCCGGTTTAGCAACGGAGTGGTTGGTAGCTGAAGATCAATTGACGTATACCTTCAGCTTGCGGGAAGGCGTGACATTTCATGATGGTACGCGGTTTGATGCGAATGCGGTGGCAACAAACCTTGATCGCATCGTCAATTTGCAGGGGCGTGCGTTTCGATCTTTAGGCCCCTATCGCAGCTACGAGATTGTGGACAGCCGCACGATACGCATACGCCTCACAGAGCCATATGCGCCACTCCTGGACGCGTTAAGCCATTTTTATTTGGGTATAGCCAGTCCGCTGGCCTTGTCCGATTACTCGACCCAACGTTACCAATTTCATCAGGTGGGTACGGGGCCATATCGCTTTGTGGATTTCATTCCGGGACGTTATGTCATCCTCGAAAGGAACGACACCTATACCTGGGGGCCGTCAATCTTCGGCAGTGATTTGGCGATGGCTCCGAAGCGCGTAGAATTTCGCTTTCTGGATGATGCAATATCAGTTGTGGATGCGGTTACTGGTGGGGAAGTTGATGTTGTGGAGCAACTCGCACCGTCCGAAGCGCGGTCACTTGCTGTGAGTGCCGATGCGCAAGTGCTGCCGATAGGGGTTGCGGGGCAGCCGATTCAGATGCTGATGAATGTTGAACAAGCGCCAACAGATGAATTGGCAGTCCGGCAGGCGCTGTTGCATGCAACAAACCGCAGCGAAATTGCTGATGTGGTGTTTGGTGGTTTTTCGCCGGTCGCATGGGGGCCGTTGGGTGCAACGACACTATTTTACAGTCAGGAAATGAGCGGATTATATCCTTATGACATCGTAGCGGCGGCTGAGTTACTGGAATCTTTAGGATATGTAGACGATGATGGTGATGGGTTTGTTGAACGGGAAGGTGAACCCTTGACGGTGCAGTTGGTGGTGCCATCTGGCCCGGTGATTGCGCAGATGGTCGAGTTGCTGCGCCGCCAATGGCAGATTGTGGGGATTGCAGCAGAGGTAGAAGTGCGACCAACTGCACAGTCCATTGCAGACTCTGTTGAAGCTGGGGGCTATAACTTAGTTGTTCAGCATTCGCAGGGTATAGACCCGCAGTTCTTGTCCGATTACTACACATCCTCGGGCGCATTCAACTGGACAGGTTACAGCAATCCGTCGTTGGATGAGGTTTTAATGCGTGCAAGGCAAGAGAATGACGTTGTAATACGTGCGGGGGCGTATGTGCAAGCGCAGCGCTTAATCATGCAGGAGGCATTGGTGCTGCCCATTGTGGAGACGATTCACCTGAACGCGTCTCGACCGACAGTTGGCAATCTGTCATATGGCGCTCAGGGAGTGTACCCAATATTACCCAATGTGATGCTTAGTCAGGGTTTGGAGTGAAGATACGTGTTCCGATTGGCGCGTTTGAGTTAAGCAGAACATCAGTTAGCAGGTTGGGGTGGGTGCCGTTGATGATATGTACCACAATGTCATTGGCATGCTGGGTCAGGCCGAGCATGTCGCTAACTTTGCTGAGCATACCTCCGGTTACATCTGTGCCTCGTGAATCCCCTAGAGCTGCGGCAACTTGCGGGTAGTTTTGGGGTGTAATTTCTGGAATGACCTCGCGGTTTTGGTCATAAACGCCATCAACTTCCCCTAGAAGGATGATGCGTTGGGCAGGAATTTGACGGGCCAGATAGGTGAAAATCGCCTCTGTGGAGATGATGGTTCCGCCCTTTTCGCTGTCGATGGCCACATCTCCGTGAATGAGTGGGATTAGGCCATTGTTTAGTGCTGCACGGATCGGAGCTATTGCCATGGCCTGAATTTCGCCACTTTTGCATTGCGCTGACGCAGAAGGAGAAATTCGCCAAACGGGGAGTCCGGCTTGCTGAAAAGCCATGGTGACTTTGTGGTTGAGTTCGGCGGCAACAGTGGCGACCTCGGCAAAGCCGACCCACTGTTCCCGACTGTAGACGCCATTGACCGTATCGTGGCGTTTTGCGGCAAAGTGCCCGAAAGATCCGCTGCCGTGGCCGACCAAAAGGTTAAGTGATGGATTTTGTTGTTTAGCTTTCACAATTTCCTGGGCGATGCGCGCGGTGGCTTGCTCGTGATAGGAGCGTTCTTTAGTTTTGTCTGTGATGAGTGAACCGCCAATTTTGATGAATAGGGTCATTGGGGTGTGCTTTCATGGAGTGTGGTTTGCGTGATGCGGGTTGCGCCAGCTTGCTGCAATGCTGACACAACTTGTGTGGCTTTGCTCGTGTGAACCAGTGCGATCATGTTGCCGCCACCTCCACTGCCAGAGAGCTTTGCGCCCAGCGCGCCAGCGCGTATGGCAGTGTCTACGAGGTGATCTAGTTTGGGTGTTGAGACTTGCAACTGCTGTAGCAGTGTGTGATTTTGAGTAAGTAAC
Organism: uncultured bacterium; assembly: GCA_963922445.1. Taxonomy (GTDB): domain Bacteria; phylum Chloroflexota; class Anaerolineae; order Aggregatilineales; family Phototrophicaceae; genus DAOTTY01. The sequence continues at coordinate 8,955 of CAWUJQ010000111.1, forward strand.
TCGCCAAGAGCTGCATCTTGACCCGTTTCGATGGTATGGCGTGATTGTATCACCAAGTCGTTGATGGCTCTGATCGTGTGCTGCGTGGTTTCACGGGCGGCTTCGTATAGTGAAGCCACTGTGGATACCATTTGTTTTGTTGAACCTGGTGTACCGGAGTCTGCAATGATGAAATGAAGCGATTTGCCGACGTGGATCAATTTGATGGGGTGGCGCTTTTGAAAGTACACAGGCTTTTCATACACGATAACTGTATTATCAATGCCACTGGGCGTACCATGAAACAGTTCTTCAGTCTGATACACAATGCTGTTTATCTTCGTATAGTCAATAACATGATTGTGATATTGGTATAATAGTTTAACGATCGCCGTAGCGACCGAAGCACCACTTCCTAATCCACTCCCTATCGGTATAGTTGACTGAATTGTTATGCTCACCCTTGGCAACTCAGCGCCTATAGCCATCAGCGTATTGATGACAGTAATCATCAACGGATGGTCTGGTTGCTTAGGGGTTATCGTCTCATCTGTGTCTAAAGCGAAGATGCAAAAATCATCTTGCCCTGGTTGGAGCATGGCAATAGTTTCTAGTTCTATCACAGGGATAGCAATCGCAGGTGCGTCGTAAACCACAGCATGTTCACCGCACAAGATGATTTTTGCTGGTGCGCTTGCTGTTAAACGATTCATCGGTTTATTTGGATTCATTCGAACACAGTTAGGCACGTAACGTATGACAGATTCAACACTTTACGCGAAAGCACGCGCTTTTCCCAATATTGCTTTCATAAAGTATTGGGGCAACCAGGATGATGAGTTACGTATTCCCATGAACTCATCCATTAGCATGAACTTGGATGGTCTATACACAGAAACATCTGTGACCTGGTTGCAGAGTGCGTCAACGCATACTCTCACGCTCAACGGAGAGTTAGCTGCTGGTGGCGTTCTTGAACGTGTGGCGAACTATCTTGACGTATTAAAGGTGCGCTTAGGCATCGTGGGTTTTGCGCAGGTCGAATCATTGAATAACTTTCCTATGGGAGCAGGTATTGCATCATCGGCGTCGGCATTTGCAGCACTTGCTCGTGCTGCAACATCCGCTGCCGGACTTGAACTGAGTGAAAAGGAACTCTCCACTGTGGCTCGTCTAGGGTCGGGTTCTGCTTCTCGCTCCGTCCCGGCAGGTTTTGTTGTGTGGCATGGTGGAAACAGTCACGAATCTTCGTTTGCTGAATCATTTGCGGGTACCAATCACTGGGATTTAGTTGATGTAGTTGCGGTGCTAAGCCAGGAACATAAGCCTGTGGGCAGCACACAAGGCCACAAACTAGCACCGACGAGTGCGCTTCAGTCAGCTCGGGTTGAGTCTGCAATGGAGCGTTTACTCTCGTGCCAGCGAGCGATCATGGATCGTGATTTTGAGGCGTTTGCGCATACTGTTGAGTTGGACAGCAACATGATGCACGCGGTAATGATGACCAGCGATCCCGCGCTTATGTACTGGGAACCCACATCAATTGCAATCATGAAGCAAGTACCCATTTGGCGACGAGAAGGCCTGCATGTTTGTTACACAATGGATGCCGGAGCAAATGTACACTGTATCTGTATAGCGGATGATGCCGAGGCTGTACGCGCTCGTTTGCAGGATATGCAAGGCATTCAGCGCACGTTGCTTGCAGGGCCGGGGGCGGGTGCGCACCTCATAGCAAGCTAAACGTCTCAGTTTGCATGTGCATTTCTGACGCTGTGTGTGGTTCAACGTGTGCTATACTTTTTCTGTTATGTGCTTACCCCGTGAGGTTCCACCCCCATGTCTAATCTGATAGATATTTTGCTTGGCAACGACGGCCTAGCTGCACTTGTCGCCTTTGCTCTTGTCTTGATTCCGGCTGTGATTATTCACGAACTGGGCCACTTCTTTGCTGGCAAGTCCGTCGGTATTACGATTCTTGAGTTTGGAGTCGGCTTCCCACCGCGTATTGGACGTCTTTTTACGTGGCGCGGCACAGAGTTTACAGTTAACTGGCTTCCGCTTGGCGGTTTTGTGCGCCCGTTGGGTGAGGACATGGTGCGTCAGAAAGGGGACGAGGCGGAACAAAGTGACCGTCAGGAGGCGCTGGAACGGGGATTTGCCGAGGTGAAGTCGGTCAATGAGGCCAAACCACTGGAGCGGATACTGTTCCTATCGGCGGGGGCAATTGCAAACCTGATAAGCGCCTATTTGATCTTTATGTGGATTGGTGCGTTGGGAGTACCCGGCCCGACCCTAGAGGTTGCTTCGCTTGATACCAATTCTCCGCTATATAAGGCAGGGTTGCGCTCTCAGGATGTCATTGAAAGCGTAAATGGGGAATTTTTCCTGGTGCCCGAAGACTTTTTCACTGAGTGGTCTTCAACTCCGGCGGGCGAAACCGTTGAACTCATCGCACGTCGTGGTGAAGAAGGTGAAATTGTGCCCATCAGTGTTCCGGCGGGAGAATTAAGTGACGCGGAGTCGCCCATTTCTCTCGTCAGGATTGTGGCGATTGCCACAGGCGCACCCGCTGACGAAGCCGGGATTCAACCGGGTGACCTGGTACTAAACTTTAACGGTGAGCGGGTTCCATCCGTGCAGACTCTCGTTGCCTTTACCAGAAACAATCTCGGCCAATCGGTGACTTTGGAATTGATACGCGATGGCGAACCGATGGAGGTGTCGCTGGTGCCTCGAGAGAACCCGCCGGAGGGCGAAGGCTTTATGGGTATTCAAATTGAGGGCAGCTTCCACGACCTGGGTACGACAACCCTGTACAGAGAAATACCGAATCAAGTTGTCGTACAGCTTTCAGTCCCACAAGCCGCAGCATACGGCGTAGAGCGCTTTGCTGATCTTTTTAGCACGATTGCCAACATACCGTCGCAAATCCGGCAAGGAAACATCAGTGCAGCCGATGCCCGCCCTGTGAGTGTAGTAGGCATTAGTCAGGCAGGTGGGGTGTTCCTGCGTGAGAGTATTGAGCAGCAGCGTCCCGTGGTCATTCTGGACTTCATCGCGTTGATTAGCATCGCCCTTGGCCTAACGAATCTGCTACCGCTACCCGCGCTTGATGGCGGGCGCATTTTATTTGTGCTGATTGAAATGGTACGCGGTCGGCCTATTCCACCTGAGCGCGAGGGTGTGGTGCATTTGCTTGGGTTGATATTCCTTCTTTCTGTGACTGTTGTTGTTGTGATTAACGACATCATCAATCCCATAACCAACCAAATTCCATGAGGTAAATTGTGATGGATAATTTCAATCGGGAGATTAAAGAGCTAGAGACCAGTAAGCCGAGCCTACAAGACGCGCTTGGCTTGCTAGAGGAAACGCCAGAAAGCAAAAGCAGCACCGTTTCCTACGGGCTATCTGGCTTGGCGACAGCAGATGACATTCAAGCATTTAAGTCATTCTGGCAGAGACTAGGCACGGAACGGAGACAGCATCTAATTAGCCACTTGGTGGACGTAAGCGAGGTAAACTTCGAGCTAGATTATGCGGCTATTGGGTTTATCGCGCTTGATGACGAGGATG
>CAWUJQ010000112.1:0-12492 GCA_963922445.1 uncultured bacterium
GCAAAACAGTGCGTTTGCCCGTACTCGTCGGCACACACAAAGACTGCACTACCCTGTTGAACCAGCCCAAACCCACGCCCAGATAGCCCATAAACGAGCTTGCCGCCTTCGATAGCATACGTCACAAACTCATAGCCAACGGGTGAATTCAGCATCAGGTAAGGTGCCAGGCCGTCCCAGTATTCACGATTGGACAGGACAGCGCCCAGGTGACACTGTTCAGCATCTGCGGAAAGCAACGTGTGCAAGGCGGCTGCATCCACCGTTGCGGCATTGTTTGAGTAGATGCGTAGTGCAGAGCCGCCCCCCAGATAGAGATGCTGCGCGGGTGGCTCTGCAACGCCTTGTATGGGCACAAAAGCGCACGTTCTGTTCATGGCACTGTACAGCGTGCCATCTGCTTGGATGGTAAATGCCCCACAAACTTGTAGGCCATCAACATACAACGGCGTCACAATGCGTCCGCCGGGGCGCAGTTGACGTACCCAAGCCTGGGGTATTTCCCACACGGACACGGTCGAAATGATCCGGTCATAGGAAGCGCGCGCATCGTAGCCGGATGCACCATCCGCCTCCACGACATTGACACTACCCATGATCGCCCGCTGTAGGTTGTCGAGAGCGCTGTGATAGGCCTCACGGTTGATTTCCAGGCTCGTCACGTGACCGCTTCGGCCTACCATTTGCTGGATCACAGCGGCGCTGTAGCCGGTACCCGTACCGATCTCAAGGACGTTTTGGCCGGGTTCCAGGCCAGCCAGCGCCAAAAGTAGCGCCAGTTGGCTAGGCTGGTCACTGCCGACGGTTGATGTGCCCTCATCGTCAGTTTGCGTAAAGTAAGCCCGGTCTGCGTTTATCTCATCTGCGGAGACGTGCGGCAGAAACGTTTGACGCGGCACTGCGTTAAACGCAGTGGCCAAGCGGTCATCCATGTGGATGCCCATGTGACTGAGCGTTTGAGCGAGGGTTTGTGCGGTCAAATTCGTATTGGCGTCCTTCCCCGGTTATACCATGCGCGGCGCTTGCGCAAAGAAACCCCACCATCGTCTTCATCACGACGGCGCGCCGTGCGCACGCGGCCACCACTGTCGATGTGTACCTGACCGGCACGCTGAAGGCGGGCAAACTCCTCCGGCGTAATGACCGGGGCCGGTTCGCCGCCTAGCCGCTCCAACCGATCATCCAAGTCGTTGGGCGGTTCGGGCACATTACCGTTGTTAGACGGCTCCGTGTTGTCCATGTCATCGTTTTCAGGGATGTTCTTCGGTTCGTCTGTCATAAGTCCTTCTAGCTCCCCGTATTACTCGTCGTTTTCATCTTGAAGCGCAATGCCAACCGACCCCATGAGGTCGTCTAGGGACATCGCATCATCATTGTTTTCAGTGTCGGCCAGCCGCCTGCGCCGCCGCACGGCATCACCACAAACCAGGCAGTCCGGGTCACGTCGGATGGTCGTCCACACGGCACCATAGGGCGGCGTCATGGCACCTTCGATGATTTCCAGGTGACGATTGGCCATAATCACGGTGTTGCCGGGCATTGGCTCATGAATGGCGCTGCCCAACAGCAAATAATTCAAGGCAACGTCCGCCTGCGCTGACGCAACACGCACCACATGCAACCACAGCCCCGGCTCTGCGTCCAGGGTGCCGTTCTCGCCAATCATACCATAATCCAGCTCATCACCGTCTGTGATGTCGCCCATCGCCAGCCCTTCACGCAGTTCAGCGGCCCAGCACGCATAGCACGGCTCAGTATCAGTGTTGGGTTGAATGATGACGACATCGCCACCTTCACCCCGCTCATACACACCCGCATAGACGGCGGTCAGGTTAAGCCCCAGGCAGGCTTCATTAATAACATACTTCACCTGCTCTTGATCGACCCCGACAATGAGTACGTCTAAGCCATTGAGCGCGTCCATGTGGTCTTCAATTTTGCCAGTACGGACGTCCGTTTGGGCATTTGGGTTCCGTGCCAGGATCAAGTCGTGCATGGCCTCTGCTTTGGGCTGCCCAAGGTGCGACCGATCAGCGACATGGCGCACGATGTTGGCGTCGTCGATTGTGTCGTTATCGACCAGGACGAAGTTGCCAACCCCGCTCATGGCCAGGCTTTGGGCGACGAAACCGCCACCTGATCCCAAGCCGACGATGCCAACTCGCACCTTGGCCAATCGCGCCAGGTTGCTGCTGCCGAGCAGCCGTTCAACGCGATCCCAGTGCGTCATTCGGGGGTTTCCTCCTCGGCTGCGGCGTTTTCTGATTCCGTAACGGCTTCGGCAACCGTCGCCTCACTGTCGCTGGCGTTAGCATCAGGTGTGGCTTGCGTGTCGTCGGATGCCCCGTCTGCCAGTGGCACCGGCTCTAACCCCAACGCTGCCTCAACCACAAACACGTACTCCAGCAGCGTTTTTTCGGGTGACCACTCCCAGTCCTCCGGGTCTTCAATGAGTTCAGCGTAGGTCCAGATGCGGTTCATCAGGTCATACAGGTCTTCATCTGGCTGAATGCTGTTAAAGGGCAGGGTGTAAATATCGGGTGGGGTGTGCGGGTAGTCGTGCTGTGTGGCTATCAGCAGGAACTTTTCCGCACCGGGGCGTGCCGTCAACAGGCACACCTCCAACGGCAGGGCTTCGTCGGTATCCCACAACAGGATTTCAACCAGCATGCCCTCGCTTTCCAGCAGTTGCATTTCCTGAGAGGCGCGGGCCTCGTTTGTCAGGTGCCAGGGGTATTCCATCAACCGGGGAAAGATGCGATCTTCGGAAACGTTCGGTGTGATGGGGTAAAAGCGCACCATATCACGAGCGATAAACCAGAAGTCAATGCGCGTCATCAGGCCGTTGGGCTGCTCCACGCGGATAAAGTTACTCATTTCGTCAGGGTCATCAACAGTCGCCGGATGGTCGATTGTCAAAATAGGTGCAACAACGAAGCCAATCCGATTGCCCGGCTGATGAACCCAATCCAGAGCCGTCATGAGGTCGCCGCCGCTAGGCTGGATCATAAAACCGGGCTGCTTGTGCCAGTCTCCAATGTGATACAGCGGTGCATCCCAGCGCGAGGCGTGCGAGTTACCATAGGCCCCGGAGCGCTTTTTCCGAGCGACTTGCCAGTTTTCCCGCAGCCAATTCAGGACTTCATCCTGCCATGCGCTGCCCTGTTGAAATGTATGGCTGGCCCGCAGCGCGTCGTCACCGGGCGCGATGGTGTCCACAATGTAGACCGAAACCCCTGTTGTGCCATCCGCCAAAACGAGGCCAATCATGGCCTCACCGGTTTCATCTTCAATGTACTGCTGTGCCGCTGCGACCATCTTATCAATGACGCGCTGCGCAATATACAACTTGGGCACGTTAGGGCCGGTTATCAAGGTATTGAGCCGATTGAGCATACGAATCTATCTCCTTCTTCCCTCGGGCGTCACACGTTCCTCTATGCCAGGCCACTGCTTGGTGTGCCGCCACGTGTAATAAGCGTACAGCCATTGTATCGCCCACCCGGTTACCGTCACTGCCGTTGATCGGCTTGGATTCCAGCCGTAATTGGTGCCGTCCTTTGGATTAAACAGGCACAATTGCCCGTCTTCGTACTGGTGCTTTTCGCTGTAGATGCGTGGGCGCAGCACGTAGGCCTCTGCGGGGCGGTTTGGGTAATCTTTCGGATACACGATCTTGAGGGTGTGCGTCGGGGTCTTCAACGTCGATAAGTTGAGTTCAACGTCCCCCGTCCAATGCAACAGGCCGGTGCCAACCGGCACGGTTAGGCGAAAAGTATTCTCAAACGCCGCTCGCATCGCTTCCACTTCCAGCCGTAATCGGGGTGAGACATCACTCCGCGTTCCCCACCATGCAGCCATAACAGACCCTCCTGAAACCTAACGGCTATCAACTCACCCGCCTATTGTACCACTGTTACTTGCGCTTGCGGGGCAGGTGAGCGTCCCAGAGCCGTCGGTTTTTGTACAAACTATACGTTAGCTTAACGACTGAGTTGCGCGCACGTTCAGGTAATTGGGTCGCGCGTTGGGGTACCGGGGCGACGGGGAAACTCCGGCGGTGTGGCAGAAACCTTGTCAATAGCGATCAGATAGTGAGGGTGTTCAACGGTCGGCAGTTGCAACTGCGCGATGCCATTCAGCTTGCCACCAAAAGCGACAATTGCGCGGGCTGCATCCTTGGTTTCGTCATGAGCCGTGGCACCCTTCATGGCAATGCAGCACCCGCCGATTTTTGCCAGTGGGAGCATGTATTCCACCAACCCTGGCAACTGTGCAACAGCCCGCGCCAGAACAAGGTCATAGGATGCTCTGTGGGCTATGTCTTGACCCGCAGACTCCGCACGAGCATGGATAGCGGTCGCGTTCGTCAGGCCGAGCGCGTCGATAACATGCTGAATGAATGTGATTTTCTTGCCAACGGAGTCTATCAAAGTGACTTGAATGTCAGGAAAGACGATGGCCAGCGGCAAACCCGGAAAGCCCGCCCCCGTGCCGATGTCCACGACCCTGTTGCCCTCGGCCAGATCGGTCACGAGTACCGGGGAGAGTGAATCCAGGAAGTGACGAACACGGATTGCGTTTGGTTCAATAATTGAAGTCAGGTTTACGCGCTCGTTCCACTCGATGAGCAAGGTTTCGACTGTCAGTAGGGCTGTGACCTGCTCTGGCGTTAGCTCAACACCGAACAGGTCACGCGCTTGCTGCACCCAATCGATCATTAATTGTCGTTAACCTCGTCCAGGAACTCATCTAGAACCTGATCTTCACGAATGGCACGCTGGAAGTCATGGGCGGGGGTGTCTGCCCCGATGAAGAGTCCGCTAACGAACGGATCCAGGCCGAAGGGGTTTTCTTGCACTTCGAAGTTGCATGTACTACGCACACGCGGGTTAGCCGTACCGGGGCCATAGTCATCAAAGCCGTCGTTAATCTGCTGTGACCAGTCCTGGTTAAATTCAACTTCGTAAAAGCCTGGCCCCAGGTTGCCAACGGGCACCGTGAAGAAGCGGTAAAACACGCCATTGCGCGGCGTCACCGGGCTAACAAATACCTGATCGGGTGGGATCGGTGCCTGGTTGATTTTGACGAGGTAGCTGGTGCGCGCCAGGTTGCTTTCTAGTCTTGTTCGCGTATCGGCAAACCAGTACCAGAAAATTTCAATGAAGTCACTGTCATACAGCAGTCCTGGGCGTGCTTCGGGATAGAAGTCATCGCACAGGGCGAAGATTGTGCCTGCGTCAACAGCCCGGTTTTCGTCGGTGCGGCGTGGGCCAAGGACCACAATCGGCTCTGGCGTAGGCACTTCCTCCCCACCCAACATGCCACCATCGGGGAGTTCAATGCCGAAGGTTTGCACCTCCTCTGTGACCTCAATCGGGGCAGTGCTGACATCTGGCGGTATCACGTCATCGCCGCAACCATCTTGCAGGTCGTCCACGAAGGTATCGAATGCAGGTTCCTCAGGCGCACCTTCTGGTGCGATGAGGATCCGTGCGCTTGCAATAGACCCCGGTGCCACAACCTGACCGTTGGCATAGGGGAGCTGTTCACTAAAGGTGTAGTCGCCGTCGGCGTTGATCTGACGCAGGGCGGAAAGCTCAGCACCTGCACCGCTAGACCCGCTAAATACCTGGTAGAACACGTCGAAACCCGGTTGTGCGTTGCCCGTAAGGTTCATCACGCTGCTGTTTTCACAGGCAAAGAAGAGAATCTCGACGGTGGTTTGTGGCCCATCAGTCTCTGTTGTTGTCGTATCTGTATCTGTGCCGGTGGTGTCATCCTGGGCGATGGCGGCACCGAAGCCTAGCATCAGCGCTGCCAGTGCAATAAAGGGAACCCATTGCTTCATGGTGGAATGTCCTTGCCCTGTTTAAATACCTTCTGTAAGGCATGATAACCCAGAATGCACACGCCGAGTAGTTTTTGATTGGACAATGAGCGTTTCTTTAGTGTGCGATCTTCCTTAGAATGTGGCCGACTTAGCGTTAACTCATGGATGATTAGTAAGGAAGCCAATCCACCGTGAATAAATCGACAATTGTCGTCTTGCAGGGCGACCAGACTGGCCAAGAACTGCTGGACGAGGCGCTGCGTGTGCTTCAACCAGAGGTTATTGGTATAGATGACCTTGTGTTTGAAACGTTCGACCTGTCATTGGAATCGCGCCGCCAGACCAACAACGGCGTTGTGCGTGATGCGGCAGAGCGCCTGAAGCAAACGGGCCTGGGCATCAAAGCCGCGACGATTACCCCCGAACAGCGTGACGATGTGGGCAGTCCCAATGCGCTGCTGCGCGAACTCATCGAAGGACAAGTGATTCTACGCACGGGGCGGCGCATCCCCGGTGTGCGCCCCCTTGCGCACGTTTATGCCCCAATAGCCGTTGTGCGTATGGCCGTTGACGGTGCGTACAATGCTACAGAATGGCGCGAGGGTGAAGGGCTGGACGAGATGGCCTACAGTACACGTCCGCTTTCGCGGCGCACATGCCGTGCGGTAGCGGAGTTTACGTTTCGGTATGCACGGCGCACCAACAGCAAAGTGTTCGGCGGGCCAAAATATACCGTGAGTCCGGTTTATGAGGGGATGCTCAAAGAAGAGCTAGACAGCGCAGCAGAGCGCTTTGCTGACGTGCGCTATGACCCGCAGCTCATTGACGCAACCTATGCGCTCCTGCTGGATACCACCGGGGAACCTCTCGTCATACCTGCGTTAAATCGTGATGGCGACACGCTGAGTGACCTGGTGCTGAAAATGTTTGGCACCATTGCCGGGGCAGAATCGGTCATTTTTGCCCTGGATAACGAGTTCAATGTCAAAGTTGCCTTAACCGAGGCACCACATGGCACCGCGCCCGCGCTGTTTGGCAAGAATGTGGCCAATCCTATGGCAATGATCCTGGCAGCAGCGGCCACCTTACGTTACGTCCGCGCAGACGCCGCCTCCACAGCAAGTCGGGCCATCTACGAAGCGACGATGGAAACGGTATACGATGGCGTCCGTACTGCCGACCTGGGCGGTTCTACTTCAACAACGGACTTCACAGATGAAGTTATTCGCCGTGTGAAGGGTAAGCTTGAAATCTGGGCGACGCTGGGCGAAATGCCGTCTGCACAGCATTAGATTAGTCTGCCACAAGCCCCTGCACATCCGGTTGCGATGGGGCTTGTTCCTCCATCGCTATGACTTTGCATGAGGTTTTGTGAAATAGGCATACATTGCGTGGATGCGGCTTTACAGAAAATGGATTTAAAATTAATATTTTGAATGTAGAGTTAAGGTAAAGTAGAGGAAGCGGAAACCGACAATGTTTGCACAAACCATCGAAACAAGCGAACTCGGGCCAACTATTGGAACGACAGCGCCCGACGTTTGCCTGCAAGACCATGAGCGTTATGATCGCAGCCTGCACAGCCTGATTCATGGGCGTGGTTTACTCGTAGGGTTCATCACAGATATTTGGGTTCCCGCGAGCATTCGACGCATTCTGTTTATGCAGAAGTACCAGCGTAAATTCTACGACGAGGACATTAGCCTGGCCCTGATTATTGGCGACCAGCCTCACACCTTATACAGCTTCCACCTGAGCAGCGAAATTCGGGTTTCTGTACCCATGCTAGCCGACCCAGGCCACGCCGCCCACCAGCTATTCCAGATGCGTCATGCGGGCCTGGTGTTGATTGACGATGAAGCGACGATCCGCGCAAAGTGGCTGATTCCCGATGAGCGGGTGTGGATGAAACCCCGGCAGATGTTGACAGAGATTTCCAACATTCTTTCCTAATCTCTTCCTTTGACCGCTGTCATCTAAATCTCTCTTTTGCCTGTAAATTCTCTCGCTTGTGGGTCATGGTTACCCACAATAGATTGGGCAGCGGTGGCGTGTTACAACCAATCGGGGAAGGGGCAGAACAAGAAACCAGACCTGACATGCGACTTACCGAACGCGTGGTCGTGCCTGTTAGATTGCGATGCAGTGAGCGTGGGCAAATATTAGCGCTTTCGCCGTGGGGGAGTGTCAATGTTGCAATCTCACTAGCGGACATGTGTTTTTGCAGGTAAAACTAGGGTGTCTGCGGCGGCTTGGTCAGCCATCAACAAACAGACTTGTGTGTGCGCTTTGCAAATCTCATTACACCATTGCACAGGATGTTTTCCACACTATGCCACAATTTGCATTCCGCATTGAAGGTGACCCTAAAGACTATAACTGCAATGTATACCGATACCACAGCAGCCTATCGCGGATGTACATCCGCGTGTTCGAAGGCCTAAAAGACGCGCCCAGTTTCTACTTGCTGTTTACGGATGTGGGCTACTTTGAAGGGCCGATGAACTGGCGCGGTGTAGACTTCGTCCGCGCCAGTGCTGACGACTGCCTGAGCTTGATGGTGGCAACGGGCATGGTTGATGACATGTACCTTGATGACCCGGACACGCGCCAAGCACTGGCGGAGGCAGCCCACCTTTACACGCTACAAACAGAACACAGCCGCATTCGTATCATTGCTGGCGAAGCCGTCAAACTGCAAGAGCTACCGGCTGAGGAGCAGATGGAATAATCTGCATGTGTCGGTTGAACGCATCATATACGCACCACAATCGATTGGTGACAGATTAATCGGTATAGTCCAACGCCTGTCGGTAGGCATCCAGCGTGGCACGGGCGGTGTTACGCCATGTGAAGTTGGTGGCGCGAGCAGCGCCACTGTTGCGCATGGTGTCGTAAAGGTCTTTTTGTTCTAGCAGTGCAAGCATGGCCCCGCCCATTTTGGTTGCGCTTCCGGCTTCGATGAGAAAGGCACCATCCCCGACGATTTCGTCAAACACAGGAATGTTGTTGGCGACGACAGGGGTGCCACTGGCCATCGCTTCAAGGATGGGCAGCCCGAAGCCCTCATACACGCTGGGATAGACAAACACCTCGGCTAGGCGATACAGCGACGGCTTATCGTCTTCATCCACGTAGCCTATCCAGTAGAGGTTCTCTTCGGGAATGTCCAGGTTAGCGGCGGCACGGCGCAAATCTGGGAAGAGGGGTTCACGCCATTCGGGTTCGTGGCCTGCCAGCACGAGCGGCGTGTATTCGCCGTGGGCCTTCTCGATGAATGTGTAGGCGCTGAGGAGCTGCGTCACCTGTTTGCGCACATCGAAGCCGCCCAGGTATAGGATGAACGGATCATCTGGAAGGTTGTACTTTTTCTGCACGGCTTGATCGCGCTCGCGGCCTAGCTGGGGGTGATACGATTCCTTCGGCGCAAGATGAATGGGCACCACCCGCTCAGCTGGATAGTCAAGCTGCTCGGCCACGTCGCGCTTGCTGGCCTCGCTCAGCGTGATGATGTACGCCGACCCTTGCGCGGCTGCGGTTACCATTGAGGTGTAGAGTTTGGTGGCAAAGCCGCCCGCATACTCGGGGTAGAGTAACGGAATCACATCTAGCACGCTGGTGACCAGCTTGGCCGGGGAACTGAGCGGCGGTCCCCAGTACGGCACATGTGCCAAATCTGCCCCGGATTGCTTGACAACACCGGGAAATTGTGACTGCTCGAACCAGATTTTACCGAGTTTACCGCGGGGGCCGCGCCCTGTCTGAACGACCTCAACGCCGTTTGGCACGCCCTGCGGGGTAATGTGAGCGGGCAAAACCAGCGTAAATTGTGCGTCTTTGTCAGCTTTGCGCATCGCGCGCAGCAGTTCACGCACGTACTGGCCGCTACCCGTGTTCGGCTGATCCCAGAACCAGCCGTTAATTGCTACATGCATGGATGAGTCATCTCTTTCGTGTTGGAAACGCACCCCATCATGCCTACTGCTATGCCGTCCCGCAAGGAAACAGTCTGTTAGATTGCCCACGCAGCCTGATGGCCGTCCCAGATGGCGTCCAGGGCACGGCGTGGTGCAAGGCAGTCGCCAATGAACCGCACATCCGGGGCGGCTTGGCGCAGCGCATCATGGCGTTGGGTGTTGGCCACGCGGGGAAGGGCCATCACCACGGTATCGACGTGGGGTAGGTGTTCGACAAAGCCGCGCTGACGGTAGTGAATGCTGTCACCGTCTGCGTGGGTGATGCTGGCGTGCGTTAGCACACGGATGCCGTATTTGGCAAAGCGCTCGTTGACGCCCACAAGATTAATCTTGGGGATGTCGGTGCCGACGTCTGGATTGGCAGTAAGTAGGGTTACTGTTTTGCCACGTTGTGCCAAATACTCTGCGGTAGCGGTGGCCCGGTAGTGACCGTCCTTATCGAGCAGCAGCACGTTGTCGCCCACTTGGGCGGGATTATGCAAGGCATCCTCCACGGTGAGCGCCTTCGCTGGATCAAGTCCGTTAATGGGCATCGTCACTGGCTTTGACCCTGTTGCGACGAGCAGTACATCCGGGTTAATTTCACGTACCAGCGCATCTGTGATAGTCGTGTGGAGATGCACCGTTACGCCGAGTTTTTCCAGCATGTGTTCGCGCCAGCGCACCACATCGTAGTAATCGCTGCGTTCGGGCACGCGCACCAATGTGTTGATTTGCCCGCCGAGTCGGTCACTCTGCTCGTATAGATGCACCTTATGGCCGCGCTGCGCCGCCGTGACTGCTGCTTCCATCCCAGCAGGGCCGCCGCCGACAATCATCACGTGGCGCGGCTGCTTGACCTTTCCCAGCAGTGGAAGCACGCCGCGTGTGTCTTCGTAGCCCACTGCGGGATTCTGAACGCAGGTCATGGGTTGGCGTTGGTGAATCATATGGGCGCAGCCCTGGTTACAACCAATGCACAACCGGATGTCGTCCGGCCTGTTTTCACGGGCCTTGCGCACGATTTCGGGGTCTGCGATGTGCGCACGCGTCATGCCCACCATATCCGCTGCCTGCGACGCAATAATCTCGTCGGCCTGGTGCGGGTCAAGGATGCGGGCAACGGTAAATACGGGGATGCCGTCGGTTTTGTCTTTGATGGCCCCGGCAAACTGCACATAGGGCGCTTGGCCGAAGTACATATCCGGGATCATTGTTTGGAAGCTGGTGGGGTTGTAGTTGCTCTGCGACACTGACAGAAAATTCAGCTTGCCTGTGGCTTCGAGCAATTGGCAGATGCCCATCATCTGGGCCAGATCAAGCCCGCCGTCGGTGAACTCTTCAGCGCTCAGCCGGAAGCCCACTGTGAAATCATCGCCAACAGCATCCCGCACGGCGTCAATCACCTCGTAGACGAACCGCAGGCGGTTTTCCAGGCTGCCACCGTAGGCATCGATGCGGACGTTACTCCACGGGGACATAAACTGCTGAATGAGGTAACCATGCGCGCCGTGTATCTCAATGCCGTCCATGCCGCCCTGCTTGGCGTGATGGGCACTCAGCGCGAAGTGTTCAATCACCTCACGAATTTCGGCGCGGGTCATCTCGTGCGGGACGACTTTGTTAATCGGGCAGGGGATAGGCGATGGTGCCCACACAGGCAAGCGACTGTAAACGGGGTTGATCTGGCGGCCCATGTGCAGCACCTGCCCAATAACGACACTCCCGTGCCTATGAACTGCATCTGAAATGCGCTGGAAAGCAGGCACCACCGCCGGGTCATATGCCCGGATGTTGTAGGGCGCGTTCATACTGGTGGGGTGGCAGCGCAGTGCGCCAATCACGATCATGCCTGCGCCGCCGCGTGCCCGTTCTTCGTAGTAATGGGCATCTCGCTCTGTGGGCAGGCCGTTATTGCTGTAGTTGGTGGTATGAGCCGTGACCAGTACGCGGTTGGGCACGGTCAGCCGGCCCACCTGCACCGGACTGAGAAGATTGGGGAATGTGGCTACCATCAGGCTGTCCTACTCGCTCGCGGGCATGAATTTGAACGCCAGCATACGCATTTCCGCTGCGTTCAATGCCGCCTGATACGCCTTGACGCTGTCAAAGCGTTTTTGCGGCAGGTAGCGGCCTTCCACACTCAATACGGTTTCGCTATCGCGGAATGGGTAAGGTGAAAGCGTGAGGGTGGTGTCATTGACGGGCGTATAGGTGATTGTTACTCGTTCTGAGGCGTTACCGCCCGGTACATTCGCGATTTCACCCGCCGTGAGTGGGCCAGTGCAGCAGGCCAGCGACAGTAA
Organism: uncultured bacterium; assembly: GCA_963922445.1. Lineage (GTDB taxonomy): Bacteria > Chloroflexota > Anaerolineae > Aggregatilineales > Phototrophicaceae > DAOTTY01. The sequence goes on from CAWUJQ010000112.1 coordinate 12,096, forward strand.
ATCGCACGTCCGCAGCACCCGGTAATTGGCTTCGAGTTGTTCAGAATTCAGTGCTTCGTCGTATAAATCGAAGCCGCTCAGGTAATTTTGCAAATCGCGCTGGATTTGCTGCTGCTCCTGTAACATGCCTTCGACGGCAGCACGCGCTTCCGGTGGGTCGGCATCACGCTCTAGCCGCCGGGTATAAATGGTGGCCGCGTGCATACTCACCAGCAGCGCCGCATAGGGATTGAACTGGCGCAGGGTGGTTACAGCGCGCTGCCAGATGGCGTCAGTCTCTTCGAGCGTGGTTTGCATAAAGCTGCGCGGGGTGCCATCGGCGTTGAGGGGCGGCGCACTGTCCCACTCTGCCCAACCGATGTCGTGCAGGTTGGTGGCCTGCATCAGTTCACGCCGC
>CAWUJQ010000113.1:0-12453 GCA_963922445.1 uncultured bacterium
TCCAGGACGCCGCCCTTTCAAGGCGGAAACACGGGTTCGAGTCCCGTTGGGGGCATAAATCTCTCCACTGCTTGAAACGGTAGTGGAGTTTTTGTTTTCTACGAGAGTTTCACCTTCATCAGCTAGATTTTGTCCTCCTGAATTAGACGCTCCACCTCCATCCGGATCATCATCATACAAATCCGAACGCAGCATCAGGTAATGGTCCGCCCAGGCATGCAGTCGGAAGTCCACAATCTTGCGCTGATCCAGGTCATACACGATGGACTGGAACAGGTTGCGAGCGAGCATTTGCCGCTCTTCGTTCGTGGCAGCCTCCCACGAACCACGGAGTCGATTGACGGCTTCCAAACACGCCGTTAGTTCAATCGCCTTCTTCTGCACCTCAGTTGTACGCGCTTCCCAGTGGGCAATCATGCGCTCACTATCGTCCTTGCGCTTGAGATAGTCCTCTCGCGACATATCGCCCTCTTCAAACAGGAAGCGTGCCGCCTCAATCTTGCGGTGATATTTTGCGATCATCGTTCGCTTTTGCGCCTCGAACGTCTCAGCGTCCTCGTCTATCAATCCCGCCTCGGACTGCACCGCCAGTTCCAACATGGCGTCCATCGCCTCTGGCTTGAGCGTGAGCAGATTTACCAGCTCCAGCACATCCCGCTCAACGAGATGGGTCGGCACAGAACGCGCTTGCGTACCGCACTGGATGCCCTCGGCGTGACGATAGCGTGTCTTGCCGCGCTGGTTGTTGCCTGTCAGACGGGTGCGTTTCTTCGGGTTATCGGCTTCTGCGGCAAGTTTTTCGCAGTGAGCACAGAACAGCAGTCGAATCAGCGGATAGGCAAATGCCTTCTTCTGCTGTCCGAACGGACGAGTACGCACGCTGCGCTCGGCCTGTACTGCTGCCACCGTTTTGAGCAGTTGTATTGGGAATACCGTGCGTCCGGTATCGAATAGTTCTGACGCCGGATCATCCAGGTTGTAGGCGGCATTATCTTTGGAGCGTCCGTCGGGAACAATTCCAGCATATTGCCGCCAGTTGGACGTGATACGCCGGATGTCATCGCTGCTGATGAGGCGCGGGTTGCCCCAACGGTCGCGGAACATCCAGCCTTCGCCCGTCATGATCTCTGCGATGCGGTTGTAGCCGTAGCGGTTTTCAGAATAGATTTCCAGCACGCGCTGAGCGCAGGCGTAATAGCCGCGCCAGATGGCGTCTGGTTGCGGTGGCTTTTCATCAGCTTCGCCCGCGACGAAAGTACCATCGGGGAGCTGCCATGCCCCTTCAGGGGTTGGGATCAGATAGCCATCTTCGTCGCGGACTGTCCCAAACGGCGGAATGCCCACCGTGATACCGCGATTTTTGCGATAGGCAATGCTGTCCTTTGAGCGCTGCGCTACATCGTTGGCGTATGCCTCGTCCTGCATCGCCAGGAAGTTGATCATCATGCGTCCGGCGGGTGTGGAGGTATCCAGGTCGCGTCCAGGAGCGGCGAACACCAGCCGCACACCATGATCGTCCAGCATTTCCATAGTCCGCCCGACATGCCAGCTTTTGCGGTGGAGGCGTGCCAGATCGTTGGCAACGAGTGCCACCACACTGGGGTCACCCAGGCGGACTTTCAGGGCCAACCAAGCAGGACGGTTTTTCTCGTTCCGCCCGGACTTATGGCCTTCGGCATCAACGAACCACTCAGGCGTCCAGCCGTAGCGGTCACACACCGACTGGATGTTGGCACGCTGGCGCTGTGGGCTGTTGGTGTCGTTGGCATCACGGGTGTAGGACTGTCGAATGTAACAGAGGGCAACATGGCGATTCTTGCCACGGGCCGCTTGCTTTCCCGGGGACATATCTACCTCCAAGGACTCAATGTAACATCGGTAGCACACCGCCACCCGACGTGATAGAGTCTGTCGGAGGTCGTCGCGCTAGCGCAAGTAGTGCTTCGGCTCAGGGCGGTGAGGTGTTGGTCGCACCTTGCCGTCCGTCTACGCACCATCAGCATACCCTGTCTCCTCATCGTCGTCAAACAAATGTTCACGATTGCGCTGGTTCGCCTCGATCACGGCAATCGTTGCGAGGAAATCCGCAAGCCCACGAACGATGTCATGGCGAGCGAATGAGGGGTTCACACGCTCCGCCAGATTGCTCCCCACCTGCTGAGCGAACTCAAACAGCGTCTCGTCGCTAGGGGGTTCGTACTTTTCATGCGTCGCCATACGTTCCAATCCTGTTTTATCGGTACATACCCAAATTAGCAGGGTGCCCCCGATGCACCGTTGAAAAGTTACAGCCGATGGGCGGCAGCATTTCACAATACCATGAAATATTTCAGGTAGCCTGTCAGATGCCTCAGCGACTCAACTGTCTCAGGTCACTTGAGGTCACCTGGATGGTGTTTTGTGGGGAGGGGTGATTTCTTGTGTTTTCTCTATGTGAGGGTGACTCAACCTGTGCCGCCTGAGTTACTTGAGACGGAAGCAAAAAATAGCCGGTGAACGTGCGTGACCACACGCCCACCGGCAGACTGCTCCTACGCGGAACAGCCGTATGCCTTGCGGAGGGCCTCATGCGCCTGCCGCCGGTAGTAGAAGATCGTGGACATCGGTAGGTTCAGTCGCGCCGCCATTGACTGGCACGTTTCGTGTTCACCCAGGCCACAGAGCACCTGGTACATCGCACTGCCCTCATCCTGGCGGTGGTACTCAACCAGCTTCTCGAACGGCTCCCGCTCGCCGCTGATGAACTTCTTCTTCCAGTTGAGCCGCGTCGGGACAAACATCTGGAGCAGCTCGGCCAGTTCCTCGCGCATCGGCTTCACGATGCTCGTCTGCCACCACGCCTGCTTGCTCCCGCTGCGCCCCGCCAGCGCTGCCGCTTCCTTGAGTGAGACGTCCGTTGTGATGTAGTAGAGTGCCGCCAGATGGGGCTGGCTGTCGGCGTATTTGGCGGCCATCTGCGCGATGACCTGCTCGAAGTCGATCCGGATGTCCACCGCCCGCGCGAACTCCGCGTGATCCTTGTAGTAGCGCCCCTCGAAGCCCTCAATGATGAAGGCATCTGGCTCGCCGCTGCGCTCGGCCAACTCTTCCAGGTACACCTCGCGCTGGCTCAGGCGACGGATGAAGTACGGCGTCCGCACCCGGTTTAGCACCAGCCGGAGCGCATCGCCCTTGGTCGCCTCCGCGAGCAGCGTTGGTTCTTCTACCATATCCTGCCACAGCCGCATGAACGCACTCTGGAGCAGGTCGGGGATGTAAGTGGCGGGTTTGCGGTAGTAGCGCAGCAGTCGGCCCATATTGGGAATCAGGTCGTCGTGAATCTGGGCGAATGTGGCCTCACCCAGCCACCCGGTCGGATAGGTCTGTTCGTTCGGATCAGTGACTTCTGCCTGCGGAAAATCGATAACAGCCATGACGAAACCTCCTCGTCATACCGCTGGAATCCGTCCAGCGCGGTCGAGCACAACGCTCGCCTCGCCGGGGACAGCACTGAGGAGGGACCCTGTCAAACAAAAAAGCCAACCGGGTGAGGGTCAGCTTTTGCGGGATGCGGGATTCGGTTGGCTTTTTAGGCGGTGGTGCGGCAGTCCCGTGCCGGGGATGGTACTGGCGTACCGCCGCTGGTGTTTGATAGGGAGGCGCCCGTGCTGTTGAATCGCCGCGCCGACGTTTGTGCGAGAGAAGAAAGATTTTCGGGTGCTATCGTCGGCTCAGGCCACGCTCGCGCAGCACGTCCAGATTATCGGTGTATTCGGGCTACAGATGCCCCGCAGGTACTCACGCCCGCTTACGTAACCTCCGATTGCAGCACGCTCTGACACCTACGTATGGCACAATCCAGCGGCTTGACGACCTGCACCGAAACTGCTGCAATGTCACGCCTACTTCTCGACCATGCCGCCGATCTCAAGCAGGCCTTCACAGCCGCACAACGAACTCACCGCCCTGAGCGTTCTCAATACCTAGCAGGCGAAGGTGAGACGCACGGGCTAATGTGTTTCGGTCACTTTCTCACGACGCTGGCAACCTAGCGCAAAGAAACCACCAATGGCTTCTCCAAGCGGCATGGCATAGCCTTGTTGAGGGATAGAATAACAAGATCAAGACAATCTAGCGTCGATGCTATGGCATCATGAATATCGGACCATTGTTTCAATACATTCTGCTTTACTCACGGGGTTCAACCGATTTAGCTGATTTTTCGCGCTTTTCATGTAAGACCTTGAAGAGCCAAAATTTGGAATTGATCGCAAAAACACCTCACACCCCCACGCTTGTGGGGGCAGCTCAGGTATATACTGATGTCATAAGCTATCTGGTATTCGAGGCCGTGATGACATCACCTGAGCAGACGCAACAACATTTACAATTCTTAGCCATCGGCATTCTACAGCAAGAAATACCACATCAGAACGCACCGGAACCGGTCAGCCAACTCAATCCGTATATTCAGCGGGCATGGGCTTATATTTGCTGGTGCATGTACCTGAACGGTGAACCCGTGCCCGGGAACATCGCTGAATTTGTCACGCTACTCCATACGCCCATTGAATCGTGGCCGGGTATTGGCGAACAGAGCGACGTTTTGGGCCTGAGGGGAGCGGTTCTAGATGAACATGGGCTAACCGCGCCCTTCCGGGCACTTGGCGAACCCTTTGCCAGAACATATCGTCCCCTACTCGAACTCGAAGATGAACGCTTCCGCCAAATATTTCAAGCTTGCAAGGACACCAATGATGGGCAGAGCTACAGTGCCATCAGGCTGTTTCTAATCCGTCACCCGCTGCTGCACGATCTTTACGCCATCGAGAACCCCGTCTGGAACATAGAGCTAACGCGTTTGCTGTTGCGCTGTTATGAGCCTCTACCAGTAGCGCGTATTCGTGGCAGCGGGACTAACCGCTACGTCGTAACCTGTCCTCACTGTAGCTGGCCGCTTGTCTGGAATAAGCGCGGAGAAGCTTTCTGTCATCGGGACGGCCCCTGCGCGATGCTTTATCACCCTTTGGCAGCCTACGAGGGCAGCGAAATTCATCGAGTGGCATACCAGGATGACATGGTATGCACCCGCGAAGGTGTTCAGCGTTTTGTCGTTGCGCCAGAAGTGGCACTCATTCAGATTTACGACACCCTGAGCAGCAAGTGGAACGTGCAATGCGAATTATTCCCGGCCCTGGATAGTTATGACCTGCGTTTGACACTACCAGATGGCCGTCATTGGGCCATTGACGTCAAAGATTGGCACAACCCCGTCAGTCTGGCGTTCGGAATTAACGACACCCCGTTCCGTGCATTGCCTGCATGGGATGCCGCATTTTATGTCTTCCCGGATTATCGAGCGACCCCAGCGTATCGAAATCTGTTTGCGAACTACTGGCACGGTCAACGTGGTGTTATTGCAATGCCCCAAGGGCAGTTTATTCGTGACGTTCGAAAGGCAGTTCAGTGATGCACTGGAAGACACTACAACGCCAATTTCGACGACTGGAAGGCATTCCGAAAGATTGGAAGTCCAATGAATATGCTCTCTTTTTCGAGATTGAAATGCTCCTCTATCTCTATGAATGCCTCGTTCCGAGGCGGGATGCCCGTGATGCAGCACTGGCATGGGGCCTTGCTTCGGGATATTTCGTACCTCAACTCATCGAACATGACCCGGCAGCGCGGCAAAAGCTGTTGAACACACGTCAGCGCATTCGCTATGTGCGCACGATTTCGGCATGGCGCTTCTGGCTGCGTTGGTATCGGAGCCAACCGGCTGACATCCGCCTCTACGATATTAGTGAAGACAACCGCTTCGAACAACGGTCTGGCGTGCCATTCAGACATCAACGTCTGGAAGCCTACCGCGCAATTTTCGACCTGGATGAAGTCACGACTGCATATGCAAAACCAAACCGCACCGCATCATCAGGTATGTACTCCTTCGAGATCGACGACGAGATGTACCAGGTCACTATCCCGGAATTGCCGCCCAAAGTTGAGGCTCAAGACACGCTTTCCCCTCCCGTACAAGCACGGCAATCGCCAGAACCCATTGAACTTGACCTGAATGCGTTGATGGAAAGCGCCAAGGAACTCGACACTCGTGAGGCGAAATTGGACTTTGTTGAACCGCATAACTGGCAGAAACGTCTAGAGCACCTGCACTTTCACATCCCATGTGACGACAATGATATACGCGCAACAAAAGCTCTCTCTGTCAATGGGCTGCTGCATCTGGTTGGAGCGCTGGGTGTAGGTAAGTCCACATTGATATGGCTGCTGGTTTACCATCTAGCTGCCAGGGAACAGCGCCATGTGAGTATCATCATGAATACCGTGGTGGAAGCGTTTCAGTTTGCCCGCTGGCTGCGCCTTATGGACGTCACGGCGGCACCCGCACTCGGGAAGAACCGCGTAGAACATGCCCGCAAGGCAGGTTTTGCCCACCCAGATGTATTTGATCCGCAGCGCGTGTTTGCCAACGCGGACCCCGACGAGCCGCTATTCCGCTGGCTGCCCAAGCCCTGTATGTTGAGTGGGGCGGCGGGGGCGCATATCCCGATGGGGAAAGAACCCTGCTATCGGCTATATGACGAGAACGGCGAGAAACACCACTGTCCTCTGTTGGACGATTGCCCTGTGCATCAGATTACACGTGATCTCGCCACGAGTCAGGTTTGGGTCCTTAACCCGGCTAGCTTCCTCTACTCCCGTGCTCCTAAAACTCGGAGCACTCCTGCTTCACGGTTATTTGAGGCCATTTACCAGCGCAGCGACCTGCTCATCATTGACGAAGCCGATCGCGTCCAAGCCAACTGGGACACTGCAACGGCACCGACAGCGCTTGTACTTGGCTCTGATAAGGCGCTGTTGGATTGGTTACACCGTCAATTAGGGGTTTTGACCTCTGGCTTCAACCGCAGTGCTGCCACGCGCAGCACCGTGAACCGGCTGACCAAGATGGATGACCAAACCAATATGCTTGCTAATCGTGTCTACTATTTGTTGAACGTAGGCCAGAAGCAGCACCTATTGCGGTGGCTTGAGCATCGTCAGTTGACCAACCGTGCGTTGTTTGGCCGGTTGACAAAGGAACTGGCAAAGGCTTTTCCGCGCAGTATGAACCACACTGAGCAATCTGACCGGATCGGAGAACTGCAACAGGCATTCCAGGCCTACTGGCACAATCCGCTGCGGCGGGAAAGTGGCTTCTTGGCGGAGTGGTTAAACGATGTCCTGGGCGGGGATAAATCCGAAGCGCAGCTGCGTGTGCTCCTTGATAACTGGCTTGCCCAACAGATGGGATGGCCGTCTCTCTCTGAGGGCAAACGTCGTCAATTATGCCGTAAATTAGATGTTGCCATTACCATCACTGCTCTCATCAAACGTATTAACGACATCAACCGTCAGCTACCGTGGGTGCAGGATTTGCTGGCAGGCAACGTGCCTGAAGGTGCTGTGCCACTGCCCCGCGAGTTGCTTGATGCGTTGCCTGAACCACCGTTGGGCCGGATTCTGGGAATACGAGTGGTGACCGATCCGCTGATAAGCGGCCAGCGCTATTTTTATGCGATGCGCTACAACGGCGTTGGGCGCTGGCTGCTCCTCAATTACCACCGCCTGTATGCAGACCAGACTGGACAGTATGGCCCCCAGGTTCTTTTGACCTCGGCCACCAGTTGGCTGCCCGGGGCACCCACATTTCACATTGCCAAAACGCCCCAGGCTACTATGGTCAAAGACGACAATGAAGCAAAGCCGCACAGCTCAAAAGTCCAGCTTCGCTTTAAGCCAGTGCAGTACGACGAGCATCAGGTGCGTGTTTCGGGTTCGTCAAACAAGGAAGCTGACCTACGGCGCATTGTGCGAGCATTGGCCGTCGGGAAGGCAGGCAACCCATCTGACCTGGAACGTGAGTTGCAATACTGGCAACGGACCGGGGTTTCACGCCGGGTGCTGCTGGTCGTCCACAGCTATGAGCAGGCCGAGTGGGTGGTGGATGAAATGCAGCAAATACCCAGGTGGAATGGGCACGTCTTGCGGCTTTTCCCCGATGCTAGCGATCAAACACAAGCAGGCATTCGCACCCGCGAAGTCGAAACGTTTCACGCCTATGACGCTGAAGTGTTGATCGCGCCCCTGATGGCGATTCAACGAGGCTTCAATATTCTGGATGAAAGGGGGGAAGCACTGCTGGGGACGACATTTTTCCTGGTGCGTCCTGTGCCACCGCCTGATGACCTGACCGCACAGATCATGAGTCTGAATGCGTGGTTTATGTACCAACTTGCCGACGAACGCGGGCGATGGGTCGCAGGCCCCGGCGACGATACCGTGAAAGCGCTAGACGATTTACGACGGGCTGCCAATCGACAGTGGTTGCGACGTTTGCGTGGCACAGCGGGCATTGCCAGCATGGACGATGATCTCTACGAAGAGTTCTTGCGAGACAGTTTCATCATAGTTTGGCAAACGGTTGGCCGGATGCTTCGTTCGGGCAGCAGTGCCCGCGTCTTCTTCGTGGATGCGGCCTTCGGCAGCGGCCACGGCAAACGACATATGCTGCGCGACTGGCATGCAATGCTCGAATCGCTCTTTGAGGCCGACAACGCATTTGACAATCATCTCGCTCATGCCCTTTACGGTGAGGCATGGCTTGCTTTCCAGAAGGCATACAAAGAAAGGCGTCTGTAAATGGCAAGGCAACTACAGCGGCTACAACCCGTGGCCTGGAAACTAAAGGAATTACCGGATGACGTGAGCAGCGTCAGTGTGCTAAAGCTGCCCACTCTCTATCAGCAAACATTGAGTGACCTGGTCACCCTGAAAAACGACGTCCCCCCCATCGCCAGCCTGCACGATACCCTGGCAGCATCTTCGCACTCGATTATCGCGTTCGCCCCCCAGGTCTACCGGCTCATGGAATCATACCCGGAATGGATGTATGTGGCTGGCGATTCGTCGGTGAACACCCGCAAACTGCGGTTACTGTTCAACAAGTGGCTTCAGGCCATTGGCCATGCCGATAAACAAGTTGTGCAAACGCAAGATTCGCTCCACTTTATCTGGGATCAGATCGACCTGAACGCAGCGGGTGACCCCCTGCGACGTATGTTGCTGCCCAACCGCATCGCCCGCTGGTTGGTTGAACAGGGTTTCGAGTTGCGTCTGTCTGGCAGCACCTATCCGCTGCGGTTGGTGCCGCTTATGAGCACGCGGTATGCGGCTGAACTCATTACAGAACCCATCCGCTTTCACGACGACCTCTTTTCGTTCGTCGTGCGCTTCTGGATGATGCCGCTAGCTGGGGAAGCAGCGCCTGTGCTGCTTCATAAAACAAGTGTCCGTCGTTGGGCACGCGACGAAGTCACCATTTACTACCGCCAGGGCAAAAGCCTGTACCTGCGGCGGGCGGCGGGCTACCTTGATGATGCACCGCGTCGTGATGTTTTCACACGTGTGACAGTGAAATCATTTGGGCGTGATCGCCTTGGCTACTTGGGCAAGCAGGCGGATTTACTTGACCTGCTGCCCCTTGAAGGTGAACTGCCTCCGGTGGAGGCATTCCTGATGAACCCCACCGCGTTTGAAGATCAAGCACTGATGCCACTGAGAAGCCGCGATGCGTATAACATGGATGTTCAGGCAGGTCTTGAATCGAATGACCACCGTGAACTGTTTGAGAGTTTGTGCAGTGCAATGGTGCCGTTCGCAACACCGCTGCCGGTGCTCAAGCGTGCCCACAAGGGAAAGCGCACTCGCGGTAGCGCTCAGATTACCCCCGAAGATCGGCGAGCCGCACTCCTAAACATCCAAGAACCGCTAAACATCCACATCCACAGCGATACCCACTTCACAGAGATGACGCGGGCCGTCCTGAAGGCAGTCGGTTTTGAGGATACCGTAACACCTACGACCCCGGTTCAGATCAAGGATGCTGATGGCCGGGTATGCCTGCATATTGAGCCACTGGAGGATCGATCTCTGACCGACGAGTTATCAGCAGACTATGCACGTCAACCCAAAACAGACTATATCCGTGATAAGTACTCTCCCACTGACCAGCCGACGGGATTACTGGTTGAACTGAGAGATTTCCGTAAAACCAAACTTCAAAAACGTGACCCGAAGCAGGCTATTGTACAGGGTATGTTGCAAACCAGGCGCATCGTACAAACCCTCGTTCCGCACGATGCCAGCCCCGAAGATTATCAGCATCGCTGCCAGAATGCCGCTGCCGATTTGCTCAGGATGCTTGGCTATCGCCCTCGTCCTTTTTTCACTTCGGAACCAACCAGGGACTTGCCAGAACGCCTGGATTTACTGGCTTTCTGGGTCTTTCAGCTAAATAAACGCCACCGGGCAGAGCGGACAAGCTACCTACCTGTTGTTGTCGATGTGCCCTACGGCTACCCGCATCTGCGGGTAACTCTGCCAAGTGCATCCGGAAGATCAGAAACATATCCTTCCCTGTACGCGGGCATCATGGCCGCTACATCTGGCATTACGGACTTCAACGACACTAATCGCGCGATTAACTTCTTTCAGGCGGTACTCGAAGAACGAGAGCGTACCGATCCCGCTTTGCTGCTGCTGGACGATGCGAATTTACGGCGCTGCTTCGATGAATTGAATGACCCCAATCATAACCCGCTCAGTCTGTACGGTATTCTGGACGAAGCTCCGCATGTCCGGGTAGCACGGCTCCGGTACTCAGAGGATGGTGAAGCACCGTTTTGCGTGCCGCCAGAACCCAAGAGCAAATATCAGGGGATGTATACGGCGACTGACGTTCCGGGGTTGTTTTACTCCCTCCACAACGTTGGCAATCGCCGCATTAGAGCTAACCAGCGAAAAATCGATGACCCGACAAATGCTTCGGTGAATCCCTCCACCGTGCTCATCCAAATGTGCAACCTGCAACCCTTAGACGATGTAGAAGAGTGGGCTGGTGTTGTCCACCGGCTACGTACCGCCTCAACCCATACGGACATTGCTACGCAAAGACCGCAGCCCCTTCATGACATCACCGCCATGAAAAAATACATCCCGCGCTACCGCGATATGTACGAAGACGAAGACCTGAATGCTGTTGATGAGAAGGTAGAGTAGATTATGCCCACTAACAAGCGCAACGACCGGCGTTCGCAGTGGCGCGTGGTTAACCGCTGCCTGGACCTGCTACTGCGCTTGCTGCGAGGCTCCGCTACCGGAGCCGACCTGCTAGCGATTGTCCGTGACGATGATCCAGAGGACGTCACCGATAGCGAAGCGCGCAAGCGTTTTGAAAATGACCGCAAACGCCTGCGAGATTGGTTCAGAGCTGAGCTAACCTATGACCGCCCTCAAGACACCTACACGTTGATTGATGTTGGTCGCCCCCTGCTGGATTTACCCGATGATGGGGTGAGGGCGCTGGCTTTTTTACAGCAGACATTTGATACCCCTACTGCACCTATGGCAGATGATATTCGCGCCTTGCTCGATAGCATCATGATGGTGCTGCCCGCCCAGCGCCTCAAGCAGGTTAACAAGCAGCGCGGCTTGCTGGAAGTTGAGTTAGGCGCACGGGATGAAGATGAAATCAGCGACGATGTTTGGAATGCTGTCCAGACCAGCACGTCTGAGCGGCGGCAGCTTGAGTTTGATTACGTCTCGCTGTCGAACACATCCGGAATCCCCACTCGGTATCTTGCCGAACCCATACGCTATTTTTTCGATACATCACGAAAGCACTACTACATAGAATTTTTCTGCCTGGAAGCACGCGGTCCGGCAGGGGTAGCCTCGCTAAATGGAAGCGTACTTCGCTTTCGGTTAGGACGCATGTCGAACCCGGTGGTGCTGCCTACGCACTTCCCCCCAAACCGCCGCATCCCGAAAAAAGAATTGGTATACGAGTTGACGCCGGAGGTGGCCCGGCTAGGCGTTACCCGTCACTTTGATGAGATGCAAGTGATACCGAACGATGACGGCAGTGCGACGGTTCGTGTGCTTTCGTCGAACCTGTTTTTCGACTTGCGGACGCTGCTGTACTACGGACCAAACTGCAAGGTTATCGGTGGTGACGAAGCCGTGCGTGAGATGCAGAAGATCGTGAATGGATTGACGCTACTCTATTCGCCATCAAAAACCTAGCAAATTCACCTTTGAACCCCACCTTTGTGGGGGTGAGTTCGTGCTACGCTGGTGATATGTCAGGCTATACAAGAAAGGACACCGATGCACTCATTACGGCTTACCGCGGTCGATTCGTTCCTTGCCACACAGGATCAGTTGGACGCAGCAGGCATCGACGATAGTCAGATTCCACACGGCGAGGATGGAATCGGCTGGCAACTGGCTGAGCATCAGGCCCGGACGGTTGAGGCGCTGCGTGTTGGGAAGGCTCCCATCATTATCAACCAGGCCATGACAGGTGACGGTAAAACGCTGGCCGGGCGCTTCCAGCTTTACAGTCAAAAGTGG
>CAWUJQ010000114.1:0-12226 GCA_963922445.1 uncultured bacterium
ACCCTCCGGTTGAAAACTGCCTGCCTGAAAGGCAGGGGTTTTAGACCCTATTTACGGACAATAACACTATAACATTGTTTCTCTTTATACTTAGTTGATGCAGCTATTTGTATTAGCGGTCGGAAGCACCTAAATGGTGTTCTTAATGTGCAATGAAGGTTCACAATAGGTCATATAGAACATCAATGATACAAGGTATCATTGATGTTAAGAGTTTATGATTTCCTTAATATCGTTTTAACCTCACACAAATTGGAGTTAACGCGCACGCTGTATCACTACAAGCGTAGGCCTACTGCAAGCCCACATTTTAAGTAAGTTCTATACAAGGGAGTATGTTTAATGGGCAAGATTCAGCTCCGCGTGCTGGCACTGGTTATGGTGTTGGTCGCAATTGTGGTTCCGGTTAGCGCACAAGACGCTGCACCGGAAGTTGTCGTGTTGCCGATTGACGGCGCACAGTTCCTGCCAGGCGCGATGTTTGACATGCGCGTAGAAGTTTACAACGAGAGCGAAGCACTGCCGGAAGACTTCAGCGTAACTATCAACGGTGAAGCTGTTGCTGACTTCTTCGGTGCAGAAGTTGAAGACGCGCCGTTTGTTGTTGGTGCAGACGAAGAAGCTGGCGTCGAAGGTACCCCGGTTTCCTCCGTTGTTGTCCGCGACCTGATGTTCATGGAGCCGGGCGAGTACACGGTCGAAGTGACCGCTGGCGAAACGACCTTCGAAGGCGTTTACACTGTGCGTGCGCCAGTTGACGCGGGTGGCCGCAACGTGATCCTCTTCATTGCTGACGGTGGTTCTGTTGCAACCAACACCGCCGCTCGTTTGCTGTCCCGTGGTATGGACCAGGGCTTCTACAACGACCGCCTGGCCTTCGAAACCTTCGAAGAAATCGGTCTGCTTTCCACCAGCGGTACGGACAGCATCATGACAGACAGCGCCAACAGCGCTTCTTCCTACAACACCGGTCACAAGAGCGCTGTTAACGCTACCGGCGTTTACGCCGACAATAGCCCGGACGCTTACGATGACCCGCGTGTTGAAACCTTCGCTGAGATGGTTAAGCGTACCCGTGGCATGAGCGTGGGTATCGTTGCAACCTCCTACCAGCAGGACGCAACCCCGGCAGCCGTTTGGGGCCACAGCCGTGAGCGCAACACCCGCAGCCGTTCCGACTTCCCGCTGCAGGCTATCGGCTTCGAAGGTACCCTGGGTACCCCGTTCACCCCGATTATGCCGGACGTTTACCTCGGTGGCGGCGCTCGCTACATGCTGCCGAACACCGTTGAAGGTTCCATCCGCCCGGATGAGACCGACGTTTTCGCTGAGTACGAAGCTGCTGGTTATACCGTTGTGACCACCGCTGACGACCTGGACGCTGCTGTTGCTGCTGGCAACGCCCCGCTGCTGGGCACGTTTGCAAGCAACGACCTGAACGTTTGGCTGGACCGCAACGTTTACACCGACAACCTGGAAAACGAAACCCAGCCTGGCCTAGTTGACATGACCACGGCTGCCCTGGAAGTGCTTTCCCAGAACGAAAACGGTTTCTACTTGCAGGTTGAGGCTGCCAGCGTGGACAAGCAGTTCCACCCGATGGACTTCGAGCGCGCTCTGGCAGACATGATCGAATTTGACCGTACCATCGCTGCTACGGTTGAATACCTGGAAGCTGAAGGCCTGATGGACGAGACCCTCATCGTTGTGACGGCTGACCACGGCCACAGCTTCGACGTGTTTGGTACCGTTGACGTAGAAGCCTTCAACGCCGCTGAAGACGACCTGGGCCGCCGCGATGCAATCGGCGTTTACGGCGGTGCTGGCTTCCCCACCTATGAAGACGCTGACGGCGACTTCTTCCCAGATAGCTGGGACGTAGACCGCACCCTGGCTTGGGGTAAGGTTGAAAACCCGCCCTTCACCGAGGACTACCAGGTGAGCGAAGTTCCGCGTAGCCCTGCTATCAGCAATGACGAAGGTATCGTGATCGACAATCCTGAAGACGACGCCACTGGCTTGACGTTGGGCGGCAACCTGCCAACTGGCACCAGCAGCAGCGTTCACACCCTTCAGGACGTTCCGGTTTATGCACAAGGCCCGAACAGCGAAGCGCTGGGTGCAAGCCTGGAAAACATCGAAGTATTCTTCGCCATGGCTGGTGCTATCGGCCTGGACCCGCGCGAGACGATGGAATAAATCCCTGATCTCGTAACACTCCTGTGCGCTGGCCATCTGGCCAGCGCACTTACATTTTTGCTGGCGCACTCATTTTTCATTCATAGATACTCAATCCCATTTCCTGGCACTCAGTAATACACCTTGCAGCTATCCGGTCTAATTTGTGAAAATTGTCGCATTCACTTTAGGCAGTTTTTATAGTGATGAAGCCCAAAACAAGTAAGGGGGACGAACACCTTATGACATTCAAACAGACATTGAAGTTCACTCTCATTGCTCTGATCGTGCCTGTTGTGGCCGCCTGCGCGCCCTCTGGTAGTTCTCAGCAGATTACATCCATCCCGACTTCAGTCGAGGAAGCAACGGCTACTGCCACACTGGCCGCGACGAACACACCCGTCACCATTGAGACGGAAGAAGTAACCAACACGCCGGTAGAGGTCGCTGCTGCGGATGCCACGCCGACGCCTGCTAGCCGTGGCTTGCAACCAGGAGAGTCTCGTGCGATTGCACGCGCAACGGACCAGGGCATGAAGCCGACCCCCAACGGTGAGTTGATCGAGTTTGGCGACGAAATTGTGCCGATGACATTTGACGACTTTTACGACGGTTTTGATATTCGTCGTGGTCTGCTGCTTTCTGACAAGCTGATTTCGTTGGACGGCCACCGCGTGAGCATGGAAGGCTACATGGCACCGCCGCTCAAGCCTGCGCTCGACTGGTTTGTGCTAACCCGTGTGCCGCTGGCCCTGTGCCCGTTTTGCAGCACAGACGCCGACTGGCCGACTGATATTGCCCTGGTTTATATGCCAGATGGCGAAACAACCCTCGCCACAGATCGCCCATTGCGCATCATCGGAACGATGGAAGTTGGCTCTTCGACGGATGCCGAAACGGGCATGGTGAGTGTTGTGCGCATCTATGCTGAACGCTTCGAGACGGTTAATCAGTAGTCCATATCATGCAACTGAGCTTCAAAGACCTTAAGCACACGTTTCGTAGCCCCGCCGGAGAAGCTCGCACGGTTGTCAACATCCCGGACTGGACAGTTCAGTCCGGGGAGCAGCTCCTATTGCAGGGCGTGAGCGGCAGCGGCAAAACCACTTTGTTCAACATCACTGCGGGTTTGATGCGCCCGACCGAAGGCGCTGTCTACTACGGTGAAAAGTCCCTGTACAAGTTGCCAGAGGAGCGCCGAGACCGCTTTCGTGCGCGCAATGTGGGCTATGTGTTCCAAAATCATCACCTCATCCAATCGCTGACGGCTGCTGAGAACGTCGCCATGCCGATGGCATTTGCGGGCGAGTTAAGCCGTAAGCAGTGCCGGGACCGGGCGGTTGAACTGCTCTCACTCATGGGCCTGAGCGATCATGTTGACTATCGGCCAGAGAAGATGAGTACGGGGCAGCGCCTGCGCGTGGCCATTGCCCGTGCGTTGGCGAACACCCCACCTGTACTCCTAGCCGACGAGCCAACCGCTGCCCTGGACACTGAATCTGCCGTCAACGTGATGAAGCTGATGCGCGACACGTGCCGTGAACACAACGCCATCCTGATTGTGGCCAGTCACGACCCGGAAGTAGCGGCTGGCTTCGCGAAGATTGCCCGCTTACAAAGCGGTGAACTGACCGTTGAGGAGATTCAGCCTGCATGATTTATGACCTGTATTTGACGTGGCGCAACATCCGCTCCAAGCCCGTCCAAACGATGATCCCGATGTTAATTGTTGCGCTGGCTATTGGCCTGTCGACGGCAGTGCTGGCATTAGGCAACGGGGTGCGCCAGGGCGTAGTTCAGTCTGCTGACCCGTTTGGCGTGGTCGTGGTCGGCCCAGATGGCAGCCCGCAGCAGTTGGTTTTGAACACAATTCTGCTGCAAGACGATCCACTTGGCGTAATTCCGTATCAGGTTTACGAAGACCTCTCCGAGGAGGACTTCGTGCGATATGCCGTTCCGCTGGCGAAGGGAGACAACATCGGCGGGCAGCCGATTATTGGCACCAACGAGAACTTCTTCCGCTTGAGCATCAATGACGCTGCTGGCTCCGCCTTCCAGATTGCCGAGGGGCGCAGTTTTGAACAGCCGTTTGAAGTCGTGTTGGGCAGCATCGCCGCTGAGCGTCTCGGGTTGCCGATTGGCGGGCGCTTCGAGGCATCACATGGCGTGCGGGCAACCATCAACGAAGATGTTCACGAGGGGTTCGTGTATGAGGTCGTAGGTATTCTCGGTGCTAGCGGAACACCCTATGACACAGCAGTCTTCACGCCAGTTGAAAGTGTGTGGCAGTCACACGGCGTGCCTATGGAGGGAATGAACACTGAAAGCAGCGACGGAACCGTTAACGCAGGCAGTGCGCAGCCGCCCAGCGCGGGCGACCTGTACGGCCTGGATATAGACCTGGGCAGCGACAGTCTCACGTCGATTATGGTCGTCCCGACGACGCCCGGTGCAGAGGTGTGGCAAATCTGGCAGCAGTTCTACAACGCGGCTGACGCGCAGGCAGCCATCCCCGGCCAGGAACTTGGCGGGCTATTTGACTTGTTATCACAAGCCGAGGACGTGCTGTCATCCATTGGCTACCTCGTGTTGGTGATTGCCGCGCTGACACTGTTCCTCTCGATATACAGCGTTACGGTCAACCGCCGCCGTGAAATCGCGATTATGCGCAGTGTGGGCAGCAGCCGCACGAATATCTTCCGCATGGTGCTGTTCGAAGCGTTGATTATCACACTGCTAGGGGCGCTGTTGGGTCGGTTCATCGGCTACGGAGCTGCCGCTGTTATTGCTGCTGGCATCACCCAGGAGTCTGCAATTCCAATTCCGATTGTGTTCTTGGCAGATTTAGAGCCGCTGCTGTGGGGCCTGACTGTTATGGTGGGCATCGTAGCGGGTATGGTTCCGGCAGCGATGGCCTATAGCGTTGACGTGATTGAGAATCTGTTTGCGTCATGATGCGCTGGTGGATGGTGCTTATTGTTGGGGGCATGGCTGCCTGCGGCCCTACTGCCGCGCCGCCGACGGTGGCCCCGCAGCCCACATCTCAGCCAGAAGACGTAGACGAAGAGCCGTTCTACGCTCCGGACTTCACGCTAGAGTCGCTCAGTGGTGAACAGATTACGCTGAGCGAGCAGCGCGGCGGGTGGGTGCTGCTCAACTTTTGGCAGACGACCTGCATGCCGTGTGTAGAGGAGATGCCGGTCTTCCAACAGTTGTACGACACCCGCAGCGAACTCACAGTGCTGGCCGTCAACATCCGCGAAGACGAGGCGGCCATTCGCTCATTCTTACAAGACCACGGCCTATCTTTCCCCGTCTTGTACTCACAGGATGCGGTATCGCAGGCGTATACAGTTATGGCGCTGCCGCAAACCGTGCTGATTGACCCAAACGGTGAAATCGTGTGGCGGCAGTTCGGCCCCGTAGAACTCGCCTCTTTTGAAAGCCTGATAGATGACTACATCGCCGCCTTTGCGACCACATAGCAAGTAAACTTCAGATAACACCTACCCGCCGCTGGATGACCCCAACGGCAGATATTGACCGTCATTGCACAGCGCTCACTCTGCCACAGACTGCGGATTTGCAGGGGCAGCCGCAGTAGTCCCAAATGGGGGCATCAGGCGCACTTGCTGAACAACTTTTTGGGCGATGAACACCACTGCGAAAACGCTGCTCATCGTCAGCACAATCGCAGCGCCGGAGGGTACATCCAGGTAGTAGGAGAGATAAAACCCAATAATGCCGCAGCTTGTGCCGATTAACGCAGAAAGCAAAATCATCCAATGCATCCGGTTGACCAGCAGACGGGCAGTCGCAGCGGGTGCGGTCAGCAGCGCCAACATCAGGGCGATGCCCACAGCTTGCAAACTCGCCACGATGGTCACAGCAATGAGCACCAGCAGCAGCACACGCAACGCCTCCACCGGCAACTTGAGCGTGTATGCCAGGCTCAGGTCAAAGCTGATGATGATGAATTCTTTGTACAGCACACCGATAACCAACAACACAAACGCAGCCATTCCCGACATGATAAACAGGTCATTTCGGCTGATGCCGTTGATGCTGCCAAACAAAATGTGTGCTAAATCGACGCTGTAGTTCTGTTGGGTACTAATAAGCACGATACCCAGGGCAAACATGGTTACAAATACAAGGGCAATTGCAGTGTCTTCCTTTAGGCGGTTGTCACGTGTCATCCACGCAATAATGAGTGCAGATACAATCCCAGCACCCAACCCACCGATGAACAAGTTGCTCCCCAAGCTGCCACCGCTGGCCGTATAAGACAGGGCTACACCAGGCAAAATCGTGTGAGCTAAAGCATCACCAAAAAACGCCATACCTCTTACAACAACAAAACACCCAATCACGGCGCTCAATCCGCCTACAATAGCTAGCGCGATCAGTCCCCGCCGGATGAAAACATATGAGAGCGGTTCTAGCAACAAGTCCATCCACTGCATTTCCATCTTGAGTTAGTCTCCGCAGCCGTGTTCGTCTGCAATCATGAACGTATTCCCGTCATTTTCGTAGACCTGAATCGCGTTAGCATAGGCGCGACTGAGCACATCCGGCGTCATGACCTCTCTTGGCGTACCGTAGGCGATTGCTTGACGGTTCACCAACAGCATCTTGTCGAAGGATTCAGCCGCACGACTCAGGTCATGGGTCGCCAGCAAGATCGTGATGCCACTTTCCGTCAGAATGTCGAGTGTGCGCATAATTTCCTGCTCGGCGGTGGTGTCTACACCCGTGAACGGCTCGTCCATTAGGAGCACGTCCGTCTCCTGCGCCAGCGCCCGCGCAATGAACACCCGCCGCCGCTGACCGCCGCTCAGTTCACCAATCTGTCGATTTGCCACAGACGACAGGCTAAGCTTCTCTAACAGGTCTGTGACCGCCCGATGGTCCCTGGGAAGTGGCGGCAGCACCCAGCCGATTTGACGCGTGCGTCCCATCATGACCACATCGCGCACTGTGACAGGGAAAGACCAGTCAATCTCGCCGTGCTGCGGCACGTAGCCAACCATGTTGTGGCTAGTGCGGCAGTCTTCCCCATGAATGGAAATGTGACCGCGTGTGAAGGGCACCAAGCCAACAATAGCCTTGAACAGCGTACTCTTGCCCGCGCCATTTGGGCCAATAATGGCCACGCGCTCCCCGGCCTGCACGCTAAATGTCATATTTTCGATGGCGAAGCGGTCGCCGGGGTAGCCAGCCGACACGGTGTCTACATCAAGGGCGATGTGCGGGCGTGGATAGGTGTTAAAGTCAATATGGTCTTCAGTTCTAAGCGATTCCATAGCATTGCAACTCCTTGTAAACGCCACAGAGGCAGACCCACTGCGGGCTGCCTCTGTGTAAGTATTCGACTGTTAAAGCGGGTCAGTAAATCAGTAAAACGAAGGCGTTCTACTCCATGACCACTTCGCCGCCCAGTGACTCTACAATTGTGGTGACGTTGTAAGTGATGTAATCAACGTAGGTCGCTGCCGGGCCGTCAGCATCGCTCAGGGAGCCGCTGTAGAGTGTGGCGATCTCGGCACCTGTTTCTTCTGCGATCTGCTCAGCAACTGCGTCGCTCACGGTCGTCTCTGCGAAGATTACCGGAACACCCTCTTCGTTGATGAGGTCAATGATGTCAGCAACATCAGCTGCGCTCGGCTCAACGCCGGTGGCCGCACCCGGAATCAGCGTGGTGACGACTTCGAACTCAAAGCGGTTGGCGAAGTAGCCCAGCGTCTCGTGGTTGGTCACCAGCACGCGGTTTTCTTCAGGAACCGTCTCAACGGACGGCATCACCATGTCGTGCATCAAGTTGTCCAGCTCGAGGATGTACGCCGCTGCGTTCACCTCGTAGGTCTCAGCATTGGCCGGGTCCATTGCAATCAGCGAGTCACGGATGACCATCGTCCAGCGTACAACGTTATGCGGTTCCATCCAAACGTGGGAGTCGCAACTGCCTTCGCCATGCTCGTGGTCGTGTTCTTCACCCTCGTCGTGCTCTTCGCCTTCTTCGTGGTCCTCTTCACCCTCATGTTCATCGTGGTCATGGCCAGCGCCGCAATCTAGGGTATATAGCGGCCCAAGCGCAACGGAAGAGCCATGCTCGTGCTCTTCACCTTCTTCGTGGTCGTGCTCTTCGCCCTCTTCGTGATCCTCATCCTCTTCCGTCATGGCCACTTCTTCGCCTTCTTCGTGCTCTTCATCCTCGTGGCGCAGGTCATGGATGGCGTCAAACTCAGCCTGGTGTTCAGCACACATGGCGGCAATGGCGGACAGATCACCCGTCATCATAGCCACCGCTTCACTCTCTTCATGCTCGTCGTGCTCTTCACCCTCTTCGTGCTCGTCGTGATCCTCATCCTCTTCCGTCATGGCCATCTCTTCGCCCTCTTCGGCCATGGCAATTTCTTCACCTTCTCCGTGCTCATCATGAGCATGACCAGCAGCTCCAAACGGGATGATGTTCACGCACGCAGAAACCTCAACAATGTTCATGTCGGTATCCGCGTTTTCAATGGCTTCTAACAGACCCTCTTCAAACAGTGCGCCGTTGGTAAACACAACATCAGCGTCGGCAACAGCCGTCAAGTCACGCGGGGTTGGCTCGAAGGTGTGTGGGTCCGCACCCACCGGCATTACCACACTCACGTCAGCGGCATCCCCGGCAACGTTGGTGACCACATCCTGCAAAATTGAGTAGCTCGCAACAACCTGGAGGCGTTCAGCCTCGTCGTCCTGAGCGGCAGCAGCGCCAAAGGCCATGACAACCGTCAGCAGTAAAAACAAGCGGAACATTGATTTCATTCTTTGGCTCTCCATAACAACGTATGCACTGCGTTTATTGATACGCCGTCTCATACTAAACGAGGTGTAAGCTGCTGGCAAGCAGATCGACAAAGGCTTAATTGAGATTTAATATCACTGGGTGTTGCAGTGTAAAAAGCCCGCATGTTTAACAAACGTGCGGGCAGGGGAACCAACTAGGGATAGATGTACGGCTGTTCGGGCGCTTCGATGCGGGTAATCGTCGCGGGGTTCAGAATGGGCACGTCTGCGCCTCGGAAGTTATCAAGGGCAAACTCACCGTTGACGCGCACCCAAACCCCCTGTTCAAGGTCTCGCACGGTGTCTCCGCGTACAGGCACACCAATGGCAGTTGCATCAGCCACGCAGCAGTTAACCGTAAACCGCGTAATCATAGCAGTGCTTTCGTCGAAGTCCGGCTCACGATAGATGAAACCAATCAGGTTAGCGTCGCTGCCCGCGAACTCGGCCATGTCTTCACTTTGATCGAATGCCCGCAGCCAGTCTAGAACATGCCACTCCATCGGGTCGTCAGATGAAATCGTCATGCCGCCTTCCCCCCCCACAGCGTTCAGGCTCACACCGCCATTGACCGCGTTGTAGTCCAGTGGGGCAGACGTCGAAAAGAAGCCAATCAGCACGGGGATAGCCACAATCGCCAGCACACCCCAACTTGCGTGCTCATGGTCATGATCGTGATCGTGGTCGTGATGTACGGGTTGCCCGCGTCGTGCCTGAATCAGCGTGTACAGCAGATAGAGGCCATATGCCAGGAACATTGCCCCGGCAACATAGGACAGCCACACAAACCGAATGTTGATGTAATTCGTGACGTTGCCGCTAATCAGGTTATAGACGAAGTACATACTGAGGCCCAATAGGATCACTGCTTTGACCCACTCCATAAGGTCACTGTGTTCATGGTCATGGTCATGATCGTGGTCGTGGCTATGATCGTGGTGATGGTGGTCGTTATGGTTATGTACATGCTGCATGGTGATTTATACCCCAAAGGCTTACATTAAAAACAGGTTGATCAGTACGCCAGCGATCAGCGTCATAAGGAATGGTAGCGCAATGAGCAGCGCGACCGTCCGCTTGTGGAATACACCCAGGAACATCATGGTGCTTTTGATGTCTACCATCGGGCCAAAGGACAGGAATGCGACAATACTGCCCGTCGAGAACGTACCCACAAAGGCCAGTGCTAGGAACGAGTCTACGGTCGAGCAAACGCTCAGGATAAAGGCTGTTGCCTGCATCGCCAGCACAGACGTCACCGGACCACTGCCAAGGGACTGCAACACATTCTGCGGGATAACCGTTTGCATCGTGGCCGCCAGAATGCAGCCCACGATCAAAAAGCGCCCCATATCAAAAAAGTCCTCAATGGCACTGTGCATGGCATTGCGTAGCTTTTGCATAACAGGAACCCGCTCACCCTTTACCGCAATCTGTGCATGCCCTACCCGAAGGTCACTCTCCAGCGAACCGCCGCGAATCGGTGCGAGATGCTGCGGCAACACCACCTGCTCCGTGCGTGAAAAGGCCGCGAACAGTAAACCGACCGTCACCGCCACAATCAGTGTGACAACAAAGCGCAGGAAAAACACCTGCCCAAAGCCGAAGGCGGCATACGTTGCAGCGAACACCACCGGGTTCATAAATGGCGCGGCCAGCAAAAACGAAATCGCCATTGATGCAGGCATGCCCTTGTTGACCAGTCGGCGGGCGACCGGCACTACGCCACATTCACACACCGGGAACGCGAATCCAAGCGTAGAACCGATGGCCGTGGCCACATAGCGGTTGCGTGGGATCAGTGCCGCGATGTTGTCCGCCGTAACGAAGGCGCTAATCAAACCGGAGACCGCCGCACCCAACAGCAAAAACGGCACCGCTTCGATGAAAATCCCTAGAAAGCGCGTCCGAAAGACGGCGAACTGTGATGCGAAGCCCTGTCCGGTTTGCGAGAGAACGACATAGAAAGCAATGATGGCAACGCCCGCCACCATCCAAGTAATCATCTGTTGAAGTTTTTGTTGCGATTCGCGTTCGAGTTGCATAGTTAACCTTAAAGTATCGAAATGCGTTAGCGTTATGTTTAGGTAATAACAAGACGCAGATTTGATTAGCAGGCTTCATAGTATAGCCACTTGCCATTAGCCAGATTTTACATCTGTTTTAACAATCAGTTGTTTGGCAAATCGGTACTGTCCACGGGAATCGTTGATCGTTCGCGCTTAGCCAGATGGGACAATGCATAGGATCACACGTCATACATCCAAACCGCGTTCGTGGAGCGGGTGAATCTGACGTTTCGCCAGGGGATATCGTCAATGTCACGACGAACGTGGGCTTACGCGCAGACGGCTGACCAACTCACACACCACGCGGAATGGTTTTGGCTGTACTACCATCTGATGCGGCCCCATGAATCTCTTCGCGTGAGGCTGAACGGACCCCACCGACGTTACCGGAAGCGGACTCCAGCCATGGAGGCCGCTGTCACGCACGAGATTTGGGCAATTCGGCAGGTGCTGCACTATCCGGTGCCAGCGCCGCCTTAGCGTTGACATTCGACAAGAAACGCCTTGTCCTTCGCACCCATTCACATCAATTGATTTTAAACAAATAAGCAATAGCGCAGGACGAGAACCAAAATTTTACAGTCTTGGATGAAATTCTGCGCTCAAATTCTGAAATCCTACAGCTAGAGCCTGATCTCACTTTGCTATTCTGTGACCATGATGTTGGACACGCAACCGCGAATCCAAATCCTGAGATTTTGCTCGGTCAACCTGAACGATTGCACCGCCAAAACGGATGGATTTCAGCGATAGTGCGATAGGCGTATGCTACGCTCATCGTGAAACAGGAAGTAAGGTGATACTGTGAGCAAATTGCTGGACGCACAAGAATCAACCGATAACATCTCGAAGGAACGCGAGGTGCCACCCATTGAGCATCTGCCACCGGAGCGCGAGGGAATTGATATCTATGCCAAACAAATCTGTGAGCATCTGGCGGATAAGTACGATGACCCGTCCTACCGTGAGGGGGACGTGGTGCACGGGCTAGCGGAGTTTCTGTCCATTGCCGGGGCTATCCATGCCAAGCAGCGCAATCGGAGACAGATGTTTGACAATGCTGCTGGCAGGGGATAATCTTAACCGTAACGTAACTACTCAGGTGGGTAAAAAGAATATCTTGCGGATTGGGATTTTAGCGTGAA
>CAWUJQ010000115.1:0-11943 GCA_963922445.1 uncultured bacterium
CCGCGATCCTGCGTCGCGCCTGGACTTTTTCTACGCCAGGCGTTTATCCGATGGTGGTTTGATTGGCTCTCGTAACCAATCAGCCCGAACCATCAATGGTACAATTGTACAAACTCCGCAAGAGCGATCAGACCATACTTATATATTTACAGTTGGCGGCAACGGGCAACCGCTAACGCTACCAAAATTCAATAACGAAGATCCATCTAATAATATTAATGAAACTCTTACTGTTAGTTATAGTGCAGTAAGCTGATGTAGAGTGGTCGGTCTGCAATAGAGATGTGACGGGCTCCCGTGAGTTATGTTTCGTTCGGTTAGAGCACAATCCGTGCTACTTCCACAGCGGGCAACGTTATCCTATGGGGCGTCGTCACAGAGTAAAACCCCTACACCTCTAACCGCTCCAGCATCAATACCTCACCCGCGATGGTCGTGTCTTGCAGGTTGGTGCCCATCAGCCGTGCGCCCGTCTGCCAGGGTGGCGTCACTAACGCAGGTGTAGATCGGTTCGGCGTTTTGTACATTCGCTGTGCCGCTGCCACACGCCGCAACGACAGCGGATAGAAAGACCAGAAGACCGAATGACGCGATTCGCGTGTGCATAAGCATATGAACTCCATATTCAAGGTTGCGAGATCAAAGTGTGTCCGTTGCCAACCAGACATACGCTGGTCGGCATGTGAATTAGCCTCTCAACGTCTGTAGGGCACCCGTCCAGCGCAGCAACTCGTTGAGCATGTTCGCCGCCGCCTCTGTCTGTCGGTCATCCAGCGTCAGGATGCCCGTATCCTTGTCAATGTAATTGCCGAAGAACGGAATATTGACCGCTTCTACCATCGGCACGAGCTTTAGCGTTGCCAGCAGGCTCAACAGCGACTCCACGCCACGCGAACCGCCAGACAAACCACCATAGCTCACAAAGCCAACCGGCTTGTATGCCCACTCCAGGCAGAGGTAGTTAAGCGCATTTACGATAGAAGGGGGTGCACTATGGTTATACTCTGGCATGACAAACACAAACGCATCGGCACGCTGCACGGTGGCGCTCCACGCTTTGGTGTGTTCATGCTCGTACTGCTGCATTCGTGGATGATTGGGTTCATCGAATAGGGGCAGGTTGACCTGGGCCAGATCAACAGGTTCTACGTCAAACTTGCCGTGCTGCTTTGCCTGTTCAACGAACCACGCCGCAAAAAGCGGGCCGAAACGCTGCTTACGGGTGCTGACGGTGATAACTTGTAGGGTAGACATCAGGTTATTTCCTTCTGGGTTATGTGTGTTCAGTCTGCCGTTTGTGCCAGCGCATCTTTGACGAGCGGCGCAACGCGAGTGCCAATCAGTTCGATAGAGCGCATGAGCTGTTCGTGGGTGAGTCCAGCGTTATCCATCTGGAAGGTGACGCGCACGATGCCTCCCAGCGCATTACTGTGACGGACGATTTTCTCTGCTACGTCCTCTGGACTGCCAACGAGCAGCGCCCCGGTTGGGCCTGCCTGTGCATCGAAGCCTTCACGCGTAACCGGCGGCCAACCGCGTTCCCTGCCGGCTATGTCCATCATCTGTTTATAGCCGGGGTAATACGCCTCATGTGCCTGTCCGGTTGTTTCGGCAACATAGCCCAGCGAGTGCAACGTCACCTTCATCTTGTCTGCCGGATGCCCCGACTTTTCATAGGCATCACGGTATAAATCAACCCGTGAGCGGAAGCGCCGTGTTTCCCCGCCGATGACGGCAACCACAAGCGGCAACCCCAAGATGCCAGCACGAATAAACGACCCGGTTGTGCCCCCCACGCCCACCCACAGTGGGATCGGGTTCTGCACCGGGCGCGGGAAGATAGACTGGTTATCCATCGGCGGGCGATACTTGCCCGTCCATGTGATGACGTCGTTTTCGCGCAGTTGCATCAGCAGGTCAAGCTTTTCGGCAAAGATGTCGTCGTACTCATCCAAATTCAGCCCGAACAGTGGAAACGACTCGGTAAACGAGCCACGCCCAGCAACAATCTCCGCCCGTCCATTCGAGATAATGTCCAGCGTGGCAAAGTTTTGGAACAGACGCACCGGGTCAGACGCCGCCAGCACGCTTACGGCACTGCTCAAGCGAATGTTCTGCGTTTTTGCTGCCGCCGCCGCTAAAATCGCAATCGGTGCAGAGTCCATAAACTCAACGCGGTAATGCTCGCCAATGCCGAACACATCCAGTCCCATTTCGTCGGCATATTGCATCCGTTCCAGCAGTTCGCCCATTGCCGCAACGCGGGGTACTGCCTCGTCTTTGCCATCAACTAACGGGTTCGCAGCAAAGCTGTCAATTCCAATTTCCATCGTCTGATTTCTCCCGATGTGTATTCGCTACCGAACCTGAAAGTCTCGATAGACGGGTTCTCGCTCTGCGGTGGTTGCCTCTAGCTGTGCAACCGTACCTGCTGCCATATCAAACAGAGATTCCACACGGTTGCCTGCATAGTCTTCGAGGGTTGGGGACACCGCCAAACGGTACTCGCGGTTTGCCCAGGGCTGCGCAGGTGTGAACATCATCAGTTGCTCACGCTCATCAAAGCTGATCGCACCCTCAACGCGATTCTGTCGGGCGTCTTCAACACGAATGAGACGCCGTGCCAGGATGGGGTCAATCATGCCGTCCAGCGTGATGACGAGTGGCTGCTGTGTGTTCTGCTGCGGCGCAGAAAGCGTCCATAGGTCGGGATTAGGTGATGTGTGATCTGCTGCGACGACGGTAAATGGCTTGCGCACGGGTTCTGTAACGGTGCGCCCGTAGGCATCCTCAAAACCTGCGTTGATGACCAATTCATACTGTCCGGTTTCATCGAGTGGCGCGCCAGCCTGTACGTTGGGCGCAACCCCTTCTTTAATGCGCCCCGGGTCAAGGATGATCGTCAAAAGCTGCATGTCCCGGCTCCAAAACTCCTGCCCGATGCGCAAAAATGGATGCTCAACCACATTCCCGCCGCTATCCACAAGCTGCACCACGTCATATACATCCCCGCGCTGCATCGGCTGCGAGAATTCGATGTAAAACCGCAGCAGGTTTTCGGGCAGTTCGGCGGCAGTCGGGTAAATTTGCGTGACTGTCGGCAGTTCATTGGGCACATCATCCGACGGTATAAAGAACGACACATCCAATTGCCCACCGGCAAAGGCAGACTCAGACGCCGTCACAGCGGCCACAGCCTCCATGTCTAAGCGTGCTACATAGCTTTCCCCGGCAGACCAACCATAGCGCGGTTGAAACACAAGCGTGGTGCCCGTTATGGTGTAGTCGCCAATCACAGGCGGCAAGTTGTTTATGTCGCGCGCTGGCAAAACGATGCGAACCTGCAACACGTCTGCCCAGTCAATGCCCTCGGCTTCAATTGCCGCCAATTCAACAGGTGCCCAACCGGAAACTTCAAGTGCCTCTGCTTCCGACACATAGGCCAGTGTTAGGCGCGTTTGGAGCGGTTCTGCAACGGCTACCGCTGCCTGCTGCGTACCGAAAAGCGGGTTGCCACCCCAAACCGTCAGGGTGGCAACCAGCGCGATACTCAGCAAGCCCAACAGGATGCGCTGTCGATTGCTTGCAATCATGGCGTCAACTACTCAGCTTCAAAGCCGTAGTCAACCGGGTTCGGGGAAACCGCCGGAGAGTCTTCGATTTCCGGCCAGTTATACTCCACGATGCTCTCCGCAGCGTCGAAGAACAATCCCATCGCAATCGTGTTCATGTTCAGGTCACCCGTCTGAACATTGCGGCGGATGGTGAGCAGGAATGCCGGGTTGAGCGGGTCTGCGTGCAGCGCACCTGTCAGCGGCATATCAATCTGATCCAGCCCCGCCGGGAAGAAGCTGCCCTCCGTCAGTTCAGCCTCGGCAAACAAGCCGGGGCTAACCATCGTCGCGCTGCGCTGGTCATTGGTGATGAGCATGCGCTCGCCGCCGCCCATCATCTCCGGGTTGTCGAAAATGAACATGTCTACCGGGGCGTTACCAAAGCCAAGCTCTGCCATGGTGGTGCCTATTACATGCTCACCATCTTGCAGGTCGCCCAGCCGGATCTTCGCCAGCGGCGTGCAGGTGTATGCCGCAATCAGGTACGGTTCACCCTCAATTTCATAAACCTGGGAGGTCACAATCGGGGCGTGCGTTTCCTGTTGGTTGTGAGCACCGTGAAAGATTTCAATGCTGGAAACGGTCATGTCATCGGTGAAGGGATAGCTTACACGCCGCAGCGTGGAGGCGAATTCCTCGTTGCTCACACCTGCAATCAGCAAATCGCCGTCATAAAAGGTCAGGTCAGTGACCGTCAGAATGCGCTGGGAGTGACCGTACTGAAGCTGGTCTTCAAACGCCGGGGCTGACGGAATGTTAACGGAGGACGTTTCAAAGTCGCCCAGGTTCAGGATTTCCATCTCGCCCGTGTTCTTCACATAGCGAACCAGCGCCACACCGGGGTTGATGCTGCGGCCCACGTGAACGGTCATGTAAACGTTCTGTGACAGCGGGTTCACGGCCATGTCGTTGATAACGATTTCACGCGGGGTGGTGCCGAGCATTGCTGCCAGCTCAACGTCAATGCTCTCCACCAAAACCGGAGCTTCGGCGTTAGCGGGGGCTTCTGTGTCGTTTGTTTCTAGCGCGACAACCTGTGCGCCGTAGGAGTCGCCAATGAAAAGCACGCCATCAGGGCCGAACTCCAGGGCACCCACCGACTGCAACTCAATAGCGGCTTGCGCCTGGGTGTCGTTCGTGACGAAAACCATCACGCCAGCAATTGCCAGGGTCAATACAACAGCCCAGCGCAGGGAGGTATGCAGATTCAGCATGTCCATCTTGCTCCACTCTTTTACAGATCAAGGGTTATGTAGAGCGGCCACTCTGCTGCAAGATATTAGGGGAAAATTAATCTCCCCGTCAACAACCACGTTAAAGTGAATAACTCACATCAAAAGAAGTTACTACTCACAGCGGAGTATGGCGTCACAAACAACGACGGTGACTCTTCAGTGCTGGCATGAATGCAAAGCGCTACCTGCGGCGTTACGCCGTCTTGTGCGAAAAAAGCCCCCAGAAATAAAAACAAGAGCGGTTGCAGCAGGGAAATTAGAAACGGTGAGTACTGGTGAGATGTTCGGGGTAGGGCAGCGGCGGACGCCATATATGGCGTCCCTAAAAGGTTATGACGGGCCGTAAGGGTTTAGCGTGCTAAACCCAACGATCCGCAACGCCGCCTGTTCATGGTAAGGTGAATAGATACGTGTTGTGGTTATCTATGAACAAGCCGGATAAAAATCGCCTCCAGGCAGGATATGCTTCGGGCAGCACAGCGGGCAGAAGCCTTCATTAGAGGGAAAAATGCGGGAATCTCTTGAGTAAGATGATGAACTGCTAGGCTTCGCTGTGGTGCGTGCAATTGAACTCGTTGGCGAAGCGGCAAGCAAAATCACCCCAGAAACACGCCAAAGCCTTACAGACAATTCCCTGGTCTAACATTATTGGGATGCGCAACCGCGTTGTACACGATTACCTGAACGTTGACTACGATATCGTGTGGGCCGTGGTTACGCGGAATCTGCCGAATCTCATCAAGCAATTGGAAGGTATTCTGGCTGATTTCGCAAATTAAGCGCAAAGCTGCCGATTCCCAGTTTTTTGTTGTCTCGCGTTGCTGACAGATTTTGAACCCGCCGCAAGCCACGCCATTTTAATGGCAGTGGTTAGGCGGGTTTCTCGTGGGCTTTATCCCGCCTGATGTGTGGCTGGATTTTGTATCGGGGCATGTCGGGCAAAATACGCCATCATCAGGCGTTTTGTCTGGTTTTCTAAACAACTATATTTGTTGATTTAAGTGTATAAAAAACACATAAATCAACAGGTGGTTTCATGGAATATCAGCGCGACGAACATCGAGTTCACCTCATTGTTTATCATCTCATCTGGACACCTAAGCGGCGCAAGCCTGTTTTGCGCGATGCTGTCGCTCTGGATTGTCGTGAGTTAATCACGCAAAAATGTCAGCAGAAGGGGTGGGAGATACTTGAGTTAGCAATACAGCCAGACCATATCTACTTATTTGTGCGTGTGTTTCCTACAGTATCCGCTGCCGATGTGGTTAAAGAGTGCAAAGGCGTTACATCGCGCACGCTCAGGAAGAAATACCCACATCTGCTGAAGTTGCCTTCAATGTGGACACGAAGCTATTTTGCGTCAACAGCAGGCAATGTGAGCGCAGAGACAATTAAGCGATATGTTGAGGCGCAAAAAGGGCTATGAGTACACGCACCTATCAATTTGCCTGCCAGCTTCCACAGTCTCAAACGGATGCACTGAACATGGAGTCAGCACGCATCTATAATGCGGTGATGGTGGAGCATTGGCGCATTTATCGCAAAAAAGGTGTATGGCTCAGGCAAGGCGCGGCTGAAAAGCTGAACGACAACTACGATGCTGATACCTCAAAGCTACTTCACGCTCATAGCATCGACGCGGCGCAACAAGCCTTCTACAAAGCCTGCAAGCAAGTTCACACCAAGCGTAAGCAGGGCGATGATAGTGTGCGTTTCCCGTATAAGCGTCGTCGCTTTCGCACGACAATCTGGAAAAGTAGTGGCGTGTATGCGGTTGAAGATGGTGTGATATATCTGTCTCTGGCACGCGGATTTGAACGTCTTGCGATCAAACTCCCTTTGCACCTGATTGGCATGGAGAAGCACCACATTCTGGAAGTACGATTGGTCTTTAACAAATCAACCTTCCGCTACAATTGGCATGTGGTTGCTGAAGATGGCGTACAGCCCGAACCCAATGGGCAGTACATCGCTGGTGTGGATTTAGGAGAAATTCACCCTGCTGTTATCACCGATGGGGTTGAGGCGTGTGTGGTGTCTTGTCGAGAACTGCGTGCGCTCAATCAAGGCAGAAACAAACGAATTGCATCCATTGATGCAAAACTGGCAACTTACACGAAGGGGTCACGTCGCTGGCGGAAGCTGAAGGCGCGAAAGCGTCGGTTTCTGGCACACTGCGATCAACAAAAGCGAGACATCGAACATAAAATTGCGCGGTCTGTTGTGGATTGGGCGCAAGAACGGGAGATTGGCTTGCTGGCGATTGGTGATGTGCGAGATATAGCAGATGGCAAGCGACTGAACAAGAAGTCTCAGCAGAAGATCGCAAATTGGTCACACGGAACCATTCGCAAATACATCGGCTACAAAGCGGCTGAAGTGGGTATTCAAATCAACGACAAGATTTCTGAACGCTACACGACACAAACCTGCCCGTCCTGTGGGGAGCGTCACAAACCAAAGGGGCGCATTTTTGAGTGTCCAAGTTGTGGCAGCAGGTTTCACAGAGATGTCGTTGGCGCAGCAAATATCGCTTCCCGCTATGAGTTCGATGAACTTGGGCGCTATCCAGCACCCGAACCAAAGTATCGTCACCCCGTTGATGTACGGGGAAAGCGTAGTCCCGTTGGCACCGGGGAAATGGCTCGGCTTGTATAGCGAGAACCGCTTGCGGCTTTAGAAGCCGCCCGACTTTAGTCGGTGCGGAGTGTCACGACAGAATTCATCGTTATTAACCCCCTGCCGCCGCCGTTGCCGTCAGTTGGACGGCGCGGGTGCCTGTGGCAAAGATGGCCCCGGTGTCGATTTCGCCTTCAAGAGCCTGCCGTGTAACTTGGTCAGCAGTAGCGGTTTCGAGCAGTTGGGTGGCGTTGGCCGTCGGCGGAACAGCCGTTTCACGTGGGCCGCCAATCGACCCGGTAGACAGCAGCCCGAAGATAATCACCGTCACGATAGCGGTCACAATCAAGCCGATGGCAATCAGCCATACGGTGAGTGATCCCTGGTTGGTTGCGTTGGACTGGTCACTCATGGCACACCTCGCTCCGTTTGATCCGACATTTGCCCGCGTATTCTAGCGCAAAGCGGGACGACCTGCTGTATAACTAGAGGTGGATGCGAACATGGGTTCGCTTATTGGCTTGTAGAGCGAAAGGACGCTATCGTGACCGTCGAACACATCAATCCAGCAGCGCTGCACAGTAACTCGGCTTTTACGCAGGTGGTGGTTGCCCTGGGCAACAACAAAACCGTTTACGTGGGTGGTCAGAACGCCGTCACACCGCAAGGTGAAATCATCGGTAAAGGGGACATGGGCGCGCAGGCAGCGCAGGTGATGACAAACTTGGAAGCGGCGTTGGCTGCGGGTGGGGCTAAACTGGATCACGTTATTAAATGGACGGTGCTGGCTGTTCACGGCCACTCACCGGAGGCGGCGTTTCAGACGGTGATGGCAGCCTGGGGCGACCGTCCGAACCCGCCGACGATCACGATGGCGTACGTGGTGGCGCTGGCCAATCCGGACTTTTTGCTGGAGATGGATGCGATTGCGGTTGTGCCAGACTAATGGATAAACGCATTCGGACTCATATGATGCGCCGCCACACCTCACCCCTCCCGACCCTTCGGTTCTCCTTCCCCTCTCCACGTGGAGAGGGGACAGTGAGCGCAGCGAACAGGGGTGAGGTTTGAGCAGAAGGTCCTTTGCCGATGGCAACAGATTATGTGAATTCGTTTTCATTTATCCATAAGGTGACGGGTGCCCATTGCGGCACCCTCGTGCGAGGTTAGGCGTCCTCAGCGGCGGCAATCATCTGCTTGACCGCTTTGACCCCGGCCAGCATTAGCTCAAAAGGCGGGCGGACGCGGTAGTTTGGGTTGACGTACTGGAAGTGAATTTTGCCTTGGGTGTCTACGATGAAGTAGGCGGGTGCGGGTAGGATGTGATGCGCTTCCCCGGCAGCGTTTTCGAGTTTGGCGTAGTAGGCGTCATCCTTGCCCGCGACCTCCCAGGCGATGCCATAGTCCTTGAGCGCTTGCGCGGTGGGGTCAGCTAGCACGGGGAAGGGCAGGTTGAACTTGTCCTGGGTCTCAGCGGAGTTGGCGGCGCTGTCTGGGCTGATGGCAATCACCTGGAAGCCCTCGGCCTCAGTTTTGTCGTAATTCTGGCGGAGTTCCACAAGCTGCTTTTTGCAAAAGCCGCACCACCCACCCCGGAAAAACAGCAGCACGGTCGGCTTTTGGGTAACGAGCGCATTCACATCAACGGGGTTGCCTGCGCCATCAATGAGGTGGGTTGGCGGGATTTGCGCGTCAATCAGCAGCGGGCGCACGGCGTGCATATCTTGCGGGACGGTGTAAGTTGCGTCGGTCATGAGAATCTCCTCTTGTAGCGGTCTGTGCCATAACCGACTCGGCGCGGCGGGTGAATCTTTCGGATTAGCCCGCGTCTATCATGATATTGTGCATCCACAGCAAATTATCGGGCTGGTCGGCATCATAACGCATGATTTCGATACGGCTTTTGAACTCCGGGTTGGTTTCGTGGTCGTCAATCAGCAGTTGCAGGTTCAGGATAAAGCGGTCAATCTCCTGCTTTTCCACCTCGCGCCATTCGGGGTCATCGGGGGCGACGTTTGGGTGACGCATACGCCGTTCAACTGCATCACGAATGGGGCGCACGGTCGTAGGGATGTCGATGAGTTGGTGGGTGTCGCTGTGGGCGTCTGCACGGTAGAAGCAGGTCATATTGCGGCCATCGGTTTCCACCACGGCGTCGTCCAGTGAACCGCGCATGCGGTCAACATAGTTGCGCTTGGTGTAGGTGATGCGGTCGGGCACGATGATTATCAGCTTGAGTTGGCGGCGCACCGCTGCGCTGAGCAGCTCGGCATTATCCAGGTCAGGCGGACGGTCGCCATTGCCTGGGCCGATGCCAACATCGTAGATATAGCGGTTGGCCCCCTTCTTCTTGTTCATTGACTCCACGACGGGTTTGACGAAGTTAAGGTAGTAGCCCTGCGCCAGCGAAAACGCGGGCGAAATGTAGGTGATGGGCGCACGGAAAAAGTCGATTACGGGGTTTTCAAACCGTGACCAGTCGGCTTCTTCGTGGGCGCGTTCCAGGGGCATCCGCAGGAGCGTTTTGGCTGCTTCGTAGGCTTCTGCTCGGGTTGCGTCGGTGTCGGCATCGGTGAAGGCGAGACGCACAGCGTAGTAGCGATAGGCCCGAATATCGAAGGGCAGCGGCTCATCGGTGGCCTCAACCACGGAAACACACGGTCGCCCTAGCGCGTGGGTGATGCCTAACTCGTAGAAGACATTGGGATTGCGGTCGGTGAGGTCGGCAATGACGAGGTCGGCGCGGTCAATGGCGTAGATGACATCGTTCATAATGTGGTCGCCGCCTTGATCCCACGGGGTGTACACATTGTAAGTAACGCCGTCGGGCGTGCCGATTTCGGCCAGCAGCGGGCGAATGATGTTGTCCGCGAGGCGTTCGAGGCGCTT
The DNA here is from genome assembly GCA_963922445.1 of uncultured bacterium. Lineage (GTDB taxonomy): Bacteria > Chloroflexota > Anaerolineae > Aggregatilineales > Phototrophicaceae > DAOTTY01. The sequence continues at coordinate 10,358 of CAWUJQ010000115.1, forward strand.
GTCTTTCATCGGCCCGATGATGAAGCACTGCCGTTGTGTGCGCTGCGGTAGCGTGTGATGTCCTCCCGTGTGTGTGTATTTGGGGTTGGTCAGTCTGTCTCGGACGGCATAGGCTAACCCAAATACGCTTCGATGACACTTTCATCGGCTTGCAACTCTGCTGCGGGACCCTCCCGCGTGATCTGACCGCGCTCTAGCACGTAGGCGTAGTCGGCCACTTGCAGCGCTTTGCGGGCGTTCTGCTCCACCAGCAAGATCGTGGTGCCCGTTGCCTTGATCTCCCGGATGATGGTGAACACATCGTTGACGAGCATCGGTGCAAGGCCCATACTTGGCTCGTCCAGCATGACCAGCTTAGGCTGCGCAATCAGGGCGCGGCCAATGGCGAGCATTTGCTGTTCACCGACGCTGAGCGACCCGGCCTTCTGCTGACGGCGCTCGTCCAGGCGCGGGAAGCGGGTGAAAATGCGGTCAATTTCGCGCTTTTCAGTGGCGGCGTCACGCAGCAGGTAGCCGCCCATTTGCAGGTTTTCCTGCACGCTCATGTTGGCGATGATCTGGCGGCCTTCGGGCACCTGTACGAGTCCGGCGGCGGTGACGCGATTGGCGCGCCAGCCCGTGATGTCCTGGCTATCGAAGGTGATGCGGCCCTGTGTGGGCGTCAGCAGGCCGCTGAGTGTGTTGAGCGTGGTGCTTTTGCCCGCGCCGTTGGCACCAATCAGCGTGACGACCTGCCCGACTTCGACGTTAAAGCTGATGCCGCGTAGCGCACGAATGGCCCCGTAGCTGACGTGTAGGTTTTCGACTTGGAGTAATGGCATAAGTATCGGTTCCGGTGGTTGTGGTGTACATCCAGGGGATTATAGCGCACGCAGCCGCGTCTAGGTGAACAGGTCTGCTACGGTGATTGAAAAGCCCGGCAGCACGGCCCCACCCGTGAGCGTGTCGCCTGCTTCGAGCGTGGCGACGGGCCGCCCCACAGCGTACACCTCGACGCGCTGCGGCTGCGGGTAAACCAGCCAGACTAACTTGGCACCATTGCTCAGGTAGTAGTTGGCCTTTTCCCGCAGTTCGGCGTAGGTGTCGTCTGGCGATTTGATCTCTACGGCGAGGTCAGGCATGGTTGGCACCGCCCCCTGTTTGACCAATCCCTCGCCGCTGATGAACGATACATCCGGGATGCGCACGTTGTAATCGTCGTTGGGGGCGGTGTGGGCCGTTTCCACGGAGACACGGCCCAAGCTGTTTGCCTTGACGTATGCACGGAGTTCGCTGCTGATGTTGACGGCGATAAAGCCGTGTTCTTGGGTGGGGGCCATGCGTTCGACAATCGTCCCGTGAATGAGTTCGTAGCGGCGGTGGGTGTGTTCGGGTCGCCGGATGAACGCCTCGAATGCCGCGATGGTAGACACAATTTCTTGGATTGACATGGTGGGCTAGGGGATCAAATGCGAGCGGATTTCCTCGACGCGCTCGCGCAGCGTGCGCCGATAAATGGGAATGCGCCCGCCATTGGCCCACTGCCATACCTCATCCGCGACGGCGAAGGCGGCGTCTGGCATGGCAATGGCCTGTGAACGCGCTGC
>CAWUJQ010000116.1:0-11939 GCA_963922445.1 uncultured bacterium
ATCATGGGATACCTGAAAGGAAAGCTTGCCATTCGCGTGTTCAACCGATACCCGCCAACTGACCATTGACGGTCTCGATGATTTGCCGGACACGATTGTGGTGTTGGCGTTGCTCAGCAGATACCTGTGGCTTTTGATTTCGTTGCGGCAAGGTATGTAACCGGATGCGATTGCCCTACTCAAGGTCTTCAGCGACCTGGGCACTGATAAATGCCTTGTCGCCATAAACATCCAGATCGGTATGAGTGCTCAGCATCTCCTCACCGACTTTCAAGTCACTGGCATTGGCGGGGGCTAAGGTAAAATCGACAATGACACCGTTGACCGTGACCAACAAGTGCAACTTATAGCCAAAAATTGTCTGCTTTTTGCTCGGAACCTTGCCGAAAGCAGCCTCATGAACGCCCCACTCGCTGCTGGCTTGGGGAGCCAGATGAAACTGAACCACCGGGATCGGCAGACTGTCGATGACACAATCGCTGTCCTGCGCAATGTCGAGCAACCTGAGCAGGGCTTGATAGATCAGTTGAAAGGCATCCTGAAGCTGACGGCGACGACGATTGAAGCGACTCTGTGACGGAATATGCGGAAATAAGTCCCGATGATCGGCCCAGCAACTCAACAGATCCGTTTCCATCGCCCATCCCCGGCACTCGCCGACTAGCGCCATCGTCAGCAGTTCACTATCGCTACACACAGGTGCTAGGCCAGGCCGTTTGAAGAGGGGAGCGATCTCTTGCCAGATGTCATCCACAATCACATAGGGTGCATTCGGTTTTAGGGGCAAAATCAGGCAGCAGCCCATCGTTGGCCAAAAGAGCCGTCCATGGCAGCCGAGCGTAGGACTAACATGCGGTTGAGATTGGCACGGTTCCAACGCATCCCTGGTCCACAAAGCCGCTGCTTATAGTGTTTGACGCCACTTTCAGTGGTCCCCGACCCGACGGGGTAGCCTGCTGCTCGGTAGTCGGGATAATCGAGTCGGTGTTGGTGTGAGATGAAGTAGCCGGGTGAAAGGCCATGAGCTTGAGCCTGTGCGATGAGTTTCCAAGCCTCCCCCCTGCCATAGATAACGTTTCAAGGTACCATGCCAGCGCTGAGCGGCCTGCGGATTATTGGGAAATCGGGCTTGGGCGAGTGTGGCGGCTTGTTGAGCAGCATGATACCAGTCCACGATTTGTGTGCTTTGAGGAAACAGATCGGCGCTCAACCGCCAAATCCAGCTTGCCCCATCGGCAGTGACGGCCACATGACCTGCGTAGGGTAGCTGTTGTTGAACAGCTAAGCGCCATAGATGCGGCGCAAAGTCATCGGCACTGCCGAGATAGGCGGTGTAGCGCAGATCGTCACTGCGAGCCGCTCGGCCCTCATCCAATTCCCAGCAGCGAGAGTGCCAACAACGCCAACTTTGAGTTCTTTCCACCCCTCCTCACGAATGTTGACCATACCCCCATCCATGCCGACACTTTTGCGGAGAAACGGCTGGTAGTCGCGCTGCTCCCAGCGCGTTCGCTCCACGCTGACATGGCCTTGTTGTTCGCGTTCCACCCACGCGGTTCCCACCCGCTGCTGGGGGAGTTGTTTGCGACTGGCGACGTCTTTATCATCGACAGTATGCCGTTGCCTGTCTGTAAGCGGGTCCGAGCTAGAAGATGCAAAAAAGTGCGCGGTAAAGCCTACTGTGGCTACTGTGCGGCGAAACGCGAGAAGTTTTTCGGGTGGCGGTTGCATCTCATTTGCACAGCGGCGGGCATTCCCGTCACTTTTGACCTGCTACCCGCCTCTGAGCATGACCTCACGCCCATTCACGAGTTGACCGTTGATCTGCCTTCTGGCGCAAGTGTCTTCGGCGATAAGGCCTACATCTCGGCTGACGATGTCCAGACGATCTTTGAGGAAACGGGTGTGCGTCTGGTGTCTGTGAAACGCAAGAACATGGCCCCCAATCGCTGGGCGGATGATTTCGATCTACGCCAGTACCGCAAACGTATCGAAACGGTCTACTCCCAGATGGAGGCGATGGGGGTGCAGCGGCTTCATGCACGCACCAATCACGGATTCGACTTGAAGGCTTGGGCCTCTTTGCTTGCTCTCGCTTTTACCAATATCATCGACTAGCAATCAGAGCAACATTACAATTTACGTTTTTCACGCTTAATGTTTTTGAGTATACGCTACGTAAAAATCTATTAGCCAAAGCTACCCTCCCACTTGAATTTACATCTCATTTATCGCTAATCTAGGGACCAGTCATGGAGTTCAAGACGCAACCCGACTTTTGTCCTACACACATTGGAGGGGGCGTCTATATGGCTGTAAGTTATTCAACTATATTCAGGGAGATGGTGATTTGTTTCCAATACAACTCGCACGAAGGTATTTGATAATACCCTTCATCTCGGTTGTACTATTGCTAGGGCTAGGCCTAACGGTACAGGCTCAGTCATCCGACATCATCCGAATTAATTTTCAGGACGCTGCGGGGAATAATGTCCCCGACGGCTACGATCCAGACACGGGTGCAGCTTATGGGCTGCGCGCCAACGGAGAGACCTACGGGTGGCGCAGCATTGCCACGGGCGACCCATTTGATGCGAGCGCAAATGCACGCGTACGCCCGAACAACAATACCGTTGTCACATTGGCCAATTCGCTTATGCATCTGCGCTACAATGATTGTTGTGCTAATAGCAACAACGGCACGCAGGAGCCAGTTTACTGGGAAATCGCGCTAGAAAACGGCGATTACGCGGTTACCGTCAGTGTTGGTGACGCCAATACCGAAAACACAACAGCGACGAGTCACCAACTGACTGCCGAGGGCCAACCGATTACGGATGGCAGCCTGGGTTACACACCTAATGTGTATCCCACGCAAACGATCACGGTGAGCGATGGTGCCCTGACAATTGACCAGGCCGCTGGTGGCTTCAACACCAAGATCAACTATATCGAAATCGAACCTGTGGCGCAGCAAGCGCCTTTTGCCGTTCAGGTCAACTTCCAAACCGATGTGGTTGGTGTGCCCGACGGGTATATCCCGGACTATGGCGACGCGTATGGTGACCGTGGTGGGGAACACACCTATGGTTGGCTGAACCTGGCCACGCAACTTCCAGAAGACGCGACTGGTGAGGCCCGCACACGCGAACGTGCAAACATTCCCGTGTTGCAGGACACCCTCGTTCACCTGGAGCGCCGCGTAACGGGTAACAATAGCAGCCTGCCGGAATTTTACTGGGAGTATGCCTTACCCAACGGCACCTACGATGTCACAGTTAGCGTGGGCGACCAGCCAGGCGCTGGTGGTGTATACGACAGCCAGCATCAACTGCGTGTCGAAGAAACTGATGTCTTTGGCGAACCTCAGCAGCTTGGCGCTGGCAATGAATATGTCGAGGGCAGCATCACCGTTGAAGTGACAGACGGCGCACTCACGGTGGACTCGATCGGCGGCAACAACTCCAAGATCAACTACATTCAGATTGTGGAATCGTCAGACGAAGCAGAGTTGGAAACACCGCTCATCGCTGCTGTATCCCCACAGAACGGTGCCCAGAACGTCTTCCTTGACGTGGCGATTACTGCGGGTGTTATTTTGCCCAACCCGAACAGCGCCATCAATCCGGCAACGGTCACCGACGAAGCGCTTTTCCTGACGCAGCAGGGCAGTAACGCAAAGATTCCGGCTTTCCTGAATACGACAGGCGGCGGTGACTCGCTTACGCTAACACCCGTTGCAAACCTGGCACCCAACACGACCTACGTGTTTAATGTGACCAGCGCCTTGAAAGACACATCAGGGGCAGGGTTTGAGGCGTTCACATCGTCCTTCACAACAGGCACAGAAATTGAGCGCGTTTATGACGGTGAAATTGCCTTTGAGAAGGTTAGCGCTGGCGCGTCAAGTAACAACTACTCGTCGTTACAAGTTGGCCCTGATGGCAAGCTCTATGGGAGCACGATCAATGGCAGCGTCATCCGCTGGGACATTAGCCCCAATGGCACGCTTGCCAACGAAGAGCAGCTTATCAACCTCAGCGACCGAGCCATCATTGGCCTTGCGTTTGACCCGTCCTCGACAGCCGCTAACCCGGTCATCTGGGTGTCTAACAGCGCGTTTGGCTTCAGCGGTATGCCAGACTGGGACGGCAGAATCACGCGTATTACGCTTAACGGCGGCAATTGGGTGGCCCAAGACTGGGTCGTCAACCTGCCGCGTTCTGCTCGTGACCACCTGACGAACAGCCTTGCTTTTAACAACGGGCTGCTCTATGTCGTTCAGGGCAGCAATAGTGCAATGGGTGCCCCAGACGGTGCCTGGGCCAATCGGCCTGAGCGTGCGCTGAGTGCCGCAGTATTAGAAATCGACCTATCGCAGATCACCAGTCCGCCGTTGAATGTTCAGACTGAGGACGGTGGTACATACGATCCATTTGCCGAAGGTGCCCCTGTACGCGTGTGGGCAAGCGGTGTGCGCAACGCCTACGACCTGTTATGGCATAGCAATGGCAGCCTATACGTGCCGACGAACGGCTCGGCTGCGGGCGGAAACTCGCCAGGAACGCCAAACACGCTGCCCGCTGTTTGCGCCAATCGCGTTGACGGGGAAGCCTACGATGGTACTGTCGTTCCTGCAATCAACAGCATCGAAAAGCAAAATGACTTCCTCTTCCGCGTTGAAGAGGGTGGCTATTACGGTCACCCGAACCCGGCCCGCTGCGAGTGGGTGCTCAACGGGGGTAACCCCACTAGCGGTAATGATGGCCCAGCCCAGGTACTGAAATACCCCGTGGGTGTGCAGCCCGATGCAAACTATCGCGGCTTTGCCTATGACTTCGAAGAAAGCAAATCGCCCAACGGCGTCATTGAGTACAAGAGCAATGTGTTCGGTGGCAGCCTGCAAGGCCACCTGATTGTTGCCCGCTATTCAGGCGGTAGCGACTTGATTGTTCTACGCCCCAATAACCTTGATGGTATGGGTGACGGTGACATTGAGGAAGCCATCACAGGCATTGAGGGCTTCACAAGCTTGAACAATCCCCTGGAGGTTATCGAGGGGCCGGGCGGTACGATTTACGTCTCTGAGTACGGTGCGCGCTCGCTCACGCTACTGCGCCCGCTGGACGATTCCACCGCGCCAGACATTCTGGTTGATGCGGATCGCCTGATCTTCGAGGAATCGCTGAAGACCGATGAGCGGCCCACCTACGAGCCGCCCAATAACCCGCTAACGGTTACGATTAGCAACAACGGCACCGAAGCGTTGAACATTAGCGACATTAGCGTGGTGGGCAGTGGCGCAAACGACTACGACCTGCCGAACACTTTGCCGACATCAGTCGGTGTGGGTAATAGCACGTCGTTTGACATTACGTTTAACCCCTCACAAGAGGGTGTTACCGTTGCTACGCTGAACATCGCCAGCAACGACCCGGATACGCCCATTGCTACCGTGGAACTGCGCGGCTTGGGCAAGGATGGGCTAGACAGTGCAGATGAGCCGTCACTTCAGTTAGTCCTGGACACGTTCGACCTGGGCATTGATGTAGGGGATACCGACGTCAACTCAACCGGAATTGATGGCGTAAATACCGGTAACGCTGCCAACTTGTTTGGAACGCAGGAAATAGACGCTGAAGTATTCGTGAAGGCTGGCCCCGGCAATGTCACCATTGAGGTACTGGGTGCCTATGGTCCGCGCAGTGGCACCTACGAAGTCGGCTATTACTCACCTGGCGATGTTGACAGCTTGGTGGCCCTGCAAGGCACGGATGCTAACCCCAACACAAACATGAACCGCCTTCTGCCCGCACTTGACGGCTCCAATAGCTTCGACCCGGGCACCGACCGCTTTGGCTTCTACAACTACTGGTCAACTTTCGATAATGAGAACGGCGGCAATCCGTATTACGTCTTTAGCGAAGAAGCACTCCAGGAAGACCGCGTTTTCCGTGGTACGACCATGGACAACTACTTCCGCGTGTATGAAATTCCAGGCGAAACGAATGCTTATGTCATTGCCATTGAAGAAGTAACAAGTGGCTTCGACTATCAGGACTTTGTTTTCATCGTGCGTAACGTGGTGCCATTTGTACCCGGCAACGGTGAACTGGTCGTTTCAACCGATCGCCTGATCTTTGATGCGGTCAACGGCAACAACAGTGGCGCACAGCCCATCACCATCAGCAACACGGGCACCGGCGTCCTGAACCTGACGAATGTCGCCTTGGACAACACCAACCAGTTCAGCATCTCCAACGCGCCGGACTTCCTGCTGCCGGGTGATAGCATTTCACTGGACGCAGTGTTTAGCCCCAGCGCTGTGGACGTGTTCACCAGCACGCTGCAAATCGCCACGGATGCGGCCAGCAATGGCACCGCAACCGTGGAACTGCGCGGCCTGGGCAAGCGCGGCCAGGGTGGTGCGAATGAGCCGTCCCTGCAAGACGTGATGGATGTATACGACATCCCCGTTGATGTGGGCGACACCAACCCCGGTACCAACCCGCTGAACCTGCCCAACGGCACCACCTACAACGACCTGCTGGGCGACGAAATCGAAGCGCCGCTGTTCATTGCTGCGGGTAACGATCCGGTCGAAATCGAACTGCTGTCGGTATACGGCCCCAACGACACACCCGTGACGATGGTCGGTTGGTACGACGGCATCACCAAAGCGGAAACCGAACTGCTGCAAGTGAGCAATGGCTCGCACCAGACGCTCAACCCGGAATTCACGGGCACGACGACGTTTAGCCCCGTGGGGCCGTTTGGCTTCTACAGCCAGTGGCCGTTCTTTAATGACCGCAAGCTGTACAGCGAAGACGGGCTGAATACGTTCAACAACGCTATCCCGCATCATGTGCGCGTGTACGAACTGCCGGGTGAAACCAACGCCTACATCGTTGCCACGGAAGAACACGTCTCCGGCTTTGACTACCAGGACGTTGTGTTCATTGTACGCAATGTGCAGGTGGGCGGCGGTAGCGGTGAAATCAATCTGGTTAACATCGACTGGGACAAAGCTGGCACCACTAACGACCTTATGGGCCAGAACATCCCTGAGTTGGACTACCTGAACCGCTGGCTGACGATGAGCCGCATCAACGGCAACACGACTAGCCACAAGTTCCACGATACAACCGTGCTTCGGATTCAGAACACTGGCGATGAGCCGCTGGTGATTACAAGTCTGACGATCAGTGACACGACTGAGTTCGATTTGCCAAATGGCGAAGATGCAAATCTGCCACTGACCATCGACCCTGGCGAGTTTTACGACCTGACGGTTGAGTTCGTTGAAACCAGCGGTGGTAAGGGTGTTCGCCAGCAAACGCTGACCATCGTCTCCACGGCAGAAAATGAGCCTGTGATCGAGGTCGCACTGCGCGGCGGTTACATGGCCCAACCAGAGGGCGGCAGCGAAATCACAGCCGATCAGGTTGCGGCTGCGTTTGGTTTTGATCCAGGCAGCAACTTGATTCCGCTCAGTTCGGCCTTCGAGCCGAAGGGGCAGGAAGTTCTGTCCTATCAGTGGCAACGTGCAGACACCTCCAAGCCGGTTTACATACGCCAATTGGCCGCCTATCACGGGTGTTTCAGTTCGGTTGGCTTCACCATGAGTGGCCGGGGCGGCTTGAACTTCAGCCACGGTGGGCACTACTGCCAGTCGCTGTTGCCCGCTAACAGCAACACGACAGACTCGCTCAACAATCCGACCGAGCAGTTGTACCCAACAACGAACAATCAGTTCACGATGGCGGCGGCTGGCTACGCCACCAACCGCTGCTCTGCATACGGGCCAGATGATCCGTGGCAAGACAACACCTGTAACGTTCACGGTATGCGCCTGTGGCCCATCTATAACCCTGACGGCGAACTGGTTCCGAACACGTACTATGTGATTCAGGACTACGTTGGCGGCGTTAACGCAAACGTGGGTTGTGGTGCGGGCAGCGCGAACTGTGACTTCAATGACAATATGTATATTGTCACCAACATTGAGCCGGTTACACAGCCGGACCCAAGCCTGCAAATTGCGATGGCTACGGATTCGACTGAAGTCGCGATTAACCAGGAATTTGACTACGCCGTCACGGTTAGCAACGACAACCTCTTCGAGGTTGACAACGTTGAAGTAACCTACGCACTACCAGACGGCTTTAGCCTCGTAAGTGGCACGTTTGACGGTGGCACCTGCGCCGCAAACAGCGGCACGGTCACCTGTGACCTGGGCACGCTGGGTGGTAAGGCGGTGGTTGAAATTGACCTGACCGTCACGGCTGCTAACGAAGCGTTTGGCGTGGTCAGCAGTGCCAGCGTCACCGCAAGTGGTTTCGATGGTGCTATGTCCGAGGATGTTCTGGTGGATGTGTTCGATCCGGAGAACCTGCCGGGGACCATCACGGTCGTGATGGAAAACACGCCAGAAGACGCGACCGAGTTCACGTTTAACAACACTATCGACAACACCGACTTCACGTTGACCGACGATGGCTCCGCCCTGGGTGGTGACTCGCTCGAAATCAACTTCCAGGTAGACACGACACTCATCGAGGGCTACACGCCAGACATCGGCTTGCCCTATGGCGACCGTGGCAACGGCCTGACCTATGGCTGGCTGGAACTGGACGAAGCGAATGTTGGTAACGAGTTCACTGGCATCGGCGTAGACAGCAGCGGCCCCGGCACACAGGGCGGTTCGCGTGACCGTGGTGCTGGCACCCTGCTTTCGACGTTGAATCACATGCAGCGCACCGACTGCTGCAACACTGGTTTCCTGATCGACCAGTACTGGGAAGTCGAACTGGCCAACGGCTTCTACGAAGTTGAGGTCAGTGTAGGTGATACTCAGAATGAAGGCGACTCGGGTGCGATCCACGTCATCAACGCCGAGGGCGTGCAGCTAGTGGAGTTCGTAGTCGCACAGGGTGAGTCCGGTAACCAGGTTGGTTCCGAAATCGTTGAAGTGACCGACGGTCGCTTAACGCTGGACCCGCTGGGCGGCTTGAACACCAAGATTCAGTATGTGGTGATTACACCGCTTACACTGAACAACCAAAAGGTATTCGACCCGGTTTTCAAGGGTGAGTACACCATCACGGAAATCCTACCCAGCGGTTGGTCTGTTAACGACATCACTTGTGATGTGCCCAATGTGACGACAAACACGGCCACCGCCACTACAACTATTGACCTGCAACCGGGTCAGGATGTGGTGTGTACGTTCAACAACGAGCAGGCGCTGCCGCCCGTTATTGCTGCAATCCCGAACCAAACTGTCGAAGTGGGCCAATCGCTTGATGTCTTCTTTGAGGTGACAGCCAGCGGCAGCAACGGCTACGAAGGCGAAACTGTCCGCGTAATCGGTAACCCGTCCGTCGAAGCGTTCACGAGCGATGTCGGCTATGCCAACAACCAAGTTGGCGACGACTTCGTTGTCACCTTTGCGCCGACGGAAGCCAGCCAGGTCGGTACCTACGACATCACGGTTCAGGTTGATACGCTGGGCACACCGCTGTTGACGGGTGAGCAAACGTTCGAATTGACGGTACTGCCGTCGTCGGATGCGCCATGTACCCCATTGAGTACGCTGCCGTGTGACGAAATCGCTGTGAACCTGCCCTTCGGCCTCACGTTCGATGGTAGCGAGGGTGGTTTGGCAAGCACGGGCTTCACGATGGTAGACCCACCGTCCGCACGGTTGGTTGTTGACGACCCGGTTTTCAACGCGGACGTTCCTGGCTTTGAGCCGAGCCTGTTAGACGTGAGCGGTGGCAACCTGACCATCACCTCCACCAAGGGGATTCAGTTTAGCCAGCCCAGCGGCACACCGAGCAGCACCGAAACCAACTCGCAGATCAATGCGCTTGGCGTAGGCTTCGATGTAACTGGGCCAGTCATCATCGAGACGGTACTACAAACGCCTGACTTCAACAGCAGTGCGGGTAACAACTCGCAGCAGGCTGGGTTGTGGTTTGGCCTCAATGAAGATCAGTACATCAAGCTCGTTGTTTCCAAGGTCAGCAACAGCAATCGCAAGTTCCAGTTGTTCCTAGAAGACCTGCCAAACAGCGGCGATTTCCTGGAACTGAACACATCTAACCTGCCAACCGGCAGCTTCGGTGACACCATCATCCTGCGGATGGAACTTGACCCGACTGCGGGCACGGTCGCTGGCTTCTACAGCTTAGATGGCGGCGCGAACTTCATCCAAGTGGAACAGAGCGGAGACAACACGCTGCCCGTTCCGCAAGCGTTCTTCGACGGCGATGATGGCACGCGCAACGCGCTGGCAACCGGCAGCAGCTACGCAGGGGTGTTCACCACACAGCGCCGTGCCGACGCCAACCAGACCGTTGACTACATGTTCGAGGACTTCTCCATTGACCCGGTTCTGGGCATCCCGACCATTACGGCGGTACGCCCGGCAGACGGTGAAACCGATGTCTTCATCAATACGGGCGTGGCAGTTGATGTCAACCTGCCTAACGTAGGCTTTGGTGTCGATGGATCCTCACTCACCGAAGACACCGTTTACCTGATGGACACTGCTACAGAAACGAAGGTGGCGGCCAACCGGGGTACCACGGGCGGCGGTGACGCGATCACCCTGCAACCGATTAACAACTTGCAGCCAAACACCGAGTATCAGTTTGTGGTAGACGGCGCAACCGACCTGACCGGGACGCCATTCGAGCTGTTCACGTCTACCTTTACCACAGGTGAAGACATTGACGGCGGCGAGTACGATGGCCCCATCGAATTCACCCAGACGGAAGTGGCCTCGTCACCCTCAGGCTACACATCCGTCACGCTTGGCCCCGATGGCAAGCTGTACGCCAGCACCAACAACGGCCAAATCCGCCGCTGGGATGTGGCGAACGACGGCTCTCTGAGCAACGAGCAGGTGATTACCTCACTGCAAACGGCAGAGGGTGGTAACCGCCTCCTGATCGGTATCGCCTTCGACCCAGCTTCCACCGCCAATAACCTGATTCTGTGGGTTTCACACACCACCTTCGGGTTCAGTGGCCAGGCAGACTGGGGTGGTAAGGTCAGCCGCATGAGCGGCCCGGACTTGGGCACGGTGGAAGACGTTGTTGTCAACCTGCCGCGTTCGATTCGTGACCACGTCACTAACGGACTTGCGTTTGGCCCAGATGGTGCGCTCTATGTAAACCAGGGCAGCAACAGCGCAATGGGTGCGCCGGATAATGCTTGGGGCAACCGCCCAGAGCGTGCCTTGAGTGCTGCCGTGCTGCGCATCGACACCAGCGCGATTAGCACGCCGCTCAGCGTACAAACTGAAGACGGCGGCACCTACGATCCGTTTGCCGAAAATGCGCCGGTCACGGTGTACGCGGCAGGCGTGCGCAATGCCTACGACCTGGTATGGCACAGCAACGGCCAGCTTTACGTGCCAACGAATGGTTCGGCTGCCGGTGGCGCTACACCCGCTAGCACGGACTCGCGCTGTGACAGTTACGACGGGCCGTTTGTACCCGCGATTGGTAACGTTACACAAACGCAGAATGACTACCTGTTCCGCGTTGACCCGACCCTGCCGATTCCAGGTTACTTCGGTCACCCGAACCCGAATCTGTGTAACTTCGTCTTGAACGGTGGTAACCCCACTGGCGGCAGTGACCCGGCCCAGGTCAACCAATACCAGGTTGGCACACAACCAGATGATGACTATCGCGGATTTGCCTTCAACTTTGAGTTGAACAAGTCGCCCAATGGTGTGATCGAGTACAACAGCAGTGCCTTTGGTGGCGCTCTGGACGGCACACTGATGGTAACTCGCTACTCACAGAAGGACGACATCATCGTCTTGGTGCCGAATGGTACCGACGGCGACATCGCTGAAAGCCAGGAGAACATCCCAGGCCTGACGGGGCTAACGAACCCGCTTGACCTCGCGATGGGCTTCA
>CAWUJQ010000117.1:0-11888 GCA_963922445.1 uncultured bacterium
CAAGGTTTGCACTGGGTTAAACTTCTCCTAATGTAATGTAAAAATGTGATAAACAACACAAAACACCGCAGCAGCGTCCGGCGTTCAGCGTGGAGTAGGGGGATAGGGTGTATTCACACACATTTTAAGGGGCGGACGCGATATATCGCGTCCTTACAAAATCTGTGTTTCGTAATGTAGGGACGGCATACATACCGTCCGACAATTCCCAAATCGTCGCTAGTACATCACGTAGACGGCGTCGGACACATTTTCCGTGGCATCTATAACGGCTTCGGGTTGATGCTTGATGCCGAGGGCCAGGAGTGTCACCACCACGGGACGCAGTGACCGCGTCACCTCACCTACTGACCACACCCGCATCAGCGCGTAGGCCATCGCTTCGGGGTCGGGGTTGGCGGCGTCCAGCGCGGCAGGGATTTCAAAGACAGCGCGGGCGTCACTAAATGGATGCTCTACCCACATGCTGCCCGCTCCGCTGGAGAAATCAACGGGGTGCTGCTGCGCGACTGGAAGAAAATCTGTGTCGAATACGTGCAGCAGGTCACGCACCAGGGGATCATCGGCAGCGGGCGTTTTGGCTGCGGCAAAGTGTTCACGGTGACCTTTGGGCTGCTCCCATTCCGGCTGTTCATGCTTGAGCAGCAGCGTATTCCCCATGACCAACACATCCATCTCGGTACTCATGAAGCAGTGATAGGCGTCGTGCGGCGTGCAGATGATCGGTTCACCGCGCACATTAAACGACGTGTTCACAATCACGCCATAACCCGTCCGCTGCCGGAACGCGTCAATGAGAGCGTAGTAATCTGGATGGTCAGCGGCGGTAATCGTTTGCACACGAGCGGAATAGTCAACATGCGTCACAGCGGGAATGTCTGAGCGGGGGCGGCGCACGATGTCGAGCAGGTCTTCGCCGTCGCTTGCGAGTGGCAGGCGGCGTGACGGTTGCACGTCCGCGACGAGCAGCATGTACGGGCTTTCGCGGTCAAGTTCAAAGTAGTCGCTCACGCAGTCTGCCAGCACCGTCGGTGCAAACGGACGGAACGACTCACGGTATTTGATCTTCAGGTTGAGCGTGGTTTGCATCTCTTGGTTGCGTGCATCGCCCATAATCGACCGCGACCCAAGCGCACGCGGCCCGAATTCCAGGCGGCCAGCGAAGTGCCCCACCACTTTGCCGGCGTCAATGTATTCGGCAATTGTCGCGGCACGGTCTTCCGGCGTCATGTCATGGTGCGGGATAGCATACGTCGTCAAGTAAGCGCGGATTTCGTCAGCGCTGTATGTTGGCCCCCAGTACGACCCGCCCTGCGCCGGACGACCATCGGCACGCATAACCCGCTCATGGCCATAGTACGTGTGGTAGGCATCCAGGGCAGCACCCAGCGCACAGCCCGCGTCACCCGCTGCGGGTTGAATCCAGATGTCATCAAACGGGCCTTCGCGCAGCAGGCGGCCATTTGCCACACAGTTGAGCGCGACTCCCCCCGCCAAACACAGATGATTGGCCCCGGTGAGTTCGTGGACGTACTGCGCCATCTTCAACATGATGTCTTCCGTCACCACCTGCACAGAGCGGGCCATGTCCCGTTCGCGCTGCGTGATGCGGCTGTTCGGGTCACGGGGCGGGCCGTCGAACAGCGCGGCGAATTTATCGTTGGTCATCGTCGGCGCTGCTAGGAAAGAGAAGTAATCCAGGTTGAGCGCAATCGAACCGTCAACTTTCACATCTACCAGATGCTCGTAAATCGTATCGACGTATGTGGGGTTGCCGTAGGGTGCCAGCCCCATCATTTTGTACTCGCCGTTATTCACCTTGAACCCGGTGAACTGTGTAAACGCGGAGTACAGCAGGCCCAACGAGTGCGGGAAGCGCATTTCCTTGAGGATTTCGACCGTGTTGCCCTCACCCCGCCCGATGGTCGCCGTGGCCCACTCCCCTACGCCGTCAATCGTGAGGATGGCTGCGCTTTCAAACGGTGACGGGTAAAACGCACTTGCCGCGTGCCCCCGATGATGCACATCCTGCAAGACGGGGCCATCGTAGCTTAGTGCTTCACGAATCATGCGCGGGATGTGGAGCTTAGCCGTTAACCAAGATGGCAGCACCCGCCCCCACGCCTCGCGCCCCTCCGCGCCGATGGCAAGCTGCGTGTGCAGCAGCCGCTCAAACGTCAGATAGGCGTTGTCATAGTAGACGACTGCGGTCAGGTCATCTGCGTGGATGCCTGCTTCTTCCAGGCAGTAGTTGATCGCTCGGTGCGGGAAGTTGCGGTCGTTTTTGACGCGGGTGAAGCGCTCTTCCTCGGCTGCGGCGACGATTTCCCCGTCACGGATAAGGGCTGCCGCCGAGTTGTGATAGAACGCGGAAATCCCCAGGATGTAAGTTGAGTCCGTGCGCAGTTTACTGGTGGGCTTGGGCGGTTGTGCTGTGGGTTTGGGCAATAAGTCACGCTTTTGGATGCCATCCGATAGCATTTCCGCAATGCGCTGGTGACCTTGCACAGATAGGTGATGCTTGTCATTGGGCAGCATCAGCCCGTTAATATCCGCTTGCGGCAGATTCAGTATCGGTGTGGTGATGTCCATAACGTGAACGCCGCTAGTGGGGTCGGCAAGCGCGTCAAACCGTGCCTGATACACCGGCTCTGCGCCATCAAGGAAATAACGGTACGTGGGCACGGGGACAATCAGCACAGGGGTTGGCTTAGCGGCGTTGATGAAGCGCCCCAAAATCGCCTGCATAAGCTGCCAGCCGTTCGATGTGGGGTCGGCGTAATCGGAGTAGGGTGTAGACGACCGCTTCAAGCGCCCGCGCAGCCCGGAATTGCGATACAACTGCCGGACGGGTTCCATCTGCGGCAGGTTGTAAATCCGCTTGAGCGTACTGCCTGCCTCACTGTCACGTTCCGGGACGAGTGGCCGTTCTGTAGGGACGGGTTGGTGTTTGAGCGTGAGCGCACCGTTGTGCAACGCAAAGTAGGGCTTGGGCACCATCACCCGCTTGCCAGACGTGCGGTCAACGGATTCACGGTGGCTGCGCTTGTTGCGGTCGATATTGCCCACGTTGACGCAAAATACAATCAGGTCGGCTTCGACGTTGGCAGCGAACTGCTCGTAGATCAATAGCTGCTGGTCGGTGCCTGTGCCGCTCACCGCGAAGTTGTACACCTGTGCGCCTAGCGCCTGCCCCACCTGATCTGTGAAGCGCTGCGCGTTTTCCACCCCATCGCCTGCTGTGAACGAATCCCCCAGGAAGACAATGCGCGGCCCATCGCTGCGCTGTGACGTAAAGTCCACGTCAGCGCGAAAACCCTGTGCATTGGTGCGCACATAGTAGGCTCCGTCCACGCTGGGAATGCGTGCGTTCAGGTTGGGTACAAACAGATGCCCAATCGTGGGGTGATATTGAATCACCATGCGATGCGGAGAAGGCTGCCGCAGCAGGAACATCGTGTCTTGGGGTGTCGCCGCCATGAGTTTACACCGAAATTACGTAGGCAAGTTGCGGCGACATCATGCCCGCAAAGGCGGCTTTACACCAGTGCAAACCTCACAGGTCGAAGGCATCCAGCGCGACTTGCGGCAGCAGCACGTTATCAATTACATGGATGGTGCCGTTCGTCGCCGGAATGTCGTTGGTGATGATTTCAACCGTGTTGTTGAAGATGATGTTGCTGACGTTTACGCGCACGCCGATAAAGTTATTCGACAGCGTCGTCGGGATGCGCTGAATGCCTGTGGTGCGGATGGCGACGGTATTGAGTTCACGCGTGGCAATGTGATAGCGCAAAATTTCGTCCAGCACATCGCTGTCGTAAAACGCTTCTTCGGGCAGCCCCGTTGATGAAATCAAGCGCTCGAAAGCGTCATCTGTGGGTGCGAACACGGTATATTGTGCTTCGGGTACGGCCAGGAACAGCGTGAGTTCAGCCTCGTTGAGCGCCTGTAGGAAGATGTTCAGGTTGCCGCGCCGCTGCATTACATCCGGGATGGTACCGCGCCCCACGGTAGACGGCAGTTCGATAACTTCGGTGGCACCGGGCACCGGGGTGCGTGTTGGTGTACCGTCGCCAACGCTGGAAAAAGCCGCTGCCGCTGCTACGCCATCCGGTGGAGAAAGCACGTTGTCAATCACATGGACGACACCGTTACCCGCCTCGATGTCTTGCTCTGCCAATATCGCCTGACTGCCCGCAAAGTAGAGTAAATCCGTGGGCGCAAAAAAGCGGAATTCCAGGGGCGGGCCAAGCAGTGAATCTGACATAGCGGTTTCTTCATTTTCAGCCGCTTCATCGGACGCAGCCTTAAGGTCGTCTGATACCAATTTTTCCGTCAGAATGTGATACTGCACAATCGGCGTCAGGGCATCCACATCTTCCAGCAGTTCATCTTCCGTGATGCCAAGATCGCGCACCAGCGTGCCAAAGGCACCATCACGCGGGGCCAACACCGTGAATTCACTCCCACTGTCAGAAAGCGTATCCGTCAGGCCAACGGCATCTACCGCAGCCAGGAAGACGGTCAGGTTGTCCGCCTCGCCCAGCGCATCATAGACGGTGCTGTCGTCGGCTTCTTCTGTTGCTTCCTCCGTCGCGTTGGGGTCTTCTGTTGCAGACGGCTCCTCGGTGGCGTTTGGATCTTCCGTCGCGTTGGGGTCTTCGGTGACGTCAGATGTTGCCTCTTCCGTTGCTGATGGCTCCTCGGTGGCGCTGTTATCCTGCGCCAACAGTGGCACAACCACCAACGTTGCAACCAGCAAGACGAACAGCCAGGGAATCCGCTTCTGCATCATGGCACTGTCCCTAAATCATCTGGTAGATCACAGAAATGTAAGACGCTACTGCCAACCCACCCAGGAAGAACGCCAGCGACGCGTTTTGTTCTTCAATCAGTTCGCGCCGGATGTATTGAATCACGGTTTCTTTTTTCGGATCCATGATTTGGTGGGCAATGAAGAAGTTAATGCCCATCAGGATTGTTCCCAGCACAAAAGCACCCGCAATCCAGCCAGCCCCCGCAAGAATGCTGCCCGCATCAGTGTAACCGTTGGTCACAAACTGGCTGATGAAAATGCTCACGGCCAGCGACACAATAAAGAAGCACGCCCCCACTGCCGGGTTCTGCACTTCCTCAATTTCATGGACGAGCTTCTTGGGAGGCAAACCCAGCCACCACATCAACAAAATGCTCGTCCCCTGTGAAACGACGACCGCCGCGACAGACCACAAGATTGCGGCAATTACGAGACCCATGCTGTGTCCTCCAGTTTAAATGTCGAGTGTGTATAGACGTAAATTGTACCGTCAGGCTGTGGATAGGTATGCAGCGTCCACCATGCCAAACGTTGACGATTATACTGCCATTGTAGCCGCGTGATGGGAATATGGCCAAACACAACAGGGAACGGCATTTCCAGCGTATTTTTCGCTATCGGTGGGGGGACGTCCCAGCCCGGCTGATGAAACGCCACGCACACGCGGTATCCTGACTGTTCGATGCAAGCGCCCTCCATTTGCTCAAAGCTGCGGACGACGGCCCCTGCTTCCGGTTGCGGCTGCTCACAAAACAACAACTCCGTTAGCACCGTCTTCCCGTCGTGCGCCACAGACGCCATGTGGCTTTCTCCGATCACGCTTAGCGATAGCCGCCACGCCCCGACGACAACCGACGCCGTCTTCAGCCGCGTTACCGATTGCTGACTTTCACCGGATGTCAGGACGAGTGACAAATCACGCGGATGTTGGTAAACAGCGTCCAAGGCAGCTTTCCGATAGGCGATACGTCTGGTCAGTATGTTGGCGATGCTTAATTTGCGCAAGCCACATTACGGCGTCTGCCGTTGACGGCGTTGGCGGGCACGGTTCACAACCGGGCTAACCGCGTGCCGGATGCCGCGTACAGCCGTCCCCAACCCGTGTGCCGCTGGCTCCGGTGGATTGGGGTACAGCACATCGTATTGGGGCGACCCGGCATCAGCCAGTACCCCGTTGGCAGCGGCGATACCCGTCGTGCAAGCCCGCTCCATCCACAGGGACGGTGTATCGTAGCCAACCCAATCGCCGCAAGCGTAAATCCCGGCCCAGGGGGTGCGGACGTGTAGCATGTCATCGGTCATCACGGTGAATGCGGTATGCACTTTGCTGTTGCGGCGCACACTCCCATGAACGAACGCGCCTTTGAGTTCTGGCCACGCCCGCACCACCTCATTGAGCGCGACAATCAAAAAGTGGCGATCCGGTTGGTTGAGCAAGTCGTCATCACCGTAAAAGTGCAGTTCAATGGCGCTGCCCCCTGTCGCCGACCAGCCATCATATTCACGGTGAATGCGGTGCAGCCAGAAGTAGTTATCTGGCACAAAGTCGCCCGTAAACATGCCAGACGGCGCGGCGTCGGCGGCATCTCGGCTGAACCACAGCCTCACAACCGTGTTGCGCAACACATCTGGGAAGTGCATTTGCGCCGCCCGCGCCCGCGTGACCTCAGAAGCGTCTAAAATCGACCGGGTTGCACTCGCGTGAGCCGCTAAAATCACGGCGTCCGCGTCAATGGTGTGAGGCGTGCCCTGCGCGCTGTCGGCATAAACGCGCCAACCTGCCTCTGTACGCGCCAACTGGCGCACTGTCATCCCGCGTAGTATGCACCCGCCCTTTGCCGTGATCGCATCTTCCAGCGGGGCTATGATGGCTGTGCGGCTGTTCGCCGGGAAGAAGTACGGGTGCCAGTCGTCGCGCCGCAGCATGGTGTAAAAGCGCAGGGCGGCAATCAAGCCAGTGAGGGTGATAGCTTGATTGGGTGCCGCCAGCATGTTGCGGGCCACACCCTCGATGGTCGCACGCAGGTTGGGCGTCCACAGCCGAAAGTAATCATCCATCGTGAAGCCGTCTAGCCGGGACTTCTCTTTAAGCGGGTCGTAACCTACCGTCCAACCGACACTGAACAGCACCCCCGGCAGGCTTAGCAGGTCTAATAGTGTGATTGCGCCCCAGAATCGCGGGTGAAACAACAAGTTCAAGTAGTGTATCGGGGCGGGCAGCCACCCCTTACGGATGACGCTTCCAGCTTCGACACGGCGCACCTGTTCGCCCCAGCGATTGATCCACACCTCACCCGTTCCCGGTTGCGGATGCAGGCTTTCATCGGGAATAAAGCGTTTGATAGTGGCGCGCATATTCATGTAACCGCCCCACAGCCCGTGTATGCCATGTTCCGCCGGGAACGACCATACCTCGCCCGCATGGGTGAACGCTTCCGGTTCGCCGCCAGCCAACCGCCCGCCTAACCACGTCTGGTTCGCTTCCAATACGACCGGGTTCAGGCCACGATGGGCAAGGTGAGCCGCAGCCGTCAGGCCCGCTAAACCGGCACCAATGACCACAACCTTTACGGTGTTGTTACTTTCTTCCACTGGAACAACCCTATCTTTAGGCAATATTGTTAAACTTTTAGCGGCTATGTAAGCTAAGCTACAGTCACGCTCATTTGTTCGACTTAACCTTTGCACATCATGTGGAGATTTGGTTCCTCATGAGTTAACATTTTGGTGTGAGCCATTTGCGACTTCTGGTAATTTTGTAAGTTACTGTTGGCTCAACCTATAGCAGTATCATCGCATCACTAGGCAAACTGGAGGCCTACATTGAAGAACACCCTACGTGCAGTGATAACCGCAATTGTGTTTCTAGTTCCTGTACTTGTAACCAGCGCCCAGGAAAGCGGCGGCGTGTTAAGCGTCGGCGTGGTTTCTCCCGTTCAACTTGACCCGCACCTGGGTACCAACGACCCAGAAATTCTACTGAACCGGCAAATCTATGACTATCTTTATGATGTATCTCCCGAAGGCGACCTGATCCCGCAGCTTGCCACCGATGTTGAAATCAGTGACGACGGTCTCGTTTACACATTTGCCCTGGCAGAAGGCGTCACGTTCAGTGATGGCACCCCGTTCACCTCGGCAGACGTAGTCTTTTCGTTTACGCGCATTCAAGACCTCGAATCGCCAGCGATCAACCTGCTAGGGGACTTTGAAGTAACCGCCGATGGCGATAACACTGTCGTGTTCACGCTCACCGAACCCAACGCGGACTTCCTGTACGGCGTTGGGTCACGCTGGTCATTCATTTTAAAGGACGGCACCACAGACGTGAATGTGGTGACCGAAGACATGAGCAACTTCATCGGCACAGGGCCGTTTGTGCTGGAAAATTACAGTGACGGCGAGGGCGCAACGCTCGTCGCCAATACAACCTATTGGATTGAGGGTCAACCTGCGTTGGATGGCCTAGAACTCGTCTTTATCGATGAGCAGCAGGCTAAGATTGACGCTGTGCGGGCGGGCGCGGTTGACATGACCATCCGACTGTCAGCAGATCGCATTGCGGAGCTACGCGAGGTTGAGGGCCTGACGGTGATTACGCGGGCTACCAACCTGCACCCCGTCATCCGCTTACGCACAGACGACGATGGCCTGGGTGCCGACCCGCGTGTGCGACAAGCGTTCAAGCTGGCTACCGACCGTGAACTGCTTGCGCTTGACCTGTTCGGTGAGCCGGACATTGCTGTGGTGGGCAACAATGACCCCATCGGCCCGTCTTACGGTCAGTTCTACCAGCCGATTGCCGACGAGTACGACCCTGAAGCTGCTTGTGCGCTGCTCGAAGAAGCAGGCTTCCCGGATGGGCTAGGCGCTGATGACCCCATCGAGTTCTTCGTGGTGGACGCCTTCAACTACCCGGACATGGCGACCTTTTTGCAGGAGCAGTGGCTGGACGGCTGCATCAACGTGGAAATCCTCGTCCGGCCCGAAAACGTCTACTATGGCGATAACGAGTGGCTTGAAGTTGACTTGGGCGTAACCGGCTGGGGCAGCCGCCCGATTCCGCAGCAGTACTTCACCGAAGCCTACATTACGGGCGCTTCCTTCAATGAGAGCCGCTTCAGCGACCTGGAGGTTGACGAGTTGGTGGCACAGGCTGCCGTCACAACCGACGTTGAAGCACGCGCAGAGATTTACGGCCAAATCGCGCAGATTTTCGCTGAGCGTGGCCCTATCATCATTCCGTTCTTTGCCCCAACAGTGGGTGTCATCAACAACAGCGTACAGGGCTTAGACCTGCATTCCTTCCCCGGTCGTACCGACTTCCGGACTGTCACGGTAAGCGAGTAATCCAACGCTGAGGGGTAGCCACTTGCTACCCCCTGGCTCTTTTCTTATGACAACTCACACACTCGACCTACTCGACTACCGCCGCACAACGTTCGACCTGTACCGCACCATTCGTGAGGCTGGCAGCAGCTCACCCGAAGCCTATGCAACCTTCCGTGCCACGCGTGACGCATTATTTGCCAATCACTCACAGTCGCCGCTGTCCGACTTGCAGCGCCAAGCTTTTGACGGTCTAAAATACTGTGACTACGACCCAGCCTATCGGGTGATGGCTGACGTAGAGGCCGACGTGGAACCCGTGCGCTATGACATGCAACTTGGCGATGACGGATCATTCACGATGGTGCAGGTCGCTCAGGTCAGCTTTGACCTACCCACAGGACGCGGTCAGCTTGGCGTGTTCTGGATTGAGGGCTATGGCGGCGGCATCTTCGTGCCGTTCCGTGATGCCACCAATAGCGAAAGCACCTACGGTGGCGGACGCTACCTCTACGATTCAATCAAGGGTGCCGACCTTGGTGCCACTTGTGATAATATGCTGCTCGATTTCAACTACGCGTATCACCCGTCGTGTTATTACAACGAGCGATGGGTGTGCCCGTTGGCACCGCCGCAAAACAAGCTCACCTTCCCCATCCTCGCCGGGGAACGGCTGCTAGAAGAATAGGAATCTTTATGACGGGAATGAACCCGCCTCTTGAAACATCCGAAAGCCAGGCCACATGGCGAACCTCCATCGTCGGCGCACTACGTGCTACGTGGCGATTTTTCGTGCAGATGGCGCAGCGTCCGTTGGCGTTTGCGGGCATGATTGTCGTGTTCATATTTATTGCACTGGCCATCTTTGGGCCTATGCTTGCGCCACACAACTACCGCGACATCCTACGTGGAGAAGACCGCCGTGCGCAGCGTGAACTGCCCCCATCTGCACAGTACCCGTTCGGCACAGACGACAAAGGCCGCGACGTACTGAGCCGAGTTCTTTGGGGCGCACGCGAGACCATCGGCCTGCCTGCGGTTGCCACGTTGCTATCAGTGGCACTGGGTACGGTTATTGGGTTAACGATTGGCTATGTGGGCGGTTGGGTTGACGAAATCGTCAGCCGTGCGCTGGATACATTGCTGGCAATCCCGGCGTTAGTACTCGCCCTCGTGATGCTCACCACGTTTGTGCCCCTACTTGACCAGGCGGATAACGTCCTGACGAACACATTCGGTGCGACAACCATCAGCATCACCCTGGTAATCGTCTTGCTTTACGTGCCAATTGTGACGCGTGTGATTCGGAGTGCGGTTTTGGGCGTGCGTGATAGCGGCTTCGTGGAGGCTGCAAAACTGCGCGGTGAGTGGTCAGTGTATATTCTGTTCCGAGAGATTTTCCCCAGTGTGCTGCCCGCACTCGTCGTTGAGGCCAGCCTGCGCCTGAGCTATGCCATCTTTTTGGTAGCCAGCCTCGGCTTTTTGGGCCTGGGCGTGCAGCCCCCTTCCCCAGAGTGGGGCCGCATGGTGCTGGATGCCCGCGATAAACTGGCGTCATCGCCGTGGGCGCTGTGGTTCCCGGCGGCGGCAATTGTCCTTTTTATCGTCAGCATCAACCTGATGAGTGACGGCTTGCGCCGTGTGTTCCGGTACGAATAAACTTTTTTCATTAGCTATTGAAAGCAGCCCCTACCCATGACCAACCGACCCCAATCCGTCCTATTTGCGAAGGGCGTTTCGATAGAGTATCGCATTGGCAAAAAGTGGCTTAGTGCCGTTCGAGACATCACCCTGAGCATTGACCCGCTCGAAATTCACGGCCTCGTTGGTGAAAGCGGCAGCGGCAAAAGTACGGTCGGGCTGGGCTTGATGAAGTACCTCGCCAGGAATGGGCGCATTACCGAGGGGCAAATCCTGTTCGATGGCGAGGATATCACCAACTACAGCCCAGCCGAAATGCGAAACATTTGGGGGAAAAAGATCGGTTTGGTGCCACAAAACCCGCTCGATTCGCTCAATCCCTCAATCCGCATTGGCGAGCAAATGACCGAAATACTCGAACTGCACATGGACATGACCGGCCAAAAGGCGCGCCAACACGCCGAAGAAATGCTAGAAAGCGTCAAGATTGCCGACCCGCAGCAGATTTTGAGCCGCTACCCGCACCAGCTTAGCGGTGGCATGCAGCAGCGCGTCATGATTGCAATGGCGCTGAGTACGCGGCCCCGGCTGCTGGTATTAGACGAACCAACGACCGCGCTTGACGTGACCACACAGGCCGTCATTCTCGACCTGGTGCGCGAACTTATCAAAGCGGAGAACTCCGCCGCGCTATACGTTTCGCATGACCTGGGTACCGTCGCGCAGTTGTGTGACCAGGTGACCGTGATGTATGCAGGTGAGAAGATGGAAGGCGCGCCCATCGAAGACCTGTTTGAGCAGCCGCTTCATCCTTACACAAGCGGCCTGTTGGCCAGCCTGCCTGCCGCCGCCCAAGAAGGCAAGATGCTCAGTACGATTGAAGGTGTTGCACCGAGCCTTTCCGAGCGGCCAGCAGCGTGCGTATTTCATCCGCGCTGCCCGGTTGCCATAGACAAGTGCAAAACCGAAAAGCCGCCGCTGGAAGCCGCTAACGATGACCGGCTCATACGCTGCTGGCGCTGGGAAGAAATCGCCAGCGGCGAACTAATTCCGCGTAACCGACCGCAAAGCACTCAACCTGAAGCCAATGTCGAAAAAG
>CAWUJQ010000118.1:0-11884 GCA_963922445.1 uncultured bacterium
GGCAGGGCACCGCTGCACGCTGATTGTGACGCGGGTGCGGCGGTTAGCTGCACCCCGTTTAATCGTAAAACGTTTATGAAGGCTGTGAGGAATCGTAATGTATCGTCAGACGGCGCGGCGTAGTGTTCCACTTATCATACTGATTGTGGTTGGCATTATCGGGGGGGTGGGCTATTTCGTCTTTGACAACATCTTTGGTTCATCTCCTGCGTTAAACCAGGGGGGCAATGCGACTCAGCCTCCGGCGGTGGTGGCGGGCGCGACCCAACTCCTGCCAACAGCAACGTCAGCCGGTACGCCCACCGTTGACGGGCCAACCTTGTTCATTCCAACGGCGGGCGTCAGTGCGCCGATTATCACGGTTTTTTTCAACAACGGCCTGTGGGATGTCAGCCATCTTGGCATGAGTGTTGGTCACTTACAGCGGACGCCGTGGCTGAATGAGCGGGGGAATGTTGTCCTCGCTGGGCATGTTGAAATGGCGGATGGTCGCACTGGCATTTTCGCCACGTTGGAATCGCTCCAGATGGGTGACCGGATCACCATTACGGAAGCTGAGCGGGACTATCACTACTCGGTAACGTCTGTAAAGCACGTTGCGCCAGATGACCTGACCGTGCTTCAACCCTCGGCTCAGCCTTCTGTCACGCTGATAACGTGTTCGGACTACAACGTGGTGAGCGATGTGTACGAGCAGCGTCTCGTCGTTACGGCGTCTATCCTTGACGCGTCATAGTTGCGCAATGCTTAATCAGCAAGCTTTAGAACCGTGTGCAGGAGGGTGTTGGCAGCGTTTTCAACGTCTTCCTGCCGTGAGAATTCCTTTGGGTTGTGGCTGATGCCGTTAACAGACGGCACAAAAAACATCCCGGTTGGGTAGCGGCGCGCCATCGTTTGGGCGTCATGCCCGGCGAAGCTAAACAGCGACGTGTGAGATAGCCCCAGGGTGTTTGCTGCGGACTGAATGGCCTGGGTGACGGTATGGCTCATCTGGGCGGGCGCAATTTCAAATAGGCGCTCAATGTTGACCGTGAGCTTATGCTGTGTTGCCGCTTGCTCCGCCAAGCTGAGCAACGCCGTTTCCATCGCATCAAGCTGATCTGGCGACCCGTGGCGAAATTCAAGCGAAATCGTCACGTTAGCAGGCACAATGTTCGTCGCCGCATTGGCAATATGGACCGCGCCTACGTTCATCACCCCTGGCGAGAAACGCGCTTGCACCACCTCGCGCCCCTGTTGGATAAAGTCGGCTACGCCCCACAGCCCGTCGCGGCGCTTGTCCATTGGCATGGTTCCGGCGTGTGCAGCCTCACCCACAAACGCAAGCCGGAATGTTCGTATGCCCACAACCGCCGGGACGATACCGATTGGCATGCCCTGTTCTTCTAGGCGCGTTCCCTGTTCTATATGAACTTCCACAAACGCGGTGATGTCGTCGCGGGCTACGCTCAGGATGCTTTGATGGGTGATGCCGAGGCGCTTTAAGCCCGTTTCGAGCTTGGTTTGGTCTGGTAGGTCGTTGAGTTGGGCTTCTGTCAACGCACCAGTGAGCGCTCGGCTACCAAGCATACTGTAGACGCCCCCCTCTTCGTCGGTGAATGAGATGGCTTCCACGTTCACGGGCAGTGTTAGCTGCGCCTCGTGTAGGGTGCGCAGCACTTCTAGCCCACACAGCACGCCTAACGCACCATCGTAGCGCCCACCGTTGGGCACCGTGTCGAGGTGTGACCCGATGCAAATCGTTTCGCTTGCGCCCACGTCCAGCACTGCAGAAAGGTTCCCTGCTCCGTCTGCGTTAAACGCCAGCCCTGCCGCTTGCACGCGTTCTAGGAACCACGCCCGCCCTGCCACATCTGCCTCGCTCATGGCAACCCGCGTCACGCCGCCGTCAGTGGTGCGCCCCACCTGCCCCAGTGATTCAATATCTGCCATGAGCCTGTCGATATTGATCCTCATGCGTTGGCCCTCCTGCGCATACTCACGAATGCCAGCGCGGCGGCAATTGCATACACGCCAACGCCCAGCCACAACACCGCATGGAACCCAAGCAGGATCGATACGGCAACCGCTGCCACCGAGCCAATCACCGTTGTGACGCCGTTCACCGCCCAGGCCAGCGCAATGTGTACACTCGGTGCCTGGCCAATAGCGCGCAGCCCGGTTGGGAAAGGGATGCCCATCAGCAGGGCCAGCGGCAATAACATCACAATCGTCGTTCCAAAGCGTACAAGCGCCTGCTGCCCTAACAAACCCGCGCTCGTTGTATTCCAAACCAACATCCAAACTGGCACGAATACCGCCACTGCCGCCGCCGGTGCCAGCGAGATTTCAAACGGCTTTTGCTCAATCCACATCCCCGAAAGCAAGCTCCCCACTCCGCCGCCAATCAGGATTGTCGCCAAAACAACCGTCACCGCGTACACTGGCGCACCGAGAAACAAGCGCGTTTGTTGGATAACGGCGATTTCGACACAGATAAACCCAATCCCCAGGCACGCAAAGTAAAATGGGGACACCTGTAACGTGGGGTGGTCTTCTCGGCGGGCGCGATATGCCATCAGCGCGGCCCCGGCGACAAGCACCCCCACAGCGCCAATCACCATTGGAAGCAAGGTGCGCGGGATGCCGCGTTCAAATTGGAAGAAAAACGGTCGATTATCCGTTGTTGCGGCGATGTTAGCCTCAAAATCGGCCACGACATCCGCAAAGGTGATGGTGCCCGCTTCAACCTCATCAAGCGGGGGTTGGGCAGCCACACCGGGCAAATACAGCGGGACGAAGCCCACATCTTGAGCGACCGCACCGAGTGCTATCGCGTCATCGCGGGTGAAGGGTCGCTTTTGCACGATTAACAGGGGCAGGCCAGAGTTTGGGTCAACGAAGGCAGCCGTGTGCTGGATGGCTTCGGCGTCGGTGAGGTCTTGTTCCTGCAAGGCGGCAATCGCCAACGACAGCGACCGCGTGAGCGTGAGTTCGTCGTACAGCTTGAGCGCAAGCTGCCCGGTTGGGGTCAGCCCATCCAGGTAATCCTGGAACGCTTCAACGGTGTAGATGGTGTTCTCCGTGAGGGCATAGCCGCTTCGCTCGGCTGTTTCCGTGATGACCTGGGACAGAAAAATCAGGTCATAGCGGTCACTACTGCGACGCAGCACACTGCGCCCCTCATCTATGATGACGTTAACGTTGGCGGTGTCGTACAGGCTGCCGTTGTAGTCGCCATATTCACGCACCAGCGCCACACTCTGCGGATTAACCTCCACCGCAGTGATGTCGCGTGCGCCTGCAAATATACCAAAGGCCACGTCCAGCCCGCCGCCGGAGCCAATCAACAGCACGCGCTGCGGTTGTGCGGTTGCAAACGGGAAGAAGCCAATATCGCGAATGAGTAGCTGCGTGTCGCCAGCGGGCGGCATGACTGACCCCGCTGCGCCATCTACAAATAGCTGATACGGTGCGCCGTCTGCCGGGGCAATGAGGTCTGTGCGCGCAAACGCATCCCAGCGCGTTTCAATAAGCTGCCCGCTGGCCGCAAGCGGTCCAACGATGGGCTTTGGCACAGGCAGTTGCGTCAACGCAACATCGAACCACCCCAAGCGAGTGCTGCCAACCGTTAGCACGATGGCAATCACAACCAATCCCACGGGTACAACCGTCAGCCTGCGTGAGGCAAACAACACCCCACTCACACCAAAACCCAGCGCGGCAACCAACAGCGCATTTTGGGCACCGACCAGGTTCATCACCGGGATGGCCAGCACCGCACCGAGTCCAGCGCCTGCCAGGTCAATCATATAAAGCAGCGTGCTTTTTTGCGGATGCAGGCTAAACACTGTAGAAATCATCAGGCCGCCGAAGAAGAACGGCGGCACCACCAGCGGGAACAGCAGCCACTGCACACCCGGCAGCAGCACCGAATACACCACAAAAACAAGCGTACCTGCACCGGCAAGCACACTGTAAATGGCAAGATAGGCTTCATCGCGCAGGCGTGACCGCCACGCCGCCAGTGCTGCCCCTAACCCGATGCCCAATATCGCCAGCGAAATCACGGTGAACACATAGGGCGGGTAATACAGGACGGATAGATACCGGGTGAGCGCGATTTCCAAAAAGAGGCCCGTGCCCGTGAACACACCTAGCCCAATCAAACGCATGGGTTAGCCTTTCCGCAGGCGGGGGTCAAGCGAATCGCGCAGTCCGTCGCCCAGGAAGTTAAAGCCCATCACGGTGAACATGATCGCTAACCCTGGGAAAATCCCTAGCCACACCGACTGCTGAATGTAGGCTCTGCCCTCAGACAGCATATTGCCCCAGCTTGGGTCAGGCGGTTGGGTGCCCAAACCAAAGAAGCTGAGCGCGGCTTCTGCCAGGATTGCAAACGACAGGCTAAGCGAGATTTCCACGATAATGGGGGAGAGGATGTTGGGCATGATGTGGCTGAACAGAATGCGGGTGCGGCCTGCGCCGAGGGCGTGCGCCACCTCGATAAACTCCTCTTCGCGGATAGCCAGCACCTCGCCCCGCGCAATCCGTGCGAATATAGGAACATAAACGATACCAATCGCAATCATGGCGTTGGCAACGCCCTTGCCCAGCGCAGCAAGAATAGCGATGGCCAGCAAAATAGCGGGGAACGCAAATAGAATGTCCATGGCCCGCATGATGATCTCGTCAACGACGCGGTTGCTGTACCCGGCAATCATGCCTAACAGCGTACCGACGACCGTCGCCAGCGTGACGGAGATGATGCCCACTTGCAGCGAAACCCGTGCGCCGTGCATGATGCGGGTGAGGACATCGCGCCCGAAATTATCTGTTCCCATCGGATGCTCTAGCGACGGCGGGGCAAACGTGGCGGCAAAGTCCATTGTTGTGGGTTCATAGGGCGCAAAGATGGGGCCAAAAATTGCGGTCAATATCAACACCGCAACCAGGAACGCCCCAAACATCCCGGTAGGGTGCTTGACGAACTGCTTGAGGGCATCGCCCCACAAGCCACTTGAATGGCGTACCTCCTGCTTCGTTTCCTGTTCGAGCCTGACGACGCCCGATGCACTTGCTTCAGTCACTTCAATGCCTCCAATAAACGCTTACCCAACCCCGGAATGCCAAAATTGTCGACGGTTGCCTCACGCGCTAAATAGTCGCGCCACACGGGGTCACGCTCAAATAGTGCCCGCAATTCGGGGATTGCGGTATCCCAATCGTCTAGCTCCGCTGCCAGGTGCAACGCCCGCAAATACATGAGGTAGCCCTCGTCGGGCGCATGTTGTTTCATCAGGTCGAGCGCGGCCCGCGCTTCGTCAGGTTTACCCGCCGCGACGAGGTCGCTGACGGTGTATTCCGCCATAAATGCCCGATTGCGATGCAGCATCGCGTCTAGCTTGGTGAGTGGGTCGGGGTCGTAGTCCACGCGCAAGTTGATCAGCGGAATAGCACTGCGCTGGCTATCCACAATGAGCAGGGCGGCGGTCTGTTTGCCGCGCATATCACCGCCTTCAGCTTGTGCCGCGTGTAGGGCCGCCATCAACCGTGACGCGAAATCGCCCTCTGCTGCCGCATAAGCCTGTGCCATCGCATCCCAGACGGTGTCTTGAGCCATCATGTTGGCCAGCGTGCAAAATCCGTCGCCGGTGGTGCTGCCTGCCATCGGGAAGCAGCGCTCACCCGTATGGATGGCAATCTCACCGTGCGTGTCAATCATAGCAACCTGCCGGACGGCGGCGTGTTCGTCGCTGGCCAGCAGCGATGTCAACGCAGCCGGCGCGGATTTGCCACCACGCATCAGGTCTAATCCTAGTGTGCCGTAGGTGCGCTCAGCGCGGGCTTGCGTGGCAACCGCGCCGACACCACCTTCAGCCCAGGGCACCCACGCGCCCACAGCAAGATTACACGTCTGTACGGCGACACCGAACTGCCCGGTTGCTGGGTCACGGGCCACAATCGTATAGGTCATGGCTGTGGCCTACGCGTATTCAATGCGCGGGTCAAGGAAAAAGTAGAGTAAATCCACAACCAGGTTAATGATGGCGATCATTACCGCAAAGGTAAGTACCGTGCCCTGCACCAGCGGATAGTCCCGGTCAAGCACAGCATCCAGGGCCAAGCGCCCTAATCCCGGAAAGGCAAACACAATTTCGACCGCGACAATCGCGCTAAACAGGGCTGTCATCTGCAAGCCGATAATCGTCACAATGCTGATGAGCGCGTTACGCAGCGCGTGCTTGTTGACCACCGTTGCTTCGGATAGGCCCTTGGCGCGTGCGGTGCGAATGTAGTTCGCTTGAAGCACTTCTAGCATGGCGCTGCGCACAAACCGTGTTTGTACCGAGCCGCTAATGACGCCCGCCGTGACCGCTGGCAAAATCAGGTGTTCTAGCCACGGCCAAACCCCCTCGCTAATCGGGTCATAGCCACTGGGCGGCAGCCACTCCAGGCGGAGTGAGAACAACAGCACCAGCAGAATGCCTAGCCAGAAATCGGGGATAGAAACACCCACTTGCGAGATCACCGACGCAATGAAGTCAAACACGCTGCCGCGATACAACGCAGATAAAATGCCAAGCGGAAACGCAATCAACATGCCAATCAGCAGGGAAAAGCCAGCGAGTTGCACCGTCGCCGGGAGCCGTTGGGCGATTTGTGGGGCAACGGGTTGCCCGGTAATCAGGCTATCGCCAAAGTCGCCCCGCACCACCCCACCCAACCAGGACACATACTGCACCAAAAACGGACGGTTCAAGCCCAGCCGTTCGCGCAGCGCGGCAACATTTTCGTCGTTGGCCTGCACACCCAAAATCACACGGGCTGGGTCACCCGGCACAAGTTGGATAATGCTAAACACGGCAAAGGTCACACCCAGTACCACAATTAAGGTCAGCCCAATACGCTGACCGAAATAAGTCCAATTCATGATAAAGCCCTACAAAGTTTTTGAAGGGCAGGCACCCGATACACCGGGCACCTGCAACGTGCGGAATTACTGATCCAGCCAGACCGTCCAGAAGTTATTCGCCTGGTCTGGGCGGACGGTGAAACCGTTTACGTAGTCCTGGTAAGCGCGGATTTCCTGCTTGTTGTACATGTAAACGTAGGGCGCATCGTCTACCAAAATCTGATTGGCTTGCTGGTAGATTTCGTAGCGCTCATCGAAATCACTCGTGGCGCGGCCAGCTTCCATCAACTCGTCAAACTCAGGGTTGCTGTAACCCGTAAAGTTGAAGACCTTATCGGTGGTGTGCTGGAGGTAGTAGTAGGCGTCAGCGTCAATCAGGCCGTTCCAGTTGCAAATGTAAATGTCGTACATGAAGTTACCTTCAAGTTCCAGCCATTCACTCCACTCTGGCGCGTTGATGCTGGCTTCGATGCCAACTTCGGCAAGCTGCTGCTGCAATACCTGGGCGGCACGTACCGTCTCGCCGTACTGAACGGTCGGCAGTAGTTCCAGTTCAAAGCCATCAGGATAGCCAGCTTCGGCCAGCAGTTCGCGGGCGCGCTCAACATCCTGGTCATACGGTGCATAGTCGAAGTACCACGGGCTGCCTGTCCCTACCGGGCCTTGAACCGGCTCGCACAACCCAAAGAAGCCTGCCGCGCAAAGCTCGTCACGGTTGATGGCATAGGCAATAGCCTGACGCACACGCACATCATCAAACGGCTCACGGGTCAGGTTAATGCCCATGTAGTCGTAAGAAAGCTGCGGGGCGGTTGCGACCGTCAGGTCTTCGTCGGCTTGCAGGGTTTCAAAGCTCTGCGGAGCAATGGCCAGCACCCAGTCCACCTCACCGCCGCGCAGCGCGGTCTCGCGCACGGTGTCATCCGGAATCGGAACGATTTCGACGGCGTCCAGGTAGGGCAAGCCTTCCTGCCAGTAGTTTTCGTTCTTCGTCAGCAGGATGCGGGTCGTCCCCTCAATTTCGCTGATTTGGAAGGGGCCGGTACCAATCGGGACGCGCACGGTGCCGTCTTCCTCAACGCTTTCTGGGGCCATGATGCCAGTGGACTTGTTCAAGCCCATCAACTGCGGCAAGATGCCAATCGGGTCAGGGGTGGTGATTTCGACCGTGTAGGTGTCTACAGCAGCGAAGGTTGCATCTGCGCCACCCACATTGCCTGCATTACCAGAACCCGTCTCCGGGTCGGTCAAACGCTCGAAGTTCCAAACAACGTCCTCTGCGGTCATCTCACGCCCGTTGCTAAACATCACGCCTTCGCGCAGGCTGAGCGTCCACGTCAACCCATCTTCAGACTGCTCCCAGCTTTCGGCCAGCCAGGGCGTCAGGTTCAGGTCATCATCATAAAAGGTTGGGGATTCTAGAACGTTGTTCAAAATCTGATAACTGGAGTAGGAGCTAACCACATGCGGGTCAAGCCCGGCCCACTCATTCTGGAAAGCGGCGCGGAGGGTGCCACCTTCTACGGGTTCTTGTGCTTGTGCAGCAAAAAACTGGCTCGCAACCAGTGGAATAGCGAGCAGTGCTACAACAACAACGATAATACGTTTCAAAACAAACTCCTCAACTGAACTGAATACAACGATGGTGTTATCAAAGCCCACACCGGGCCTGGTAACCGAAACAGAGTTATCGCCGTTTAACCCATGCTGCGATATCCATGAAATTAGCTCATGCACTGTGCTGCCCGCGTGTAGGGCATGATGGCGTTGCTGTGCGACCTTGCTTAGCGGGTTTCTACAGTGATTGGGAAACAACGATGAAGTTAGTTGGCCTGAAGATGATTTGCCCCAGGCCGATGTTGCGTAATTTTAGAACGGTGTGCTTGCGGCCCTACACAACCCTCATATGAGTTGGGTTGGCAAACTGGCGTTGCGCCGCAGCAAGCTCGAAAACGCTATCTAAGTGGAAGCAGCTTTTGTTCCACGCGCCAACTGCATGAAAATAATTCCTCTCAGCATGGCGAGAGTCTAACAACTCAAATTATGAATTGCAAATGCCCCAAGCACCTGCAACCCGGCATCACGCCCAGCGCAAACCCAAACGGGTGACGGGGTCAGGCTGTAAAAGCTTCACGGAATCGTTCCAGGGCGGTGTTTCCATCGCGAATCGGGTAGGCTTCCAGGCCCACAACACCGTTATAGTTAACCTCTCGCAGCACGCTGGCGATGAAGGGGTAGTTCATTTCTCCGGTGCCCGGTTCGTGCCGTCCGGGGACGTCGGCAACGTGGTAGTGACCGATGTAAGGGTGAAATTCACGGATCAACTCGGTGACATTGCCCTCGTCAACCTGACTGTGGTAGATGTCCATCAGCACTTTAATATTCGGGCTGTTAACTTCGTGAATGAGGCGCACGGCGTCTTCAACATGGTTGAGGATGTAACCCGCATGGTCAACTTTGGTGTTCAGCACCTCCAGGCAATAGGTGACGTTATTGGCCTCGGCAAACTGAGCGAGTTGCTTAAGCCCCTTGTAGGCGGCAATCCAGCGCGTGATGGGGTTTGCTTCGACATCATGGACGACGGCTCCGCCTTCACCCAGTTCCCCTTCATGGATGACCAGCGTTGAGCAGTTGAGCTTTTGTGCTGTGGGCAAAGTGTCGATGGCGTATTGAACGTAGGCGTCTACGCCGTCCGGGTGGAGCAAACTACCTGTGCCAGCAGCGGAAAATCCAGCAACGCGGACGTTCTCAGTCGTCAAAACGTCCAGGTTTTTGTCCTCCCAGCCC
The DNA here is from genome assembly GCA_963922445.1 of uncultured bacterium. Taxonomy (GTDB): domain Bacteria; phylum Chloroflexota; class Anaerolineae; order Aggregatilineales; family Phototrophicaceae; genus DAOTTY01. The sequence continues at coordinate 9,683 of CAWUJQ010000118.1, forward strand.
CAAAACTCGACCAGGAACCCGGCGTCTGAAATTTTCTTGACGCGCTCTTCAAACGGCAATTCGAGGAAAACCGTATCGGCGCAAATGGCTAACTCATACATTCCAAACTCCTGTGTATAGCTTCTAATCGAAGACCTTCATCTGCCAATGCCACCACCGTGAGTGGTGGCAGCACGGTTATACCGCACAATGCATACTGTCAACATCAACGCTGCTGTGCGTCGTAGGCTGTGTGCCTCATGCCCATGCGTCGGATAAAGTACGACATGATATTTACACTGACGGCGGGAGTGTGTTAGCTTTCTAGGCTGGCGCGGCTATGCAGGCGTCTGCCCCCGACCGTATCGGTTTGGCGCTTTGGAGTATCCTAACCGTTGATGTCGGGGGTCTATATCTCTACGCGACTCACATTTGGAGAGGCATTATTTTTGAACAGTAATGGCACACTCAACGTTGGTATTATTGGCTGCGGTAACATCGTAAATGGGGCGCACAAACCCGCTTTGGCGGCACTCGACAACGTGAACGTCGCCGCCCTGATGGATGTCACCCCGGAACGCCTGCAATTGGGACAGGAGTGGTTCCAACTCACGGACGACAACCTGTACACGGACTTCAAGCCGCTGATTGACCGTGACGACATTGATATTGTGTTGGTCACGGTGCCGCAGCAGTTCCGTGAGGAAATGGTGACATACGCGCTGGAACGCGGCAAACATGTGCTGTCAGAAAAGCCAGCCGCCACCACCCCGGCCATTGCGTCAGCATTTTCGCAGGTGGCTAAGGCAAACAACGTACGGTTTGGGTTGGTGCATAACTATGTTTACTTCCCGGAGTACAAGCTCATCAAATCGCTGCTCGACGGAGGTGAAATTGGTGAGCTGCGCGTGCTGACCATGAACTATCTAGGCGTGATTGACTACCCCGGCGCGCGCGAGTACCAAGCGGACTGGCGGCACCAGATGACGGCAGGCGGTGGCGTGCTGATGGACATGGTTCACGCGGTGTACCTTACCGAGTGGCTTGCAGGGGAACGCGCCATTCAGGTCAATGCGTTTGCTGATGCCCCCACCTATCAACACCGTGGCCCTGAAGTGGAAGACTTGATTTTGCTTCAGGTAGCGTTCCCGTCATGCTATGCGCTTATCAACATGGCGTGGGGGCAGGGCGTGGGTGGTGTGGACGTGAGCGGCACCCAGGGGCAAATTCGGATGCGCTACGAAAAATATCAGACCAGCGGCTTTAACCGCCCTGCCGAATTGTACTCCGTGCGTGACTGGGAACGAACCGACCACGACCTTAACAACGAACCAGATTACACAAGCCACATCGTGGCGGCGTTTACGGGCATCTGGCGCGACTTCTGTAATGCAGTCCGTGAGGGGCGCGACCCGGTTGGCACAATAGAAGACGGCCAACGCGCCCTGGAAATTGCCCTCGCTGGTTATCTTTCCAGCAGCACAGGCCGAACCATCAAGTTGCCGTTACCCACCGATCACCCTGTGTATCTAAAGGGGGTAAGTGGCATCCAAGACGTGGATGCCTGGGCCAGCAGCAAGGCCAAAACCGCCGGTATCTTCGGTTTATAAACAAGATCGAGAGATTTGACATGAGTAACGAACAGCAGGTCAGGGTTGGTGTTATTGGGGCAGGTTGGTGGACGGAAGTCATGTACCTGCCTGCAATTGCGAAGCACCCACAGGCGCAGGTGGTTGCGATTTGTGGGCGCGACGACGTGCGCACCAAAGCCTATGCCCAGGCGCACGACATCGAAAACTACTTCATCAACTACGAGGCGATGTACGCCAGCGGCTTAATTGACGCGGTTATCATTTCTACCCGCAACGACACCCATTACGACATGACCATCAAAGCACTGGATGCGGGACTGCACGTGCTTTGCGAAAAACCGCTGGCAATGAATGTACAGCAGGCCAACGAGATGACGCAAAAGGCTGAAGCAACTGGCCTCAAGTGCATGGTTCCGTTTACGTACCGCTTCATGCCCGCAGAGCGCTACATCAAGCAGTTGATTGATGACGGCTACATTGGCAAACCGTATCACTTGAATATGCGCTATTACACAGGTTATGCCCGTGACGGGGACTACCTTTGGCGTTTTGACCTGGAAAAATCTGGCGGGGGCGTGATTGGGGACATTGCCTCGCACTTTCTTTATCTGGCGTATTGGTACTACGGCGA
>CAWUJQ010000119.1:0-11733 GCA_963922445.1 uncultured bacterium
GCTACGCGGGCCTGCGCGACGCTGACGACGCCGTCCTGCGCGAACTGGTTAAGCGCACGCATGGCTTACCCCGCGCCCTGGAAGCCGTTGCCGGGATTCTGCTCGAAACCCCGCTCATGGAACCGCCCGACCTGCTGGAAGAAGAAGCCCTGCTCGCCGAGGAACTGGGTGATTTATTCATACGTGGGGCCATTGAACGCCTTGGGGAGGAGTCTGTGCGGGTGATGGAACTGGCCTCACTGTTTGATAAGGCAGTTCCGGTGAGCATGTTGCAGGCATTCGCCCAGCCCGAACTCGGCGGAGAAGCACTCAAGCCCATTCTCAACCGGCTGATTCGTGCCTACTTCCTCCACTACAACCCCACCGACCAAACCGTGTCCATGCACCCCATTGACCGGGCTTACTGTCAGGAGCGCGTGCCGGTGGCCGAGCGGGCGCGCCTACACCGGGCAATTGCAGCCCTGTACGACGCCCAGGCACCCGCGCAGCCCACCACCATTACCGATCTAGGCGACGCGCTCAGCGCTTTTCACCATCAGGTGCAAGCAGGCGATGCAGACACCGCCGCCCAAGCGTTACTCGCCTTGGATGAGCGCTACATGGCTATTTGGGGCAACTACACCGAACTCGCTGACCGTTACGCCCAGGTGAATGATCTCGTCAGCGATCCGGCTATCCAGCGGCGCGTCCTGCTGCGTCAGGGGGAATCACTCCGCCGGATTGGACGGCTGCAAGCCGCCATTCAGCGCTATGAGCGGGCTTACACGCTTGCCAGCACCGCCGGGGACGGTCAGCACATGGCTACGGCTGTGAGTGGCATGGCCTGGACGCACTACGACACGGGCCAGTTTGCAGAGGCGGTTCGCTACTGGGAAAACGCGCTGGGCATCTTCCGCGACATTGGTGACCGTCACGGCGAAGGGGACAGCTTAAGCGGTATGGGTTGGGTCAGCTATTTGATGGGTAGCTATGGGCAGGGGTTGCAATATCTGCAAGAAGCGTTTGCCATCTTCGGTGAGGTAGACAACCAACTCCATCGCATCGGCATGAACGTCGGTGACAGCGGCATGATTCGCGCTGCCCAGGGTAACTACGAGGCCGCGCTTGCCAACTTGCGCGAGTCGCTATCTATCGCAGAGCAGACGAACAGCCTCAATGAGAAGAGCTACAAAGGCGGCTACCTGGCAATGGTGCTGCTGCTGGCCGAGCGCCCGCACGACGCCGAGGCAGTCGCGGCAGATGCGACCCACTACGAAGTGCCCGCCAATCAGCACTTTGCCTATGCCGTGCATGGCATTGCCCTGGCACAGCTCAACCGCACGGCTGAAGCAATCGCCGTGTTTGAACAGGCGCTTACCAACGCTGACCGGCTGCTGAATCTATCGCCGGGGCTGTATCAAACGCGCTACGCACGCGCATTAGCCCTGGCAGGCTTGGCCTCCCTGCGCGACGACGCGATTGCCCCCGTTGTGACTGCCTACCGCGATGCAATGTCGCTGTGTGACGCAGATGGGGTTATGGCCGCGCAACACCGCTTACTAGGGCTACTCGATGGCGAGCAGCTTGGCCCGGTTCACGCGTTGTTTACGCAGTAGCCCACTACTTGCGGCTTTTCCAGGTGCCGCCATAGGTGTAATGCGGGTTATCCACCCGCTTGAACTGCCACAGGCAGTTGCCACACACAAACGCCCAATCGCCGCTTGCGTCATGCTGGATGCGGTATAGCGTATCCTTGGGCTGGTCGCAGTTGAAGCAGCGCTTGAGGCGCGGGTTGTCGTCGCTGTAACGTTTTTTGCTGGACACTGAAAATTCGTATTGATACGTGGCAGGTTAATCCGATAGCAAGGGCGGCGTCACACCGCCCTTGTGCCGAAACCTACATAAACGCCTGAATACCCGTCTGTGCGCGGCCCAGGATGAGCGCGTGAATGTCGTGTGTGCCCTCATACGTGTTGACCGCTTCCAGGTTGGTCATGTGCCGGAACACACCGTATTCTTCCAGCAGGCCGTTACCACCGTGCATATCACGCGCCACACGGGCAATATCCAGCGCCTTGCCGCAGTTGTTGCGCTTGACGATGGAAATCATCTCCGGCGCAAACTTGTGTTCCTCGAATAGGCGGCCCACCCGCAGCGCGCCCTGCAACCCCAGCGCGATTTCCGTTTGCATGTCGGCCAGCTTCTTCTGAACCAGTTGGTTCGCCGCCAACGGACGGTTGAACTGGTGGCGGTTGAGCGTGTACTCGCGAGCGCTGTGCCAGCAGGCTTCGGCAGCCCCCATCACACCCCACGCAATGCCATAGCGCGCCCGGTTCAGGCACTCAAACGCGCTCTTAATCCCGTCAGATTCGGCCAGCAGTGCGTCTTCACCCACCTCAACGTTTTCCATGATAATCTCGCCCGATGGCACACCCCGAAAGCCCTGCTTGCCCTCAATCGCAGGCGTAGACAGGCCCTCAACGCCGCGTTCCAGCACGAAGCCACGAATGCGCCCGTCATGCGCTTCAGATTTGGCCCAGATCACAAACGTATCGGCCAATGTGCCTGTGTTCCAGCGCTTGTGGCCGTTCAATCGGTAGCCACCGTTGATGGCCTCTGCCGTTGTCGTCATCCCACCCGGGTCAGACCCAGCCTCCGGCTCCGTCAGACCATACGCGCCGATGCGTTCACCACTGGCCAATGCAGGCAAATACTTTTGACGCTGCGCCTCATTGCCAAACGCATAGATGGGGTACATCGTCAATGAAGACTGGACGCTGAGCATGGTGCGATAAACCGAATCCACACGCTCCACCTCACGGGCAACCAGCCCATACGCCACATAGCCTTTGCCCTGCCCGCCATATTCTGGCGGCAGCGTGACGCCATTTAAACCGCGCTCGCCCATCTCCTTGTAGATTGCGGGGTCACCCATTTCATTGCGCCACGCTTCGCTAATGCGCGGTTGCAGGCAGTCGTGCGCATATTTGTAGGCTTTGTCGCGGATTTCCTTCTCATCGTCCGTCAGTTGATCGTCCAGCAGGAAGGGATCGTCCCACTTGAAATTGTATTTCTTACCCATTGCGGATTAGCTCCTTTACACGGTGTCCATACCGATAATGTCTGGTGTATTAACTCACATTATACATGACGCCATACAGCTTAAATAGTCTTACGGCTCCACATGCCAGTTTCATAAGGCGCGCTCATCAACTGCTTGTGTTGCCGCTTTCGTTTGGTTATATTCCGCTTCATGATGAAACTATTGCTCTCATTCAATAAAAGAGTCGGTTAGGAGAGGTTTTTATGACAGACGCAAATACCATTGAACAAACGTATGCCGTTGCCAAAGAGCGCTACGCCGCCCTCGGCGTCGATACGGACGCTGTCTTAGAGGTATTGCAGGCCATCCCCATTAGTATGCACTGCTGGCAAGGTGACGACGTCGGTGGCTTTGAAAATACCGGGCGCGGACTCAGCGGCGGCATCATGGCCACAGGCAACTACCCCGGTAAAGCCCGCACCGCCGACGAACTCCGCCAAGACCTGGACAAAGCCTACAGCCTCATTCCCGGCACGCACCGCCTGAACCTGCACGCCAGCTATCACGAAGCGGGCAAACCCGTCGACCGCAACGAAATCCTGCCGGAGCACTTTTCCCGTTGGGTGGACTGGGCAAAGGCCAACAATCACGGTCTTGACTTCAACCCCACCACATTCTCACATCCCAAAGCAGACGACGGCTTTACCCTTTCATCCGCTGATGACGGTATCCGCAAGTTTTGGATTGAACACTGCATCGCCTGCCGCGACGTTGGTGAGTACTTCGGGCGCGAGCTAGGCACCCCCTGCATCACCAATATCTGGATTCCCGACGGTTACAAAGACACACCTGCCGACCGCATGGCCCCGCGTGAGCGCCTCAAAGCATCGCTTGACGAAATCCTGGCCAAGCCCGTCAACCCAGACCATAACCTGGACGCCGTCGAGAGCAAGCTGTTTGGCCTGGGTTCCGAGAGTTACGTTGTTGGCTCCCATGAGTTTTACCTGGGCTACGCCGCCACCCACGACGCCGTTGTGCTGACGATTGACAGCGGCCACTACCACCCAACCGAAGGCATTGCGGACAAAGTCTCGTCCACGCTGTTGTATGTGCAGGAACTGCTGCTGCATGTGAGCCGGGGCGTGCGCTGGGACAGCGACCATGTTGTCACCCAATCGGATGACCTGCTTTCGATTATGCAGGAGATTGTGCGTTCAGACGCGCTGGATCGCATTCACATCGGCCTGGACTACTTCGACGCCAGCATTAACCGCGTCGCTGCTTGGGTGATTGGCACACGCAACGCCGCCCGTGCCCTGATGATCGCCTTACTGGAACCGCGCGACCTGCTGCGCGACTACGAAAACCAGGGCAACTTCACCGCCCGCCTCGCCCTGCTAGAAGAACTCAAGGCCATGCCCTACAGTGCAGTGTGGGACTACTACTGCCACACCCAGGGCGTGCCCGTTGGCTTTAGCTATATGCACGAAATCTCTGATTATGAAGACACGGTATTGATGGCCCGTGACTAAGCGTTAACGCACCCAATCACATAAAGGACAACCAAGACAACATGGATTTATACAGCCCGGCAGATTACAAACACGTCAACTACGCCTGGGACGACGACCACGCCGCCACCCTCGACCCGGTGGATAGGCTCGTGTATCGCTCCAACATCCTGGGGGATGACCAGCGCGTCACCAATACCGGCGGCGGCAACACCTCCAGTAAAGTGAACCTGCCCGACCCGCTCACCGGTGAAGACGTCGAAATCATGTACGTGAAGGGGTCTGGCGGTGACCTGCGCACTGCCAAACGCGCCAACTTTGCCTCGCTTTACATGGAAAAACTCGTCGCGCTGCAAGCCATCTACAATGCAGCGGACGAGAAAGGCGTCAAAACCCCCATCGAAGACCAGATGGTCGCCATGTACCCGCACTGCGTCTACAACCTGAACCCGCGTGCGTCATCCATTGACACGCCCCTGCACGCCTTCATCCCCTATAAGCATGTCGATCACACCCACCCCAACGCGGTGATTGCGATTGCCGCGTGCAGCAACGGCCAGGAACTTACCCAAGAAATCTACGGGGATGACGTGGTCTGGGTGGACTGGCAGCGTCCAGGGTTTGACCTGGGCTTGCAGCTCAAAGCGACCATCGAGGCCAATCCCGGCATCAAGGGCATTATCCTGGGGGCGCACGGCCTGATTAACTGGGCCGACGACGACAAAGAATGCTACGAACTGTCGCTGACAATGATCGAAAAAGCCGCCCGCTATCTGGAAGCGCGCGACAAGGGTGCAGATACGTTTGGCGGTGCCAAGGTTCAGTCGCTTGCCGAAGTGGAGCGCGAAAATGTGCTTGTGGACGTGCTGCCACAACTGCGCGGGATGGTCTCCCAGCAGAACAAGTTCATCGGCACCGTGCAGGCAGACGAAGCCCTACTGGAGTTTGTCAACAGCAGCGACGCCGCCCGACTGGCCGAACTCGGCACCTCGTGCCCGGATCACTTCCTGCGCACGAAAATCAAGCCGCTGTATGTGGATTGGAACCCACAAGACGAAGATGTGGCAACACTGCTCGGCAAGCTGCAAGCGGGTATCGAACAATACCGCAAGGACTACGCCGACTACTACGACACCTGCAAACACGCAGATTCCCCCGCTATGCGCGACCCAAACCCACGCGTCATCCTCATCCCAGGGATTGGCATGATCGCCTGGGGCAAAAACAAGAGCGAGTCTCGCGTGACCGCAGAGTTTTACAACAACGCGGTCGCTGTCATGCGTGGCGCAGAGGCCGTCGGTGAGTATTTGGCGCTTCCCCGCCAGGAAGCGTTTGACATCGAATACTGGGCGTTGGAAGAAGCCAAACTGCGTCGTATGCCACCAGAAAAATCCCTGGCGCGCGATGTGGTCGTCATCGTGGGCGCGGGCAGCGGCATTGGCCGCGAAGTCACACTGCGAGTCGCCAAAGAAGGCGCTCATGTGGTCAGTGCTGACCTTAACCTCAGGGCAGCCCAGGCCACTGCGGACGAACTCACCAACATCTATGGCGTGGGCATCGGCGTCGCTGGAACGGGCATCAGCGGCAGTGGGCCAGCCATCGGGCAAGCTGCCAATATCACCGAGCGTGAGAGCGTCAAGGCGCTGCTTAGGCAGGTACTGCTGGCCTACGGCGGCATCGATCACGTTATTGTGACGGCAGGGGTGTTCGTCTCGCCAGATAAGACTGGCCACATCTCAGACGATAAGTGGCGCTTCACGTTTGATGTCAACGTCTTGGGCGGCTACATCGTTGGCGACGAAGCACGCAACATCTGGGAAGCGCAGGGGCTACGCGGGTCACTTGTGCTAACCACAAGCGTGAACGCGGCTGTTTCCAAGAAAGGGTCGCTCGCTTACGACACCAGCAAGGCCGCTGCCAATCACCTGGTACGCGAACTGGCCATCGAACTCGCACCGCTCGTGCGCGTGAATGGGTTGGCCCCGGCCACGGTGGTTAAGGGCAGCACAATGTTCCCGCGTGACCGCGTGATTAGCTCGCTCACAAAGTACAGCATTGACCACGACGAGAGCGAAGACACGGACGTCCTGCGCGAGAAGCTCGCGAACTTCTATGCGCAGCGCACCCTGACCAAGCAGCCTATCACGCCAGAAGATCAGGCAGAAGTGGCGTATCTGCTGTGTACGGATGCGTTTAACAAGACGACGGGGCAAATCTTCAGCGTGGATGGCGGCTTACACGAGGCGTTTTTGCGCTAGGCCGTTAGGGCGCAATTATTTCGCAGGGGCTTGATGCATCAAGCCCCTGCACGTCCCCCGTTATAAGACAATGGCTAGCCGTTGACGACTGCGGCCTGCAATTCCTGAAGCGCATTAATCAGGGTGACCACATCGGTTATGTTAACGCTATCGGTGGCCAAAATGCTCCGTGTCATCTGCTTGACATCATTCATCCGCACAATTGCGGTGACATCAACTTCGCCAGAGCGGACCGCAGCTTGCACAGCGGCATCCAGTTCATTCACTTCTGTGACTAGGTCGGTCACGTCACTGCCAGTTAGCACCGCTTGGATAGCAGCCTGCACATCATTGACGGCAGCCACCACATCTGTCACGTCTTGAGCACTGGCGCTTGTACCGAAAAGCGTTGGCACAGTCAGCACAAACAAAGCTGCAATAGCAATACGATTGAACATAGGGTTACTTCCTCCGTAGATAGATTGGATTTTGAGACGTACGACCACAATTTGTGGAATGCGCTCATACACCTCTACTATCGTTGGATGGTTAAGCTAGAGTGTGACTAAAATGCGGCAGAATTGTGACAGAGTTAAGCCGACTCAAACACCTCCTCACTTTGCGGGATGACGGTGCGTGTTTCCTCATTGCGGTACGTGACCATACCGGGGGACGCACCTTTAATCTTCTTGACGTACTTACACTGCGTCACATCTACGATCACAGCCTTCTCCGTGCGCAGCTTGCTGTAGTACGCAGCAATCGACGCCGCCTGCTCAATCACGTCTTCGGGAATGTCACGCCCGTCATACTTGATGACCACATGCGACCCCGGCACATCGCGCGCGTGCAGCCACAGGTCATCGCCGCCGCCCTTGCCAAACGTCACCGCGTCGTTTTGACGGCTGTTGCGCCCAACCCACATCACAAACCCGTGCTCACTAACCAGCCGCATCGGGGCGCTTTTGCTGCCACCAGCAATCTTCTTGGGCGCGCTGCCCTTCCACAAACCCATATCGCGAATCGTCTGGCGCACCTCATCAATTTCTACCCAGTTGCCCGCCAAATCGAGGTCGGTTTCGAGCTGTTGCAGATAATTGATGCGGTCACGCGTTTCCGCTACAAGTTCAGGCACATTTTGCAGCGCACTTTTGGCCTTGTCGTACTTTTTGAAGTAGCGCTGCGCGTTTTCGAGCGGCGTCATTTCCGGTTGCAGCTTGATAACGAGTTCATCGCCTTCGGGGTCATATTGGGCGCGTAATTCGGTTTGCCTGTCAGCCAAGCCGTACTGGTAGGCCAAAATCAACTCACCGGACTGGCGCAGGGTTTCAAGTTCGGCCTCATCTTTGAGTGAGCTTTCCAGCGAACGTAACTTACCACTCTCGCGCCTGATCGCATCGTGAATGGCCTCACGCACTGGCTTTTTCGCCACTTTGTAACCGTCCGGGCCGCTGGGCGCACCGTAGTAACGCACAACCGCCTCGCTAATCGTTTCGACCGGCTGCCAGCCGTCCTGGTGCGTGATAGGGTACACACTGAATGCGGTGACCTCACCGTCTGTTTCGACTACACCCGGTCGCCATTCACGGTCTTTCAGCGGCTTAAAAAACGCGGTCAGCGCGTCAAATACGGCATCCTGATCGGCATCAGCGGCCTTTTGCTTGGGATCCGCGCCAGCCATATGCACGACTTCTTTGCACATTTGCGGGCTAAAGCCGAGTAGCCGGGTGCCGATGAGACGGGCCGTGGTGGTCTTTTCGTCTGTATTCTGGTCGAACAGGCCGTAAAGCGACTCTCGCGTGAGTTTAGCCGGGTCAAGGCGTCCGGTCATTGGCGGCGGCGCGACATACTCGTGGGCGGGCAACGTGACGCGATAGCGATTGTCATCACTGCCCACACGCCGCGCTGCATCTAAGATCATGCCATCCTGCACCAGAATCACGTTGCTGCGACGGTTCATCGGCTCTACGATGAGCGTGAACTCGCCTTCAGCAGCCTCGAAGTCAATATGCATGATGCGCTCGTAGGGCGGCTGACTGATGTGCGTAACTCGTCCCTTTTCCAGGTTTTTGCGCACCAGCAGCGCCAGTTGCGACGGACGCGGCATCCCCCGGCGTAGTTTTTTGTCCGTCAGGTGGACGCGGGGGGCGTTTTTGTCTGCGCTGACGTAGAGGTACTGGCGTCTTCGATTGGCGTAAATCTCCAGGCCAATACCCGTGCTGTCCACCACCACCGAGTCCTGCACGCGCCCGCCCACGATGTTGTCCATGAACTCATCAACTAACGCAGAAATCGTAAAAGCATCGAAGTACATCGGCGGGGTCGCTCCGGCTGCAAACTGACCTTAGAAGGTTAACAGGCCGTAGGGTACCAAACTGTCCAGGATCATGGCCAGGAAGAGATAGGCCAGATACGCCGTAGAGTACTTCCACATGCGGTGGCGCACCGTCGGGTCGGGTGCCCGCAACAGCTTAATGGACACGCGAATCAGTTCACCGCCCAATATCAGCGCCATCAACAAATACACCGGCCCCAACATCATTAGCGGCGCGGGTACCAGTGAGATTACAACCAGCAGCACGGAAAACAACACGATCTGGCGGTGTGTGGTCGCTTCACCGTAGGCAACGGGCATCATCGGCACGCCCGCACGGGCATAGTCCTTATTGACGATGAGCGCCAACGCCCAACTGTGCGGCGGCGTCCAGTAGAAGATTATCGCAAACAGAATCCACGCCTCAACCGTTAGCGAACCCGTCACAGCCGCCCAACCGACCAGCACAGGCATGGCCCCGGCCCCGCCACCAATCACGATGTTCATGGTGGTGTTGCGCTTGAGCAGCACCGTGTACAGGAACACGTAGTAAATCGAGCCGCCCAGCGTGAGCAGCGCGGCTAACCAGTTGACCGTCAACCCCAGCCAAATCACCGCAAATACAGACATCGCCAACCCGTAGATAAGCGCATCACGCGGCGTCACCCGCCCGGATGGAATCGGGCGGCGGGCTGTGCGCACCATGCGTGCGTCCATCTCCCGGTCAAGGTACTGATTTAGCGCGCTGGCCCCGGCAGCCGCCGCCGTACCGCCGATAATGGTATATAGCACAGCCAGCAGCGGCGGCACGCCACGCGCCGCAATGAACATCGCGGTAACGGTTGTGAAAATCAGCAGGGCAACAATGCGGGGCTTCGATAGGTCGTAATAGCTTCGCAAAACATCGCGGGTGTTAGGCCGCATCATAATGGTCGTCATGTTTCATCACGCTTTGTGCTAACAATAAAGTTGACAGGGCACTAAAGCAACATCTTACAAGAGTCAGCACCCCAGAGCGGGTCTTGCTTGTAGGCTGTTCGGTCTAGCTTGCTTCAGCTTCGGCGGGCAGTTCTTGTGTGGGTGTGGACTGCGAACGCAAGCGGTTTGGGACTGGCACAGCATCCAACACAGACTCGTGATTGGCCGGTTCCTCAGCCTTGGCGCGCTGCACTTCTCGGTTTAAAAACCAAAAGATTGCGGCTCCCGTCAAACCAGCGCCCACCAGGTTAAACAGAATAAAGCCAATCACGATAAACAGTTGCCAACCCTGGCCAGCCCCAAACTGGTTGAATGAGCCTTCAGCCCGATTGGTTGTTTCCAACACCGGGATGATGCTGCCAGCGCCCTCAGCCGCAATGTAAGAGGTTAGTGCGCCGCCTGCCACCAGCAATACCAATAAACCGATGAAAATGAGCAATCGTCGATTCGCACTCATAGAATATCCTATCTGAGAATTTCATTAACTCACTGCGGAATTGTACTTATTCTCACAATCAGCCGCAAGGATGTTCCGCACTGAGGTTGTAACTAGGTCGCTTGTGGCAGCGTTACCGTGAAGGTAGTTCCCTTGTCCACCTCACTCGTCACGCTAATATCGCCGTTGTGACGAGCAACAACCGCCTGCACAATGGCTAACCCCAGGCCACTGCCGTCGATTCTCAGTTTTTTGCCCAGGCTGGCACGGTAGAACGGGTCAAATATCTGATCCATGTCAGACTCGCCAATCCCATAGCCTGTATCCTTGACGACCAGCCGCACATTCTTATCTACCGCTTCTGCACTGACCCAAACCGTGCCATCGGGACGGTTGTATTTGATGGCGTTCGTAATCAAGTTGCTGACGAGCTGCCGCAGCAAATTAGGATCACCGGCAACATTCGGCAAGTCGTCCGGCATATCAATCTCAACGCTGATGTTATTGGCAATGGACACACCCTCCACCAGCGCCACACTTTCCCCCACCAGCAAGCGAATGTCGCACGGCTCAGGCTCCAATGGCCCGCTGCGCCCCACACGAGACATATCCAGCACATCGTTGACGAGGTTTTCCATACGGGTGAGCGCGTCCATTGCACGCTCTACAAACAGGCTCTGCTTGTCGTTGAGCGGGCCAGCGACGCGGGCCATATCAATAAAACTCCGTGCGGACGAAATGGGTGTCCGCAAATCATGAGCGAGTACGCTCATCAACTCTTCGTCTTGCTGACCCTCAAATTGAGTCATCGTCTTCTTCCACCGGGCACATGATCTCGGATAGTTCGTTCAGGGCACGCGCCAGCCGCGTCCCGTGATACGTCAACAGTGTTCCATCTATCAAGTATATCTGGCCATTGCGGGCAGCGGGAATATCAAGCTTGCTAAAATTTTCGACATCAGCCTGCGTGAACAGCAGCGGGTACCCCGGCAGCACGACCACATCGGGCTGGGCAGCGACCACGTCGTCCATAGTCACGGTAGGGTAACGGCTGATGTCCTCTGCCGGGTCACCTGTGCCTGTTGCGGTACGATCTCCAAAGACATTGGTGCCCCCCGCCGTCTTGACCAAATCGTGCGCGTAGGTATCAGGGCCGAAGGTGGTTAGCGGGTCTGGCAGCAGCGGCGCAAACACCTTACACACAATGCCCTGGTCGTCTTTAGCCTCACTGACAG
>CAWUJQ010000120.1:0-11616 GCA_963922445.1 uncultured bacterium
GGACGCAGCAGGCTGCGTCCCTACAATTGGCAACGATATTCGTAGGGACGCGCAGAAGCGCGTCCGGTGGTGAACAACATGCGCTACAGGGCGTACCCGCAACCCCTAGTTTGCCTGAGCGGTTGCGGTCGCGTTCTGACGCTCTTCAGCCAGCAAGTTATCCGCCCGCCGGATGCCCTCTACAGCCTCGCCTTGCAGTTCCTGCGGCACCACCACCAACTGAGCCAGCGTCAGCACCCGTTCATATTCCAACAGCGCCTCAGCATAAGCCCCGCTCTCCTCAAAGATTTTGCCCCGCACCAACCGCACCCGCGCCGTCTCTTCCGCTGCCAGCGCGCTCTCAGCGTGGTTGAGCGCCACTTCCAGGTTGCCCTGCTCATAGTGAGCCTCTGCCCGCAGCAAATTCGCCAACGGCTGCAACTCCGGCGGCAGCGTGCCAAAGCCGCCGTCAATCAGGTTAGCCACCTGGGAATAATCCCCGGTAGACAGGTTCTCACGCGTCGCCAGGATGATGCGCGCTTCTAGCAGGCCCGCCTCGCCACCTGTGATTTCGCCCGCCTCACGCAGCGCTTCGGCCTGTTCGCGAACAGCGGTGTAATCGCCCGCTTCAAACGTCAGGTACATGGCCCGCCGCAGCAAATCCCCGTCTTCGGTGATGGCAGCGGCAGCGGCCACATCTGCGGCGGCTAAAGCGTACTGGCCCCGGCTTTCGTAGATGTCTGCCCGCGCCACATATGCGTCCAGGGCCAGCGGTTGAGTGGTGTTTTCACCGATCACAATCGCCTGCGTGTAGGCTTGCAAGGCGAGACTGGTATTGGTTTCAAGCTCCCGCACCTGCCCTAGCATCTCCCAGCCCTCAACCACCAGTGGGTGATAGTAGAGGTACGTCTGCGCGAAGATGGACGCATCGCCCGCGTTGCCCTGAGCTAACGCAATTCGTGTGCGCAGGTCGTGCGCCTCGGCACTAATTGGATCGACGTAAAGCGCGACGAACGTCTCGTATGCGGCCTGATCGTAGTCCTCTTGCAGGAAGTAGATTTGGCCGCGCCGCACCAAAAAGCGCACGTCCTCTACCAATTCGCTGATTTCTAACACCTCGTCCAGGGCAGCGAGCGCATTGGTGTAGCGCTCCTGCAAAATCAGGCTGTCGATCAACGCGAGGCGCGGCGCAGCCCATTCTTCCTCAAACTGAATGGCTTCGTTGGCGCTCGTTTCTGCTTGACGCCAATAGCCAAGCGCGGCGTTGGTTGCGCCCCGCTGCTGCTCCTGGATGCCCAGTTCAACATACGTGAGCGCAAGCCCTGCTTGAATCACCGCCAGTGAGGTGGTGTCTTCGGCGCGGGTGCGTTCTTCACGGATTTGGTCGGCCTCTTCCAGTAGATCGAGCGCTTCTTCGGCCTCACCAATGTCGATCAACGCCAACGCCTCCGTGTAATAAGCGAGCGCGTCCACCGCGCTAAACGTCGTGGATTCCTGGTCGCGGCGGGCTTGCAGCGTCGCAATAGCCACATCAGCCTGGTTATCCTCAATCAGTTCGATGCCCCCGCGCACGGCCCGGTCTTCCAGGCCACCGGGTAAAAACACCTCTGTCGGCTCCACAAAGTTGATGTCCGGGTTACCGGGACGCAGCAAGCCAAAGACCGTGGCGGTTGGTGAAGCGGTTGGCACATTGGCATTTTCGGGCGGCGGGGTTGCAGTGGGCGAGGCCGTCGGCGTGAACCCTGGCGTATTGGTCGGCGTAGTGGGGGGCGTGGGCGTGGGCGTCAGGGTACGCACCTGGGCCACAAAGCTTTCCCCCTGGAGCAAGCCCTGGAAGAAGGGGGTGTTGTAAATGACATAACCCACCACACCCAATGGCAGCACAATAAACGTCAGGAACGCGGTGGCTGCGGCCAACCGCACCACAACAATCTCGTTTTCGGCGGCACGGTTCTTTTCCTTTTTTACCCAGCGCACGCCCTGCGGCGGAACCGCCGGGGCGTTATAAGCCGCCACAATCGCATTCACCTCCTGAATCGCCTGCTCCAACCGCTCCTGGAAGGAGGCAGGGCGTGGTTCGGGGCGGGGCGGCTCGGTGGTGGGGGTCGCGTCCACTGGCTGAGCGGCGGCCAGCGGGTCGGCGTCATCCTCGTCTACAAGCGGCGGCGGTGGCTTGACCGTTTCTTCGGTGTAGGTCAGGTAATCCGGCGTTGATTCCTGTTCGGCTTCTTCGTCTTTTTGAAAGCTGAATAACGACCCCGCATCCGTTTGTTGGGGCGGGGCAGCGTCGGGTTCGCGCTCGGCTTCTTCTTCGGTGGCGTCGGCTGGCTCGTCTTTGGGCACCTGCTTCATCTGCGATGTTTGCAGCACTTTTTCCGGCGCATAGCCCAAATCACGGATCATCTTGACGGCCTGGGCATTTTTGGGGTCAAGTTCCAGCACTTTACGCAAGCACAGCAGCTTTTCCTTACGCGTTTCTGCAATGCTGGCGTACACCAACCAGGCCATCGTACTGGTGGGGTCTTTGCGGATGGACGCCTGAACGAGTTTACGCGCCGTTTCTAAGTCGCCTTTTTTGGTGACCTGGATGGCCTGCTTCAGGAGTTGCTGTGCGGTGGGTTCTGCCACGGCTGGTCTCTCTTTATTTGCTGCGGACGCCTGCCTATTATTGTAGCGTCAGTTGGCAGGGGTGCAAAACGCGAGAAACCCGTTGCAGGCGACGGGTGCCCATCGCAGCTAGGGTTTGTTTGAAAAGTCTCGGACGGCATGTATGTCATCCCTACGGAACCCGCTGTTATCGCGTCCGCTGCCCAAAAACGCGGCTGGCAAAATCGTCAGATTTGTTTTCAAACACGCTGTCGTGAATTAGACTACTAACATCACCAAAATCTCAGCAAAGTAAAAGCCGCCGTCTGCCTGCTGTTCACCCATCACGGCCACCTCCACCACATCCCCCTTGATGCTGGCGTCAATCACGATCCCGTCTGCATGGCCGCCGTCCGTGGCCGGGTGGGCCACGCCAGCAAAATCAATCTTCACGTGTGCCCCAGCCAGCAGAAGTTCGCCTGCGGTCGGTAGCTGGTGAACGTCGGGATCAAACAGTTCTGGCGCGATTGCAATCAAGTTCATCGCCACGATACAGGGTGCTTTCTGGTTGTGGATTAGAGAGGCATTGTATCACGTTGGCGGCCTGTGACAGCCCAAGCAATGACGGGGATTTTAGGATGCGTGGGGGGAGTAGCACTATTGGTGGGGACGCCTTGCAGCGCCCCCAAAACAGGCAAAAGCCTATTCCATTTCGCCTTCGTCCAAACGGACGACGTTCGGCTCAGCCGTTGGGTCTTCGATGTTGACCTCACCACCCAGTGCTTCGGTGATGTAGCTGATGAGAATCTCACGCTCACCGATGCCCGGGTCTTCGCTGCCGCGTACTTCAGCCGCCGCCGCCAATGCGGTATAGCCGTCACCGCCCGTCAGCAGGAAGCTGTTGGTCACGATGGTGAAGGTCTGTTCCAGGTCGCCTACAACCTCGCCCTCTTCAACCATAACCACTTCGCTGCCGTCAGCCATCGTAACGATGAGCGTGACAACACGGGTGGTTTCGGTCAGGCTCTCAGCGTCGCTCACGCCTTCAACGCTGGCGTCGTATTCCAGGTATACACCCGCCAACTGCGGGAAGCGGCCATCAGCAGCCGGAACGCGGCTTACAGCGTTTTCCATAATCGCCAGCAGTTCGTCGCCGCTGACCTCAACCACAGCCATGCTGTTGTTGAACGCCAGAGCGGTACCAACGGTCAGCACGGTGATGTTCGGGCCGAGGATGGTCGCACGGATACCGCCGCCGTTCTTCAGGGCGATGTCTACACCGTCTTCGAAGGTGTTGTTGGCCCACCACAGGGAGGACTCAGCAGCCAGCTTGCCCAGGTTGGTTTCACGGCCACGCACGTCAGCGCGAACGCCGTTCAGTTCGGTGGCGGTGGTGCCCACTACTTCAAGCTGTTCCATCAGCAGGTCGGTCGCAACCAGGCCATCGTAAATGCTCTGAACATCTTCCGGTACGGCAACTTCAGCGCCGGAGAACTCTGCCAGGGCAGCGATCGCTTCTTCAGTGGAAGCAACCGGGCCGGCGGTTGCTTCATCGAAGCCAACAATCACGCCGTCAGCGTCGAATTCCACAATCACGTGGCCGATGTAGCGGTAGAGCTGCTCGGTGTTGACAACCAAAACGGTGTTGCCGTCAGCGTCTTCCTGCACGACCGGGTAAACCTCGGTGCCGCTGTCGCCTTCGCGCAGCAGGTTGAACGGGCCGTTGGCTTCTTCAGCAGCGAAGAACCCAGTGGAACCCGCAGACACAATCACGTCAATGCCGCTCAGCGCGTCCGGGGTCAGCGGGTCACCCGTGAAGTCCTGGGCGTGGTCCAGCAGGATGATCTTGTTGATGCCCTGTTCTTCCAGCAGTGCAACCTGCTCAGCAACCTGGTCTACAGCAGAAACCAGCGGCTGGTTATCTTCAGCGTTGCGGCCACCAACAAAGTCCAGGCCAGGGATGGTTTCTTCGGGGTCTTCAATGACGTTGAAGAAGTCAGCCGGGGCGCGGCCAATCAAACCGATGCGCTCGCCACCTACTTCAATGAAAGCGCTCTTGGCAACCTTACCCGCCAGGTCTTCGACGCTCTGGCCGTCTTCACCAATTTCGATAGCCGGGGTGCCTTCAGCCAGTTCAACCGCGCTGAAGTCCAGGTTTACAGCCAGGAACGGGTAGTCCGCAGCGGCCAGCATGGTCGCAAAGGAGTCGATACCCGCGTCGAACTCGTGGTTACCCGTGCCGTTAGCCGTCAGGCCCATTGCGTTGAAGAACGCGATGTCTGCCAGGCCAGCAGCGCCCAGGTCTTCAACCTCAGCGGAAGCCTCGAAGAACGGGTTCGGCAGCGTGTGGTCGCCAGCGGTGACGTAGATGCTGTTTGCGCCGTCGTTGGGAGCAAGGGTGCGCAAACCGCTCACGATGGCACCGTAGTTCAAGATTTTCGGTTCCAACGTGTTCGGGTCCTGGAATGCGGACTCGTTGTCTGAGCTGTGCAGAATTTGTAGAGAGAAGCCTTCTTCTTGAGCGCTGACCGTGCTAACCAGCAGCAGCACGACGACAGCCATCAAAGTAGCCATAACGCGACGAGACATAAGTGTCCTTTCGTAATGTGTTTGATTGAGTAGTTAGCCCCGTTTGGGGACACTCGTATTAGGACACAGCCGCATTAAGGCGATGTAAAATCGCGTTGAAATCCGTTAATCATACGCGTTAGATTTTCATCAGCGAGCAGTTATCCGTTGCCGTATGGAGGGGTACAGCTACACCGCAGGCCAAGGGTAATTGGGGCCGGGGCCGGGGTTCGGGTAGCGGCGGGTGCCCACAACACGATCCACACGGCGCTGAAAAGCGTCAATTTCGTAGGGTAACAGCAGCTCATCAAGCTGTTTGCGATAGTCGCTGTCGGCGTCTTGCAAGGTACCACACAGCATTTCCACATCCTGCATAAATGGCTCCGGGATTTGCTGCCCGGCAAAGTCCCAGATGACAGTACGCAGCTTATGGTCTGCATTGAAGGTAATGCCGTGGTCAATGCCCCAAATTTGGTCGTGCGGGTCCAGCAGCAGGTGGCCGCCCTTACGGTCTGCATTGTTGACCAGTACATCAAACAGGGCCACCCGTGCCAACTGCGACGCGTAGCTGTCATCCAGCGTGAAGTAGTTCACATTGGGGTCGTGGTCAATGTAAAACTGTACCGACCCAATACCGTGAGCGCCATCGCGCAGGGCTGTTGGCGGCACTACCCCCCACTCTAATAGCTGCGATGTGAGGAAAGCGGCACGTTCGCGGTTGCACAGCGTGCCATCGGGGAAGTCCCACAGTGGGCGTTCGCCCTTGCGCGGCTTATACACTGCCGGCACTTCCAGGTCATCCTTGCGCATGGTCACCAGGAAGGTGTAATTGGAACTGTAGCGCATCATCCCGTGCAAAGTGTCCATCGCACCACAGTCCAGCGCATCAATCACCGTTTGAATCGTCAACTCAACCGCCGGTTGATCGTCTTCCTGTGGGGTTTGGGAATTGGGGGTTTGCGGCTCGTCTGTCATGACCTGCCTCACTCACACTGGGTTACGAGTTATGTTGGTTGAGGGGCGGTCAGCATGCCCCTACAGATGACGGTTGACGGTTCGGTGTGTCGTTACGTCCAGTAGTATACCAGACGCCCGTTCTGCTTCGGGTCTGCCCGGCCTGCCTGCACCGTTTCGAGCGCGTGCATACTCAGGGCACGCATCTGATCGCGACTGCACCACATGCGAACCACACCGGGTTCGTCTGCTTCGGACTGAGGCACCATCTCCTGGGCCACCAGCACAATCATGCCGCGCTCTTCATCGTAGCCGATGCCCATCTGCGCCACGCGGAAAACCGGGCGGATCGGTTCGCGCAAGTCCATGTCCAGGTCGTTGATGTCGAAGGCGTTGAACTCAAATGATTCTTTGTCCAAGTCGTCAATCAGGTCGGTAATGGCTTCGCTGAGCGCCCACGCTTGTTCTTTTTCAATCACAAGCGAGACCAACTGCGTGCCCTGCCCCGCCTGCAAGTGGAACACCCGCTGCCCCTTAGGGCCAATGGTGCCAATGGTGACGAAGTCTACCGGGTTTAGTTCGATTTCTACTTTTGACATGCGTTCGCCCTCCTTACTAGCGGAAGTTGTCGATGAATCGGTGGAGTCCGTTTATGAGGTTTTGCCATTTTGTTCGGCTTTTTTTCGTTCTGTTTCCAGCGCTTGCACATGAGCGGTGTCGTTAACCGTGGTGATGAATGGGCGGCTGTGCCCCAGTTGAATGCCCGTGATGGACGCGGGTGAGATCACAATCCGCTGGAACACGTCCAGGTGCATGCCCAGGTAGTGGGCCACCACCATCTTAATCAGGTCGGCATGGCTAAAGATGGCAATCGTGTGGGTCGGGTATTCCCGCGCCAACCGCTCGATTTCGTTTACCGCCCGCACCTGCACATTGCGCATGGTTTCGCCATTGGGGAAGTACGCCCGTGTGGGGTATTCCTGGATGACGCTCCACATTTTGCGCCCGCGCAAGCTGGAAATACTGGCCCCTTGCCAGTCGCCGTAGTCCACCTCGCCAATTTCGTCGTTCGTCTGGATTTGCAGGTGGGGATGGTATTGGGCTACAGCCTGTGCTGTTTCCTGCGTGCGGTCTAGCGGGCTAGAGATGATCTGGTGCAGTTTGCTATCGGCAAGGCGTTTGCCAAGGGCTTCGGCCTGTGCCTTGCCGTCGTCGTTCAAGTGGACGCCGGGCGTGCGGCCAGCGAGTTTGCCAGTTTTCACAAAATCGTTGACGGCGTGCCGGATAAGTAGGATGTGGGTCATAACTGCCGTTCTGGTGTGGGTCGCTGATAGATAGTGATATTGATCGGAGTGATTTGTGCGTAATTGCCAGCATCATATCACAAACACGGGGGCATTTCATTAAAGCTGCGTGCATTCTATAGAAACGCCTACGGAGTGGACTTGTGCGGATGTCATGGCCCGGTTCGCTATACAATGACACCAGTGTCGTTCAAAGGGGATGCTTATGCCTACCTTATCAACCGCACAGCGCCGCCTGCTTACACCGATTCTAATCCTGCTGGTGGCCACCACCGCCACGTTTACCGTTATTGGCTACGACGCCCACCAGCGCGGCAGCCGTCCGCCGGCCCGCAGTGCGGAAAGCTACTGGGAGCGGCCCGCGCCCCAACCCGCCTTCCTGAGAGATGTGCCCCGTGTGTATTACCCTGACCGAACGTGGTCACCGTTGGCGCAGTTCGAGACGTGGTCACCGTTGGCGCAGTTCGACAGCTCGGAGATCAAAGAGTTATTGGGGCTACCCAACTACAACGGACTTAGCCTGGGTGACCATATCAATGTGTACCTTAACGGGCGGCAGGTATCGAGCTTGCAGGTGTGGTTTAACTTCGATTACAGCCTGACGTTTTTGGATCCGCATCGCCTGCCTTACCATGCTGGCCTCAACGTGGCCCGCATTGAGTTTGTAGACGTGTATAACCAGACGCGCTTTTACGAGTGGGCCTTCTGTGTGCCGGGTGGGGAGATTGACTGTGAAGCATAGACGCCTGCTCACCCCCATTTTGATCCTGTTGGCCGCGACCACCGCCACGTTTTCGTTTATGTTCGTTCACTGGCAGTGGCACACAAGCTGCGTCCCCACGCGCAGCGCAGAGAGCCTGTGGCACACCCCGGACCCGGTTCGTGGCTACTTCAGCCCACGTCCTGTTTGTGACCCGGCCACGCTGCAAACGGAACTGGTGTTCACGCCGTATGAGGTTGTACAGGTGACAATCGATGGGCAGCGGTGGCGGGCGTGGGGTCGAGGCGTGTCCCACGCTGAGGGTGTCAGCATGCCGTACATCTACCTACACCGGACGCCTGAACCGGGGTTGCACACCGCCTGCGTCACTTATTTCGACTTCCTCAGTGACGAACTCCGACGGCATGAGTGGGCGTTTTGCGTCCCCGGAGGAGAGATTGACTGTGAAAAAGAAGGCTGAGCGCCGCCCATCACGCCGGCTATCAAATGCGGTGCTGCTGGTCTGCCTGACGGTTTTGATTTCGCTACTGGCCTGGACGTATGTGCCGCTCCTCACGTGCGACATGATTACGAGTGTAGGCCCGCTTGGGGCTACCCGATCCGCTGAGGATTTGTGGGGTGACCCTGCCCCGGAACCCGCGTTTATCGAATACACGTTGTCATTTTCGATAAACCACACGAACGTTATCGTAGGAATCGACGGAGCCGAGGTAAGCGAGTTCGTAGCTGCGGGATGTGACATGGCGTTGACCATTAACAATCAACCTGTTGACACATTCGGGAACGTTGAAAGCTATCTGTCTAGCTCATGTGATTTCACGCAAGCTATCCCATGTCCGCCGAGCTACACAATGGTCGTCACCGTAGATTACCTGGAACCCGGTCTGCACACGGCGGCAATCAACGTGGCTGGCACGGGTGACAGCGAGACGCGCTTTCATCAGTGGGCGTTTTGCGTCCCCGGAGGAGAGATTGACTGTGAAGCGTAAACAGGCGAGACTTAACCGGGCTGAAAGCATCGTGCTTGGTACATTGCTGTTGGCGATAATCGTTGCGGTCTTTCTAGCGATGGTGGGGCCATATGTTTGCAATGAGATACCACCTGCAATCGACAGCTCGAACCCATTACCGCCCGCGGAGTTGCTGTGGCGATACCCTGCCCCCAGACCCGATTTTATCTCTTACGATCCAACACCCATTGTTTACGACTACAGAGTAACTGATTCTGGACGGTGTGTTCGTTATACGGGTGAGTCCCGCTTATTGTTTATCGACCAAATCGAACTCGGTCGCTTGCTTGGTGAAGGCGAATGGCCTCCAACAGATGCCCTGGACTTTTACGTAAACGGCAAGCGACTTGATCCCAATCAGTGGTACATCCTCCCCTGGCCCAGGGATGGCTACGTTTTGGCCGTGGATTCAGTTCAGGGGCCAGCGTTTCTACCCGGATATCACCTCGCACGCATCCAATTCGTTGATCAGTTTGACCGCACCCACGTCTATCAGTGGGCGTTTTGCGTGCCGGGTGAGGGCATCACCTGCGAGCGTTAAACATCCGTCCAGAACATTTCGAGGACTTTGACAGCCCCCTATCAAGCCGATGGCCTACGCTAAAGCTATCACACAACGGATTATCAGGGATTGTCATCATGTTCTACTTCCTCAAAGAAGACGAGCAGCTTCTCGTCACCACCTTCACGCGGCGCACCGTGATTAATGGGCCGGGCGTGCATTTTGTGCCGCTCTACTACCGCGTGGAACGGCGCGACGGCCTCACGCTGGGGCCAACCGACTACATCCGCGTGCGCAATACGCTCACGGGCGAACTGCGCAACGAAATCGGCCCTATGCTCTACTTCCAGGGCGCGGATGAAGAAATCACCGACGAACTGGAAGCGATTGCCCTCCAGCGCGGGGACTTCGTCCGTATTCTCGACGACGCCACGGGTGAAATCCGCGTGGAGCAGGGCGAGGCGCTGGTGTACCTATCGCCCACAGAAGAGGTAGTCTATGGGCCAAACAAGGGCGTCAACATTGACGACGAAAAGGCCGTGCTCGTGCGGGACATCGCCAGCGGCCAACTGAGCCTGGTGACGGAAAAGCAGGTGTTTATCCCCAACGCCCAGCAAGAAGTGGTTGTTACGCAAAAGCTCGTCCGGCTAGAAGACCACGAAACCGTTGTCGTCCGCGAGCGGGACGGCAGCTACACCTTCCACTATGGCAACAACGATGTGCGCGCCTTCTTCCTGGAACCGTACACCGAACTGGTGCAGTTCTGGTGGTCAAGCGGGCTGCACAAGGACAGCCGCAGCCTGAAAATCAACCGCCTGGACAGCCGCCCCAAGTTCATGTGGTATGAGTTCGAGGTGCGCACCCGCGACAATGTTGAACTGGTGCTGGGCATCACGTTCTTTTGGCAGATTGTGGACGTGGAGAAGATGGTTCATACCACCGACGACACCACTGGCGATGTGTGTTCACACGCCCGCAGCAGCATCATTCAGGCGGTGAGCCGTGTATCGCTGGAAGAGTTTTTGGCGCAGTTTAACCCGACCGTAGAAGGCGCGGTCATCGAAACGGATGACCCGTTCTATGCTGACCGGGGGGTGGTGCTGCATGCGGTCGAAGTGCGCTCGATTGCGTGTAAAGACCCCGGCACGCAGCAAATCCTCAACGAGATTATCCGCGAAACCACCGACCGCCTCAACCGGCTGCAAAAGCAGGAGAGCGAAAACGAGGTGCGCTTGCGTCAGATTGCGGGCGAAATCGAGGCCGAGCAGTCCCGTGAACAGCTCCTCGAACTGCGCCGCCAGCACCAACGTACCGAAGCCCTCGCCAGCGGTGAAGCCGAAGCTGAGCGGGTGCGGGCCTTCTTCGACGGGCTGGGTGACATGCCCGCCGAGGTCAAGAGCGCGATTTACAACACGCTTCGCAAAAACGACGCACTGGAAGTGCTCAGCACGGGCGATGCCCAGTTGTACTTCACGCCGAGCGATGTCAACTTGAGCATTGAGTCGGGGTCTTAGGCGCTGATTGCCGCCTACGCGTGGGTAGGGCGTAGCGTATAATGTAGGTTGGGTGCAAGGGTGCTGCTTGCAACGCTCTCGCACGCCATCCAACCTATGAACACTAGCGAGGCCATCCCCTATGACCGAGCCAAACCACAAAGACCTCCGTGTCCTGCTCAATGAAATCCTCAGCGAAGATGAAGCGCGCCGTCAAACCGCACGGGTGATGCTCCTCGCACTGGACGAAGAAGCCGTGCAAGCCCTGATTGACGAGTTTTACGCTGGCGTCAACGAGGCGCAGGGCGTAGTGCTGCTAGACGTCGTCGCGGAAATCGGCGGCTACGAGGCGCTGCAACTGCTGGAAGACGTGTTCCGTAACGGGACGAATGCGGTATGGCGGCGCTGGGCCGCACTGGGCATGGCCCGCAACGGGCGCGACGACATCCTGCCGGACTTGATGGACTGGTTGCAGTCCGGCGGCGTGGATGAACGACGC
>CAWUJQ010000121.1:0-11495 GCA_963922445.1 uncultured bacterium
TGCTGCGCGTCGTGGGTCAGGTGGCCGCTGCGTATATCGTCGCGGAAGGGCCGTCGGGCATGTATTTGGTCGATCAGCACGCGGCGCATGAGCGCATCCTGTATGAGTCATTCATGGCCGCATATCACGAACAAGCGCCTGTGTCACAGCAGGTGCTGGACGCACAAACGGTGCAGCTATCACCAGCGGATGCCAAGCTTATTGAAGAATATATGCCTGTACTCGAAGGCGTTGGCTTCCAACTGGAGGCGTTTGGCCCTAATATGTTCACGGTGCGGGCGGTGCCCGCCATGTTGGCCGACGCCAACCCACAGGCTGTCGTTGCGTCGATTGTGAGCGATTTGGAGTTGGGCGAGACGCCCGGTGAGGGGGCAATTGAAGACAAAATTGTGCGGCGCATTTGCAAGCAGGTGGCGGTCAAGGCCGGGCAGGTGCTTAGCACGGACGAAATGCAAAGCCTGATTCGGCAGTTAGAGCGGTGTGAATCTCCGCACACCTGCCCGCACGGACGCCCGACGATTTTGCACATGAGTGCCGATCAGTTGGCGAAGGAGTTTGGGCGGGCAGGCCGCCGCTAACTGCGACTGGCTATTCTTACGGTTGCCAACACGGGCTATGATATAGCCTCAGCATTGGCAAACAGCAGGGGCATGTCTTATGACGGTCGCGGTGATTACAGGGTCAGGTGGGTTAATTGGCAGTGAGGCGGTCGAACACTTTGCTGCGCAGGGGATGCAGGTGGTGGGCATTGACAACGATATGCGCCGCTATTTTTTTGGGGACGACGCCTCCACGGCATGGCGACAGACGACCCTGCGTGACCGCCTCAACAGCCGCTACACACACCATAATATTGATATTCGCGATTACGACGCGCTTGCGGGCATTTTCAAGCGTTATGGCAGTGACATCGTATTGGTGATTCACACCGCAGCGCAGCCATCCCACGACTGGGCAGCGAAAGAACCGCTAACCGATTTCGGCATCAATGCCAACGGCACGCTCAACCTGCTGGAAGTGACGCGGCATCATGCGCCGAACGCTGTATTTATCTTCACGTCCACGAATAAAGTCTACGGGGATGCTCCCAACCGCCTGCCGCTGGTCGAACAAGAGCTGCGTTACGAGATTGACCCCACCCACACCTACGCGGATGGCATTCGTGAGGATATGGCCATTGACCAATCGCTGCACAGTATCTTCGGGGTGGGCAAGGTCGCAGCGGATGTGATGGTGCAGGAGTATGGACGCTACTTCGGGCTGCAAACCACGTCACTGCGCGGGGGCTGCCTCACCGGGCCGAATCACGCGGGGGCGCAGCTTCACGGCTTTTTGGCTTACCTGATGAAATGCACCGTCACGGGTACACCCTACACGGTGTTTGGTTACAAGGGCAAGCAGGTGCGCGATAACATCCATTCGGCTGACCTGATTGCGGCGATGGATGCCATTTACCGCAAGCCGCGTGTGGCGGCAGTGTACAACATCGGTGGCGGGCGTCAGAGTAACTGCTCCATGCGCGAGGCTATTGATATTTGCCAGCGCATCGCTGGGCGCGAACTTGACCATACTTACACTGACGACAACCGCATCGGTGACCACATCTGGTACATCAGCGATTTGGGCAAGTTCAAGCAGGACTATCCGGCGTGGGATTTGACCTACGATGTACCGGCGATTTTGCGTGAGATTTATGCGCGGAATGTGGAGCGCTGGCAGGTGGCTCCGTCGCGATGATCGACCGAGGCAAGGGCAGTGTGTTGGGGGTACTCGTGGATGCGGTGGACTATGAGGCGGCAGTTGAGCGCATCATTGCGGCAGCACGGGCGCACCGGCCTTATGCGGTGAGTGCGCTGGCCGTTCACGGCGTGATGACGGGCGTGCAGAGCGATGAGCATCGCTACCGCCTTAACCACTTTGACCTCATTGTGCCGGACGGTCAGCCGGTGCGCTGGGCGTTGAACATCCTATATGGGGCTATGTTGCCTGATCGGGTGTATGGGCCAACGCTTACACTCAAGTTGTGTGAGCGGGCGGCGGCTGAGCGGCTGCCCGTGTACTTTTACGGTAGTAAACCCGATGTGCTGGATGCGCTCACAGCAAACCTGAAGCATCTCTTCCCCAGTTTGCAAATCGCCGGGGCGCAGCCGTCGCGCTTTCGCAAAACGACCCCCGATGAGAAACAGGGCATCGCCGCAGCCATCCGCGAGAGCGGCGCTGCGTTGGTGTTTGTGGGGTTGGGCTGCCCGCGCCAGGAGGTGTGGGCTTACGAATATCGCGATACCCTCTCCACGCCAGCGATTGCCGTCGGCGCTGCGTTTGACTTCCATGCGGGCAAGCTGCCACAGGCCCCCCACTGGATGCAGGACGTGGGCCTAGAGTGGTGGTTCCGGCTCATGCACGAGCCGCTCCGACTATGGCGTCGCTACCTGATACTGAACCCTATTTACGTGGTGTTGTTCCTATTGCAGCTTACGCGGCTGCGCCACTTTGACCCAGCCGATACCATCCCCCCCACACAGGAAATCCGCTATGGGTAGCTAAGCGCCGTTTTGCCACTGAAAGGTTTGCACGCTCGGCAGCCCGCTGATGTCTTCGTATAGCCCTTCGGTATTTTGCTGGCCCACAGTGACCCACCACTCAAAGTCGTTCGGCTCACCGCTTGGAATGAGGTCAGCAGGTAGGTTGTAGGTGGTGCTGCGGGTGGTAAAGGCGTTGATTTCGCCGCCGTTGGTCAGGTTCTTTACATAGACCAGATACACCTCGTTAGGTTCCAGCACGCCCGCGCTCACCCACTGCAACCGGAGCCTGCCCGCCTGGGCAATACCGCCGTTTGGCGGGAAAACGGGCAGCGGCGCGACGTAGGTTGGCGTAGGCGTGGCTGTCTCGTTGCCAGAGGGCGTGGGCGACAGCGTGGGTGTGGGCGATGGCGCAGGGACGTTGATTTCCTGTTCAATTTGAATGCTGATGACGCAGTCTGGGCCACCGCTGGGGATTTCAAAGTTGCAGCCGAAGAAGGGCACGTCCGGGTTAAGCTGTGAGATGATTTCCAGTGTGGTTCGGTACTGGTCGGCAATGTCGATGATGGTTTCGCCCTCGCGCACACGGTGCGTGGTCGTAAACACATTGTTGACTTGCTGGGCAAGTGGTTCCTGTTGGGGTGAATCGCTCTCACCATCGCCGTTGCCGTCCCCTCCGGCATCTGCAACTACAACGATTTCCGTGGGGCGCGGCACTAATATCACCGTGCCGGGGCTGGGCAATGAATCACGGTTAGGGATGTTTTCGTTGGCGCGCACGACTGAGTCAATCGCGTCAAAGCTGAAATCATGACCGTAAAGCTGGATGATGTAGCCTAGGGTTTCCCCGGCAACGATCTCATGCGGAAACGGCCCCGGCGTTGAGGTTGGGAACGGGGTTGCTGTAGCTGGGGGCGGCGTGTCGGTTGGGGCAACGAGGGGCTGCGGGGTGGCGTCTGTTGTGGGCGCAGGTGACAGGGTGATAGTCGGTGGCGGTGTCGAAGTCGCGGCATTGGTAGATGTGGCTGGAATCAGCGTCGGGGTGGCGACGGGCACCTGGGAGAACGTGCAGCCGCTCACAAAAAAAGCGATGACCAACAGCGGTAGACTACGGTTCATGAGTTTGCGTCCTCTTCGTTGACTTCGGTAGCGCGTTCGCCGGTTGCTTCCCAGGTAAACGTCCGGAAAGGGGTTTGAAATTTCGGTTCGGTCGGGTTGCTGCGGTCAATTATCAGGATTCGCCAGCGGTATTCGTGGCGGCGACCATCGAGTTGTTGCCAGTCCGACGGCAAGATGAACAACGGGTC
Organism: uncultured bacterium; assembly: GCA_963922445.1. Taxonomy (GTDB): domain Bacteria; phylum Chloroflexota; class Anaerolineae; order Aggregatilineales; family Phototrophicaceae; genus DAOTTY01. Next base: position 3,827 of record CAWUJQ010000121.1, read on the forward strand.
GCGCACATCTTGCGTGTACTCGACATCGACTGTTAGATTGCGAATTTCTACGCGATACACCTCATCTTCGCCCAGGGTGCCTGTGCCTGCCCAGCGCAACGTGACCAACTCATCGCGCCGGAACAGTGCGCCGCTGCCAGGGCTGGTTAGGATGGGTGCGTTAAAGGTGGCTGTGGCGGTTGGCGTGGCTGTCTCACTGCCGGACGGTGACGGTTCAAGTGTGGGCGTAGGCGTGGGCGCAGGCACGCGCATCTGCTGGCCTGCGCGCAGGAACACCGTACAGTCCGGGCCACCCGTGAACTCACCGAAGTCGCACTGGGCGAAGTCAATTTCAGGGTTGAGTTGGGAGAGTACTTCCACGCCGCTGCTGTACAGGTAAGCAATAGTAGTGATGTCCTGGTTTGGTTCGATGAGGTGCCACATCACGCCGGGGGGCAGTGTGGGTGAAGGCGACGGGGTAAATGTGGGCAAATCCTCCACGCCTTCTGCAAGTAGAATGCTGGCAAAGCCGCCACCGCTGGCCTCACCTTCGACGGCTCCATCGCTGTCGTCTCCAGCTTCTTCGGTCGCGTTGGGGTCAAGCGTGGGCGTTGGGCGCGGCACTTCGATGACATCGCCAAGTTGCAGGGAGGTGCCATCGGCTAAGTCATTGATTTCGAGAACCTCATCCAGCACATCGAAGTCGCGGTGGCCGCACAGTGCCAAAATTCCGTACAACGTGGCACCAGACTGTACGGTAATCAGGCATGGCCCCTCTGTCGGTGTGGGCGTCACGGTGGGTGGGGCATTTGTCACTGTGGCAAAGGGCACGGTTGGCCGGGGGGTGTTGGTGGTGAGGGTCGCGTTTTCAGCCGGGATCACCTGCTGCTGGATCATCTCTACAGCGGGATCAGGCTCGTTTGGTGCGCCAGGGCTGACGACGTTCATCGCGAATAAGGTGGCTCCCCCGCACAGGGCCACGAGCAGCACCAGCAGCCCACTCACAATGACGGGGCCACTGCGCCACCGCAATTCAGATTCCATCAAGTCTGATTCGCCAAAGCGTGACCGGAACGTTTGTGGGGGCGTGGTAGTCTGAGGTTGTAATTCTGGCGCGACCAGGGCTGCGCCGCAGTTGTTACAAAAGCGGGCATGGGGTGGGTTTTCCATCCCACAGGCCCGGCAGATTATGGGTGTGTTTTGAAACAACAAAGTTCCTGACGGGTGGGCAGTACCCTAATCGGACGAGTTTGGCACCATTATGGATTGCGTCCGTAGCCTGTCAAGGCGTCACGTTGATGCGCCCACGGGAAGAAATGATGGCGTCCTGAACGTTTTCACGAGCGGCAACGGTGGCACTTTTAAGCACAATTGCATTGCGGATGACCGATTCTCGCCCGACGCTGCTGCCTCGCTCCAGGTAGACATGCGGGCCAACCACAGCGCCTTGACCGATATTGACGCCGGGGTCAATGCGGACGGGGGGCACAACGCGCACCGTGTAGGGGATTTCGCTGAGGGTATGGGCGTCTATCTTCTCGTCTAACAGGTGTCGGTTCAGGGTAATCAGGTCTTCGTCGGTGCTAATTTGCAGCACCCAACTAGAACGAGCGACACGGGTCATGTGGTTTTGGGCCATGTACCCGCGCAGGATGTCCAGGATTTGGCGGCAGTTGAGCAGGTCTTTGGGCAGGTCGGCGGCGAATTTGACGAAATCATGACCACAGGCCATCATGTCGTTGAGGATGAGGTTTTGATAGTTGTTCGCAATCAGCGGGCTGATGGTTTCTACAGGCTCGGCAACATCACGCGGCAGGCTGGCAATGGCTAATTCTTGCGTATCTGGCGGTTTGACGCGGGCAAAGGTCTGCGTGGCTGCCCTGGACAGGCTGTTCGTAGCGCCGGTCACAATCAGGTCATTGGGGGAGTTGTTGTGATAGTTTTGCAGCCGATCTGGAAAGTTGCTGTGGGTGAAGCTGTTGTAACTGGCTAGGAGGAATGGCTCATTGTGATTTTGGACAATTGTCGATAACGTCCTACCGAGTGGCTGCGATTCGCGCTTCAGGATAAACTGAATCTTAACATCGGGATGCCAGCGTTTGTTGAGGAAGGTTGCAATGCTGCCCTCACGCTCGCCAAGCACGACGATGAATTTGCTAATCCCAACCCGATAAAACCGATCCATCACGCGTACCAGTAAGGGTTTGCCCAGGGCGGGTAGCATGGTGCGGGGGCGATCATAAGTAAGTTGGCTTTGGTGCGATATGCTTCCGGTTGCCAGTATGATTGCAGTGTCGATCATAGTGTCTCTCCGTCCAGATTGCGCACCTGTTGTGACCCAAAGTATATCACGAAAAGAAATAAATTTTCGGATTTGCGTTATGCAAAATTAACCCGTTCTTTGTTATAATGTTCTAACGGATCAAAATGAGGTGGAGTGCAAAGCAATGTCTGCGCCAAAAGTAGTCATCAACTATCACATTAAACGCCTGCAGGACAAAAGCCCCCAGGTGCGGCTGGAAGCTATTGAAGAGTTACGCAAGATTGCGTCGCCCGATGCACTGGAGCCGCTCCAAGCTGTATTTAACGACGACGACGATGTCGACGTCAAGCGGGCGGCTCAGCAAGCTGGGCGCGAAATCTGGAGCAATCAGCAGAAGTCGGAGACTTAACTGCATCAACGGGGCCAGCTTGTAGCCTGGCCCGTTTGCGCTTGTAGCCGCCTAGCCCTGGCAAAGCTGGTTGATGCGTTCCTCAATTTGGGTGTGGGTGGCCTGTAAGTCTGCAAGGTTGTCGCGCTCTTTTTGGACGACGGCCTCCGGTGCGTTGCTTACAAAGCCCTCGTTGTTGAGCATCCCCTGGGAACGGCCTATACCCTGCTGTACCTTTTCCAACTCTTTGTTCAGGCGGGCACATTCTGCTTCTACGTCCACCATACCCGCCAGCGGTAGGTAAATGGTCACGTCGTTGGCGACGATGGTCGCTGCTTCATCGGTTGGCGCGGTGCCGTTGGCCAGCATTTCCATCTCTGTGACATTCGTGTTCGGCACGCGGTGGAACACGTAGCTGTAGGCTTCCAACAAGCTGCGATGGCTGCCGGGGTTCACGATGGCCTTGAGCTTTTGCTTTGGTTCGACGTTGTACTCGTCGCGAGTGTTACGGATGCCACGAACCAGGTCGATGATGAGGTTCATGTCGTCTTCGGCCTGCGGGTTGATGTAGGCTTCGTCTGCTGTTGGCCATTGGGCGATAATCAGTGCCTCACCGTCGATTGGCAGGTAACCCCACGCTTCTTCTGTGGCAAACGGCATGTAGGGGTGCAGCAGCCGCAGCGATGTATCGAGCGTGTGGACGAGCGTTCGCAGCGCGTTTTCCCGTTCCTGGTCGGTGCCATCGTAGATCGGGTATTTGGCAAACTCGATGTACCAGTCCGCGAACTCATGCCACATGAAGTCGTAAATCTGGCGTCCAGCCTCGCCATATTGGTAGCTGTCGAACAGGCGCTGGACGCTGGCGACCAGATTGTTGAGGCGGCTCAAAATCCACTGGCTGGGCAAGTCAAGCTGATCGACGGGCGGCGCGCCTGCGGGCAGGTCACCGCTGTAGTTTGAGTCCAGGTTGAAGCGCGTAAAGCTTACCATGTTCCAGATTTTGTTGATAAACCTGAAGGTGTTTTCCACGCGGGCGGTATCCAAGTTAACGTCCTGGCCGGGGGTGCCGCTGGTGACGAGTGTAAAGCGCAGCGGGTCGGCACCGTACTCATCAACCAGAACCAGCGGGTCAATCACGTTACCAAGCGTCTTACTGAATTTGCGCCCTTTGTCGTCGCGGACGAGGCCATGCAGGTACACTGTATGGAACGGCGCTTCATCTGTAAACCACAGCCCGAACATCATCATGCGGGCAACCCAAAAGAACAAAATGTCCCAGCCGGTTTCCATCACGGCTGTTGGGTAATAACGCTTGACATCGTCGGTGTCTGCCGGCCAGCCAAGCGTGCTGAATGGCCACAGGCCGCTGCTGAACCATGTATCCAGAACGTCTTCTTCAGGCGTCCACGGGCCGCCTTCGGTTGGCTCCTCGTGGCCGATGTAGACTTCGTCGTTGGGGCCGTACCACGCGGGGATGCGATGCCCCCACCACAACTGACGGCTGATGTTCCAGTCGTGGATGTTGTCCATCCAGCGGAAGAAGTCCTTCTCGAAACGCTCTGGCACGAACTTGATGCGCCCATCGTTGACGGCTTGTTTGGCCTTATCGGCCAGCGGGTCAATTTTGACAAACCACTGCGTGCTGAGCAGCGGCTCAATCACCTCGCCGCCGCGCTGCGACCGCGGAACCGCGTGCTTGTAATTCTCATCCACACGGATGGTCATGCCAGCAGCTTCCATGTCCGCCCACAGCTTTTTGCGCGCCTCGTAGCGATCCAGGCCTGCGTAATCGCCGCCGTTCTCGTTGATGGACGCGTCCGGGTTCATGATGTTAATGAGTTCGAGTTCGTGCTTGAGGCCGATTTCATAGTCGTTCGGGTCGTGGCCCGGGGTGATCTTGAGCGCACCTGTACCGAACTCCATATCGACGTACTCATCCGCAATGATCGGAATTTCGCGATTGAGCATGGGCACTAGCGCCTTTTTGCCGATCATGTGCTTGTAGCGGTCATCCTCTGGGTTAACGGCAACGGCAGTGTCCCCCAGGATGGTTTCGGGCCGGGTGGTGGCAACGGGCAGCACATCACCGCCTTCAACCGGGTAGTTGAAGTAATACAGCTTGCCCATTTCCTCGGTAGATTCAACTTCAAGGTCGGAAACGGATGTTTGCAGGCCCGGTGACCAGTTGACGAGCTTAGGGCCACGGTAAATCAGGCCCTCGTTGTTTAGCCGAATAAATGCCTCAACCACTGCTTCGGATAGGCCCTCATCCATGGTGAAGCGTTCGCGATCCCAGTCGCAGCTTGCACCCAGGCGGCGCAACTGCTTGATGATGGTGCCGCCGTGTTCTTCCTTCCAGGCCCAGGTGCGGCGCAAAAACTCCTCGCGGCCCACTTCCTGGCGGGATGTGCCCTCGCTGCGTAGCAGCTTTTCTACTTGAAGCTGAGTGGCAATGCCCGCATGGTCAGTGCCAGGAACCCACAGGGCGGCTTTGCCGCGCATCCGCTCATAACGAATCATCAGGTCTTCTAGTGAGGTGAACAGCGCATGGCCGATGTGCAACGCGCCGGTCACGTTGGGCGGCGGCATACTAATGACGTAGGCTTCGGCGTCGTCTGGCGCGACTTCTGGCTTGAAGTAGCCTTTTTGCTCCCACCACGCGTAGATGCGGTCTTCGGCCTCTTTCGGGTCGAAGTTTTTCGGCATTTGCTTGATGTCAGTTTGAGCCATACAGGTGTTATCCTTCCTGACTTGGTTGATTGACGATTTACAACGGTTTACGGGTGATGATGACGCGGTCAGTACGCTCGGCTTTGTCCTCGTAGTCGGTGAACCCGGCTTCGAGCAGCACCACCTTGACCTCATCGGTTGACAGTGGACGGAAGTTCACCCAGCGCTTGGTCGTGGTGTAACGTTTGCCATCCTCGCTGCGCACCACATACAGGTTTTGCTTGGCGATTAGAGGCGGCCCGTCGTCCCATTCCCAAACGTCAAACGTAATCAGTTCGCCCTTTTCTTCAATGCGGTGGACGAAGCCAGGGATGAAGCGTGGGCGGCTTTCCATAAACGTGGCGAAGTCGCGCATACCAATGACGAGCGTGCCGCCGGGACGTAGATAATCGAAGAATATTTTCACGGCCTGCTCAATCTCGGTGTCCTCAAGCAGATGCGGCAGCGCTGTGCCCTTTGTAATCACTGCGTCGAATGGGCCTTCCACATAGTCTGGCAGCGTGAGGAAGTCGGCGCGCTCAAAGTGAATGTTTTCTTCCACGTTGAACTTGGCGGCCATCTCGTGGGCCTTACGTAGCATACCAGCGCTGGGGTCGGCTGCGACGACCTGATAGCCCAGTTGTGCCAGCGGTACGGCCTGTACGCCAATCCCGCACGACGCGTCGAGAACCCGCTCTACACCCTGATTGCGAAAAATCGCCCGCAGGCTAAGGCCTTCCCGCTCGAACTGCGTTTCCCAGTCGCGGTAAAAGTACGGGTAATACTCCGCAATAACGTCGTAGTAGAGATTGGTGTTGTTGGAGTGAGTCAATCTCCCGATCCTTTCCGTTAAACCAAAAAGCCCTCTCGTCCCATACATACAAGGACGAAAGGGCCTCTTTCGCGGTACCACCTTGCTTCCAGCAGATGCGCTGGCGCTCAGAATCGCTATAACGGGCGAACCCCGTCCGGGTCTAATAGCGCGGATGCGCGTTCTTCCGGCGACTCGCGGGTGACGGGCGTCCGGTTTGGGTGGTGAGCAGGCTTACAGCCAGCGGCCTGCACTCTCTGGCACGCACCGGGTGGTGGACGCATCCCGGTCAACATCTTTGATCTGTGTTTAATTTGCCGAAAGTATAGCTGCGTGCCGAATGGCCGTCAACAGACAGGTCGGTTAACGTTCGCTTTGCACCATCATGGAGCGGACGCGGTCGGTAATCATATCGATGGCGATGGTGTTGTAACCGCCCTCCGGGATAATCACATCGGCGTAGCGCTTGCTCGGCTCTACAAATTCCAGGTGCATGGGCCGCACAGTTTCGAGATATTGATTCAGGACGGATTCCACCGTGCGCCCGCGCTCGGTGATGTCCCGGCGCAGGCGGCGAATGAGGCGCACATCTGCGTCTGTGTCCACATACAACTTGATGTCGAACAGGTCGCGCAGCTGCGGCAGCGACAAGATCAAAATGCCTTCTACCAAAATCACCGGACGCGCACCCAGGCGCTCTGTTTCTTCCAGGCGCTCGTGCAAACGGAAGTCATAGAGCGGCATGTCGATCGACTGCCACTGCTGTAACTGCTTGATGTGATCGGTCATCAGGTCGGTATCCAGCGAGTTGGGGTGGTCGAAGTTAATCCGGCGGCGCTGTTCGCTGGGCAGGCCGCGCAGGTCTTTGTAGTAGGAGTCGTGCGCGATGTAGGCAATTTTGTCACGGCCTACCGCTTCAATGATTGCGGTAGAAACGGTCGTCTTGCCGGAGCCGGTGCCACCAGCAATGCCAATCGTGATGGGGCGATTTTGTGACATGGTTGCCTCTTTGGGTGGGGGTAGCCATCAACAACAAAAAAACCCGCATGGGGCGGGTTGATGTTGAGCCAACGATGGGACTTGAACCCATAACCTATCGCTTACGAAGCGATTGCTCTGCCGATTGAGCTACGTTGGCATACAGCCTAAAAGTATAGCGACGCGGAGGCCAAATGCAAGCCTGGACTTGCCGCTAGTGGCGGAAGTGGCGCACTCCGGTGAATACCATTGCAATGCCCGCTTCGTCAGCCGCAGCAATCACTTCCTTATCGCGGATTGAGCCGCCCGGCTGAATGACTGCCGTAACCCCTGCCTGAATGCCCGCTTGCAGCCCGTCAGCAAAGGGGAAGAACGCATCGGATGCCAGCACCGCCCCCTGCGCACGCTCCCCTGCCTTCTTGATGGCAAGTTCAGCGGCGTCAACGCGGCTGGGTAAGCCGCCGCCTACGCCCACGGTTGCCCCCGGCACGGCCAGCACAATGGCATTGGACTTGACGTGTTGCACGGCTTTCCAGCCGTT
>CAWUJQ010000122.1:0-11399 GCA_963922445.1 uncultured bacterium
CCCATCAGCATGTCAAAGATGCGGTCAGCCTCGGCTGCATCCTCAATCGTCACCTGGAGCAGCGTGCGCACTTCTGGATCCATGGTTGTTTCCCACAACTGGATGGCATTCATCTCACCCAGACCCTTATAGCGCTGCACCTTGACCTTCTCCGGGTTTTTGAACTGCTTCAGTTCCCGTTCCAACAGTTGCTGTTCGTTGAGGCCTGCCGCACTGTACACATATTCCGTCTTTTTACCCTGGGATAGCTGGAAGATGGGCGGCTGCGCGATGTACAGGTTCCCATTAGTGATAATGGGCATCATGTGCCGGAAGAAGAACGTCAGCAGCAGCGTGCGGATGTGGCTACCGTCTACGTCAGCGTCCGTCATGATGATGATGCGCCCGTACCGCAGCTTGGAAATTTCAAAGTCGTCACCAATGCCCGTACCCAGCGCGGTAATCATCGCCTTCACTTCGTTGTTGTCGAGGATGCGATTCAGGCGTGCGCGCTCCGTGTTTAAAATCTTACCGCGCAGCGGCAAAATCGCCTGGAAGTGCCGGTCACGGCCCTGCTTAGCCGTGCCACCCGCACTGTCACCCTCCACGATATACAGTTCTGCACTTTCATCGTGACGCGAGCAGTCTGCCAGTTTACCGGGCAGCGTGGAGCTTTCCAGCAGGCTAGGGCCGCTGCGGACGAGGTCACGCGCCTTACGCGCCGCCTCACGCGCCCGCTTGCTCGTCATACACTTGTCGATGATCTTGCGGGCGTCGCGGCTGTTCAACTCCATGAACTCGTTGAGCGCGTCTGTAACGACCTGCGATACCGCCCCCTGCGCTTCGCCGTTAATCAGCTTGACTTTCGTCTGGCTTTCAAACTGCGGGTCGGGATGTTTAATGCTCACAATGGCCGTCATGCCCTCCAGCGTGTCGTTACCGCTGAAGTTGCTTTCCTTGTCCTTCAGGTAGCCGTTCTTGCGGGCATAGCGGTTGATCGCCCCTGTAATCGCGCTGCGCAGGCCCGTCAGATGGGTGCCACCGTCCGGGTTATTGATCGTGTTCGCAAACGCAAGCTCCGTCACGGTAGACGCATCCGTGTACTGGAAGGCGACTTCCACACCAATCGTATACGGCTCGCCCTTGTCCGGCGTCATGTCCACCTCACGCTCGGCGTGCAGCGGCTCATGAAGCGGGGTGCGGTTGCGATTGAGGAACTGCACAAACGACTTCAGCCCACCCTCGAAGTAAAAGGTGGTTTCTTTAGCGAACGGGCCTACGCGCTCATCACGCAGCTTGAGCGTTACCTTACGCGTGACGAACGCCATCTCGCGGAAGCGCTGCGCCAACGTGTTGTAGTTAAATTCGTTTTCCTGCATGATCGTGAAATCAGGCCGGAAGGTGATTTGGGTACCAGAGCGGTCACCCGGCTGCATCTCACCGATTTGGTGGACATCGGCCAGCGGTAGCCCTTCACGATACTGCTGCTGCCAAATTTGCCCGTCACGAGCAACCTGTGCCGTCAACTGCTCCGACAGGATGTTGACGGCAGAAACGCCCACACCGTGCAAACCGCCGCTCACTTTATATGCGGCGTTGTCGAACTTCCCCCCCGCACCGGGGCGCGTCATCACGGCTTCCAATACGGAAATGCCAGCCTTCTTGTGCATCCCCACCGGAATGCCACGCCCGTTGTCTTCGACAGACACCATGTTGTTGGGCATCAGGGTGACGGTTACCGTGTCACAATACCCTGCCAACGCTTCGTCGACCGAGTTATCCACCACCTCATAAATCAGATGATGCAGCGCACGCGAATCGGTGCCGCCCACCCACATACCGGGGCGCAGCCGAATCTGCTCGCGCATTTCCAGAACCTGAATGCTGCCCTCATCGTAGGTTCCATCCGATTTGACAACCGATGCCTTGTCCATTTCGGCCATATATTTCGTTCCTCATTGGTCTATGAATTGCAACAGCGGCTTTCGCCTCAACAAGATAGTGGCAACAGCCAGTTCCATGCAAGGCATATGCTTTGGCAGAAAAGCTCACACTTGCCGACACATTGCAATATTCCCTTACAAAGTGGCTTTGCTCTTCTATATTATACTACACCTCTCTGGCAGACACAACGTGAGGGCGCAGCGTTCACATCTATTCACGGCAAAGAACCCGGTTGACAAACCAAAAGGGGGTTGTATGCTTAATTTGAAAGCCTCCGTAGCTCAGAGGATAGAGCAGCAGACTTCTAATCTGTTGGTCGTTGGTTCGACTCCAACCGGGGGCGCAGGCAGTGGATACAAGAGCCGGGCAACATTCCCGGCTCTTTTCTGTTTAACGATGCTGCTTAGGACATAATGGCTGAGTAGACTGCTTCTGTTTCAGCATCTAACTCAGAACTTGTCTCCAACTCCTGAAAGTGCGCAGCAGCCTCGCTGCGCCGCCCCATACTGGCGTACAGGCGCATAATCTCGCGGTGTAAGTCCTGACGGCTGTTATCCTCATTTACAGCCTTCTGGAACAAGCTGAGGGCGTGTTCCTTGCGGCCTTCTTCCAGGCGCACATTGGCCATACACGTTAGCGCCTCCAGGTACCCTGATTGGTAGTCGGCACGGCGCTTGAGGATCCAACTGTCGCTGTGACCTTGCAAAAACGGCCCCTTATACATGTTGATGGCGTGTTGCCAGGCCTTCATACGCTCTTTTTGGCTCACCGCCTCGTCACGGCCCTTCATCAGCGTCGTGACGAAATCCATCACGTCGTAGCGCACCGCAAACTGCGGGTTCACCCGGTAGTAACCCTCATCATGAACCAACACATCCATTCGCAGTGCCTTGTGCAAGCGACGCTTCGTCACATGGAACACATTCACGGCCTGATCGGTTTCTAGCTCCGGCCAAAACGCATAGCAAATCTCGGAGCGGGTCACGACCGGGCGATCCAGCGCAAAGAAGAACAGCAGGCGCGGCAGGTGCCCTTCCCAGGTTTCTACGGCGCTGTGGTTCATCCACACAAACCCCGGCCCCAATGCCTGGATTTCTAGCGTATCCTCGCTATCTTCCGTCAGCCCATAGAAGTTATACTCAATCAGTTCGTTGTCTTCCAGCAGCAAGGCACTGCCCCGCGCCACCATAGACACCCACGGCAAGCGCGGCAGGGTGCGGCTGTTGAGGATGATTTGGCAATGTGGCGGCAGGAACATCACTAGCCGTTCAACGAACTGCTGAATATCATCGGCAGTGTCGCTGCGATCATATTCGTCTAAGATGAAATAGAGGTTTTCGTCAGAAACTTCGCCGAGGTCACGCGCAAACGTTTCAACCAGCAAGTCAAACTGATCGCGGTCTTCATAGACAGACGGCGGCAGCAGATTGGTATGACGCCCAAACGTTGCGTGTTGGTTCGCGATGTCGTGGGTCATCCGCGTGATGAGCGATTTTAAGTCGAGGTCATCCTGGCCCATCGCATAATAGACCGTGCGCACATCGTCGGAGCGTACCAGCTTGGCGACAAGCACCGACCGATAGCGACTTTGTGGATGAAGCAAAATTATCTTTGCCTGGGGTGCCAATTCATGAAATGTTTCATAAGCGGATTGGATTCGTTCTTGTAAGGTCATTGGTGCATCCACTTCTCTAAATTGTCCGGTTAAGTGCTACTTCCTACATCCCTTTAAATATATCATAAGTGCTAAGACTCTGTCTAACACGAAATCAAATTCGACTTACACAGGTATGAGTATGACAATCAAGTCTTCCCAAAACCACCCATCTCGGCCCCGCCGCACGCTTGGCATATCGCTCGCCTTACTCATGACAACCATCTTCTACACCGTGATTCCACTAATACAAGTGGGATTCACCGCTTACATCCGCTATAGAACCTATCGCAGCGGTGTGCTTGTGGGGGCCAGCTTCGATAGCATCGGCGGTGCGCTGGGCATTATTTCCGTGACGAACGGCGACTTGCTTGCCCGTGCGGTTCCAGCGCTGATTTACCTCATCGTTGCGATATTGGGCTTGCGTGGCAAACCGAGCATTGTGCGCCATCTGGTCGTTGGGGGTGCGATTGTACTGCCGCTTTGGTACGGGCTGCTAATCTACTTGCAACTGCTAGAAGACCGCCAACTCGGGGTGATGTCGTCAAATACGCTGGCGGTGTTGCTGCAAAACAGCTATCTGGTGATGTCGGTCTTGGCTACGTTGTACACGGTGTGGTACATGAACCGCGCCCCGGCACGGGCCTTTTACCGGGGCTACTTCATCGAACCGGAACAGACCACCGAGCAGGCGTAGTGCTTGCTTGGTGGCCGCCCCTACGGCGTCGCCGCGTCCTTCGATGCCTGAGCCTTTTCTACCTCTTGCCGCACCAGTTCCCGCCGCAACACCTTCCCTACCTGCGTCTTGGGGAGTGCGTCCACAAAGGCAAAGCGGCGCACAACTTCATATGCAGCCAGGTGGGGTTCCTGATACGTAATCAGGTCGTCTTTGGTGGCAGACTGGCCGTCTTTGAAAACAATCCACGCCTTGAGCGCCTCTTGCCCAGGCTTTTGCGGGTGCGGGATGGCTGCTACACAAGCCTCGGCCACTGCCGGGTGTTCGGCAACAACTTGCTCAATCATATTGGGGTATACATTAAACCCACCGATCAGCGCCATGTCCTTTTTGCGATCCACAATATAGATGTAGCCGTCTTCATCCATTTTGGCGATGTCGCCCGTGTAAAGCCACGTCTTGCCATCGTGTTCGCGCAGGGTATTTGCCGTTTCCGTCGGCATTTTGTGGTAGCCAATCATCATCTGCGGCGCATGAATTAACAGCTCGCCCGGTTCACCCACGGGCACATCACTCACGCCGTCCCCAAGGTCAACAATCCGGATTTCAACATCCGGTAGCGGCAGACCTATCGACCCAGTTCGGTTCTCACCGTGCAGCGGGTTCACAATGGTTGCTGTCGGAGTCTCGCTCATGCCATACCCTTCCATCAGGCGGCCACCACTCAAGCGCTCGAACTCATTTTTGGTGACAGGTGCCAACGGCGCAGAGCCACTGATGCAAGCACGAATCGACGTCAGGTCAAGCTGCCCGCTCTGAACTTTTTCTTTGAGGCGAATGGCGTTGTATAACGCAGGCACACCCATAAACATCGTCGGTTTAAAGGTGTCAATGGCGTCAATCACGTCATCAAGGTCACGCGGGTTGGGGATAAGGTAGATGGGCGCTTGTGTGACCGTCGCAAAGCACAATACAGACAGCATCCCAAACACATGAAACATCGGGATTGCCCCCAAAAACGAGTCATCGGGTGAAGTTTGTAGATAGTGCTCACACTGCAACGCATTGGCAACCATCGCGCTGTGCTTGCTGACGGCGGCCTTCGGAACGCCCGTCGTGCCGCCCGTGTACTGAAACAGCGCAATGTCATCACCCTTCACCTCAACCGCAGGCTTTTTGCCACGATGCCGATTCAACACATCCTGGAACCACTCGTCTCCGTCAGCAAGCTGTGCCACGTAATGGCCGTCCTGCTTCTCGCGCGTCCAGGTAAAAAGCAGCTTAGCCAGCCCAGGGTAGTATTCTTTGATGTTAGCAACGATGACTTTTTCCACCATCGTTTCGGACTGTGCTTGCTTGATGGTGTCATATGCAAGCGAAATTGTAAGTACAATGCGGGTGTCGCTGTCTTGCAACAGATGCCGCATCTTCTCGGGCGGGTAGGTCGGGTTCATCGCCGTAATCACAGCCCCGGCCTTCATCACGGCCCAATAGCTAATCACAAATGCCACCATATTCGGCATAACGACGGCCACCCGGTCACCCTTCTGAATGCCCATATGGATCAAGGCCGTCGCCAGCGCATCGGATGCTTCATCAAGTTCTTTGTAGGTCAGTTCAGTTTTCAATCGCCCCAGCCACCCCAAAACCGACGGGAGGCGCAAGCTTGTCACCAATGCAGGGCGGTCAGGGTAATTTTGCACCGCCCGTTGCAAGTAATAGGTCAGGCCATAGTCGGGGTACGGCGCAATGGATTTTGGCACATCGGGGTCATAGTTGTTCGTCCAGGGACGGTCAGCATACACTACCATGAAGTCATCTCCGGTTTGTCATCAGCAACAGCTATAACACCACTTGGTGCCAGGGGGCGTGTAAAGACTTCAAAAAACCACCGCCCATTGAGCGCGGCAGCACAGCAAAAGGGGTAAACGTGAGGACAATCAAACAAGGCTCCAAGAAAGCGAAATTTAAGTTAATTTAAAGGCACGTTAATTATAGCTGTGTTGGCCGCCAGGTCAATTTCAATTGGATTGCGGCAGCCAATTCGCCGGGAAGCGAACCACGTTGCCATCTTTGTCAATGCAAACGTGCTTGGTTTCCCCTGTCACGCACACTTCACCGCTGTCAGCATCCACAATTTCATAGCCGAAGGAGGCGGTACGGCTTTTGTGTGCGCTCACCCAGCAGCGCACCGTCACAGACTGGCCATAGCGCATGGACTTTTTGTAGCGTACCTGCACATCGGTCACGGCCATAAAGTAGCCGTCGGTTTCCATAGCGGCATAGCTGCGCCCAAGGGCGCGCGTGTAGGCACTGCGGCCTTCCTCAAAGTAGATGATATAGCTGGCATGATGCACAATGCCCATCGCGTCCGTTTCGGCATAGCGCACCGGGAAGGTTGTTTCTGCGACAAAGGTTTCGTCAGTCATGGGCGCTTACTCGTGCCGTTCACGCAGCTTGGCCTCGACATCCGCCAGCGAGAGGCCAAGTTCGTTCATCAGCACCAGTGTGTGGTACATCAGGTCAGCCAGTTCACCGATTTGCTCATCACGCCCCTGCACCAAGGACGCAACAACCACTTCAACCGCTTCTTCGCCGACCTTTTGCGAGATGCGGTTAATCCCCTTACCGAACAGCGTGGCGGTGTAGCTGCCTTCCGGCATGGTTTCGCGGCGCTCTGCAATGATCGCCTCAAGCGTATACAACATGGAATCAGACATAAGGTTCATCCGTTGTGCTAAAGTCGCTGGCGGTGCGGAAGAAACAGCTAGTTTCCCCGGTGTGGCAGGCAGGCCCGGCAGCGTCTACCAGCAATAAGAGCGTATCCCCATCGCAGTCTACGCGGAAGCCTACCACCCGCTGAACGTTACCACTCGTCGCCCCCTTATGCCAGATTTCCCCCCGGCTGCGGCTCCAAAAGACAGTTTCACCTTTTTCCAGCGTTTGCCGGAGCGACTCGGCACTCATCCAGGCCATCATGAGCACTTGTTTCGTCGCTGCGTCCTGCACGATGGCCGGCACAAGCCCTTGTTCATTCCAGCGGACGCGCTCAATCAGCGCATCCGTGTTTTCGACTGCAATCACAATAACGTACTCCCATAACACCGGCTGCGAACGTGTTCATTCGCTACCTCTCCGATCAATTGCCAGCCCCACGCTGCCCGTAAATCCGGGCGTTTGTGGGGCGTCAACACCAGCAGATGCTCGGCAATCCGGGCAAGTTGGTAAGCCACAACAGGCAAACGCGACAGCTCCACCAGATGCAGCGCGAAGCTGCACACAATCAGGCTGTAGCGCTGTTCACCGAGCGCGCCGTCGCCAATCTGCTCAAACGTGTACGGCAGCGCCGTCTGCCCCGTGCGGGCGTGATAGGCGTCGCCCGTATACGGATCAACACCTATGATGTGAGTCACGCCAGCCTCACGCAGCGCCAGCGTGACCTCACCACTACCACAGGCCAAATCCAGCACAGCGGATGTAGCCAGCGGCCACCGTACCAGCGCGTCACGCACTGCCGCCCGCACATGTGCCTCATGCGGGTTGCGGTACGTCGCGCCGAACTGTTCATAGTAGCCGCGCACGCCATGCTGCTGGTATTGGTTGCGTATTGCTTCATCCGCCATGCTGGTATCTTGCTTACTCCGCGTATTCCCAGCCAGAAAGCCGCACCGGGACGCCTTCACCGTCAAGGTAGGCTTTGACCTCACCCACACGCAATTCGTTGTAGTGGAACAGTGACGCGGCCAGGGCCGCGTCAGCGCCGCCGTCGGTGAGTGCTTCGGCAAAATCAGCTTTTGACCCCGCCCCACCCGACGCAATCACCGGGATGTTGACCGCATCGCTGATGGCCCGCGTCAGTTCGATGTCATAGCCGGACTTGGTACCGTCACGATCCATACTCGTCAGCAGGATTTCACCCGCACCGCGTTCCTCGACCTCCTGCGCCCACGCAACGGCACGCTTATCCGTCGGCACGCGCCCGCCATTGACGTGAACGACCCACTCACCGTCGATTTTCTTCGGGTCAATGGCAACGACGATGCACTGACTGCCAAAAGCCCACGCGCCTTGATTAATCAGGTCGGGATTGCGCACCGCCGCACTGTTGATGCTCACTTTATCCGCCCCGGCCAGCAGCGTCGCCCGGATGTCCTCAATCGTGCGGATGCCGCCGCCCACACAGTACGGGATAAACACCGTATCCGCTACAGCACGTACCATGTCCAGCGTCGTTTGGCGGGCTTCGTGGCTCGCCGTGATGTCCAGGAACACGAGTTCGTCCGCACCTTCACGGTCATACACGGCGGCCTGTTCCACCGGGTCACCTGCGTCACGCAGGTTGACGAAGTTCACGCCCTTCACCACGCGCCCGTCCTTTACGTCCAGGCAGGGAATAATCCGTTTAGCAAGTGTCATTGGGCTGCCTCCATTGCGTCTTGTAAAGTCAACTTCTTCTCATACAGCGCCATGCCGATCACCGCCCCGGCCACAGCCCCACTTTCCGCCAGCCGCTTGATTTCATCCACCGTGCTGACGCCACCTGACGCGATGACGTGCAAGCCTGTTTCCCGGCCCAGGTTGACCGTCGCCTCCACATTGACGCCGCTTAGCTTCCCATCACGGCTCACGTCCGTGAAGAGTGCGTGCCGCAAACCGCGCCGCGACATGGTCTGCCCTAATTCAACTGGCGTCACATCAGAGCGTTCCGTCCAGCCATGTGTGGTGACAACACCGTCCTTTGCGTCCAGCGCCACACACACCGCCTCCGAGCCATAGACCTCAATCGCGTCGATAACGACCTGCGGCTGCTGTACCGCAACCGTGCCCAGCACAACACGAGAGGCACCCCGCGCAAACGCACCGCGTATGTCTTCCATGCTGCGCAGGCCGCCGCCAAACTGGATTTTGACATTTAACTTCGCGGCTGCTTCCAATATGCGGCCATTGTCGTTGGCATCGGAAAATGCGCCGTCCAAATTGACCATATGAATCCAGGTGGCACCTGCCTCAGCCCACTGCTGCGCCGTCGCAATTGGATCGTCGCTGAATGTCGTTTGCTGGTTCGGGTCGCCTTCTTTCAACCGCACGACCTTGCCGCCGCGCAGGTCAATTGCCGGGTAGATTATCATGACGGCATCTCCAAAAAGTTCGTCAGGATTTGCAGGCCAGTGCGCTGGCTCTTTTCCGGGTGAAACTGCACGCCGTAAATGTTGTCACGGGCAACACCCGCACAAAACGGCTCGCCATAGTCCACGTTGATGAGGATGTCATCGGTGCTATCCGGCACGCAGTAGTAACTGTGAACGAAGTAGGCATAACTCGGCTGCGGCAGTCCGTTGAGCAAGGCCGTTTCTTTGCACGGCTGCAACACATTCCAGCCCATGTGCGGCACCTTGAGTCCGGGCCGCTCCGGGAAACGCGTCACATGGCCGGGCAGCACGCCCAACCCGGCGTGGTCACCCATCTCGTCGCTGCGCTCGAACAAAAACTGCATTCCCAGGCAAATCCCCAGGTACGGGATGCCATCCGCAATGGCCGCCTTGAGCGGCTCAACCAATTCCTGTTCGTGCAGCTTTTGCATCCCGGCACCAAAGGCCCCCACCCCCGGCAAAATGATCTTTTCCGCGCCGTCCAACTGCGCTGGCGACTGAACCAACTGCACATTCTGCGCCTTCAGGTGCTTGAGCGCGTGCAGCACACTCCGCAGGTTGCCCGCCCCGTAATCAATGACCGCTAACATACATACTCCTCGTGACCCCGCACCCGGTAAACAGAAACGAAAAACCCCGCCGGGTGCGGGGTCATGGTTGCAGCATTCATCGTACTTGCAGGCAGTCTACAGGCGCACCTCAATTGGGGTGATGCTGTGATGCAGATGATGATGCAAACTACGAATCGCCATGCGGTAACTGCCCTGATTAACGAACGTTCGGCAGTATAGCGCCGCATGAGTGGGGTGTCAACCAATCTGAGCGACACAGAGTGGCATTTCCGCCTGGGTTGCTTTAGGCTACCCCCCACCTACAATCATCGGCATCACCTGAAGGCCAACCCGCTATGCAACCGCTCATTGCCCTGCTAACCGACTTCGGCACCCGTGACCACTACGTCGGCGTGATGAAAGGCGTTATGAAAACGCTGTGCCCCAACGCGGACTTCATCGACATCACCCACGACATCCCGCCGCAGGATGTGCAGGCTGCCGCGTTCGTTCTGTTGAACAACTACTTCTTCTTCCCACCGGGAACCGTGTTCCTGGTTGTGGTTGATCCCGGTGTGGGCACAGCCCGCCGCCCGATTGCCGTTCGCACAAGTGAATACGCTTTCATCGCGCCAGACAACGGCGTGCTGAGTTGGTGCCTGCAAGAGCAAAATGTGCAAGAAGCGGTTGAGGTCAAACCATCGCGAGAGATTACCGAACTGGCTGGGCAGCTTAGCACCACCTTTCACGGGCGCGACGTATTCGCCCCCGCTGCTGCTAACCTCGCTGCCGCAACGCCCATTGAAGACCTGGGCGCAAGCATCAACGACGATTGGGCCGAACTCGCCATGCCCGCCGTCCGGGTGGATGGCCAGCGCATTCACGGCGAGGTGCTGTATATTGACCACTTTGGCAACATCGTCACCAACATCGGCCAGTTGTTGTGGCACGCGTCGAATATGCTGCTCCTGCGCCCGCGCTTCAACATAGATGTGCCAAACTTGCTGATTCCGGCCAAATCAGAAGTTCACATTGCCGGAAAAACGATACACCCGTTGAGCAAGACCTACGGTACCAGCGCACCGGGTGATTGGGTCGCGCTCGTGGGCAGCAGCAATTTCCTGGAAGTCGCGGTGAATCAGGGCAGCGCCGCCCAACAGCTTGGCGTACGCGCCGGGGATGAGGTCGTACTTGAAGGCGTGTTAAAGGAGAACATCTGATGCAGCAGTTCATCATTGAGGGCGGTCACGCCCTGCGCGGCGAGGTCACACCCGGTGGCAACAAGAACGCCGCGACCAAAATGATCCCAGCGTGCCTGATGACCGACAAACCCGTTACGTTGCACAATGTGCCGGACATCGTTGACGTGCGTGTGTTGTGCAGTGTAATTGAGCATCTGGGCGCATCAGTGGAGTGGTTAGACGGCAAAACGGTGCGCGTCCATG
>CAWUJQ010000123.1:0-11394 GCA_963922445.1 uncultured bacterium
GACGCCCGCGTTGTTGGCATTGGCGGGGAGCGCGTTGGGGTCGTCAGGCGTGTTCAGCCGCGCAATTTCACGTTGTGCGATGCGCTCAGTGGCGTTGTGCCAGTCCAGGTCAATCGTCGTGACCACGTCCAGCCCGTCGTCGTAGAGTTCGTCCGGGTAGGTGGCTTGCAGGTGCCGCCATACCGTCATCACGGCGTGCGGCGCTTCGATGGGGTAGGGCACCGCTGCGTATTGCAGGTCGTCGGCAGTCGCTTCGTCGGCGGTGGCTTCGTCAATGTAGCCTTGTTCGGTCATCAGGCGCAGCACGGTGCCCTGACGGGTTTTAGCGCCGTCAGGATTGGTCAGTGGGTCGTACAATACAGGCGATTGAGGTAGCCCGACCAGCAGCGCACACTCGGCCAGTGATAGATCGGATGCGGGTTTGCCGAAGTAGGCCCGCGCTGCTGCGTCCACCCCGTAGGCCAGGTTGCCGAAGTCCGTTTGATTGAGCCACAGCGCCAGCACCTCATCCTTGGAGTAAGCCCGTTGCAAGCGCACCGCCAGCACCACCTCGCGCAGTTTGCGCTGGAGCGTGCGCTCAGCGCGGGCACGGGGGTCAAGCAGTAGGTTGCGGGCCACCTGTTGCGTAATGGTACTCCCACCCGCAATGACCTCACCGCCGCGCACGTTCACCCACAATGCACGGGCGATTCCGCGCAGGCTGACGCCCGCATGGTTGTAAAACTCGGCGTCTTCAGTGGCAATCACCCCGTTGCGGCAGTGCAGCGGCACGTCATCCAACCCCAACACGGAGTTGCGCCCGGTGCCGTCCGGCGTGATTTCGTACAGCAAGCGTCCGTTGCGGTCAAACAGGCGCGTGGACGGCAGGGCTAACCCAGCGTCAAGTTCGTCAATCGGTGGCAAGCCGTGCAGCACAGCGGCATAAAACCCAATGCCCAACAGCACGGTTAGCACAACAGTGGTCACGAGTGAGGTTTGTCGAAGTCGTTTTTTGTTCATACGTGCATTGTAGCAACGAGCTGCGCGTCATGCAGCCCACGCCCCGCAGGCGCTTACCCTATCATGATGAGATAAATTGTTAAGATATAAGCGGGAATTGTCAAAGGTGCCTAAAAAATAGCGCGTTAATGTTAAAGTTGTGGTTAAACATGCTATGTCAGCCAAAATATTAACACGGGGGAACTTGATTATGCCCTGGATTACTGTGCTTTATATTGAAGATAACATCGTTAATGCCACTTTGGTGCGAAGGATGCTGCGCTCGGAAGACATCCTCGTCATTCTTGCCGAAACGGCACACGCTGGGGTTGATGCGGCCTTCGAACACCTACCCGAGGTAATTCTGGTCGATTCTAGCTTACCGGATGTGAACGGCATCGAAGTAACGCGTTACCTGAAAGACGAACCTGCCACGGCCAATACCCCTATCCTTATGGTCAGTGCAGACGCAAGCGCCCAAACACGCGCAGCAGCACAGCAGGCGGGATGCGATGGCTATCTGGTCAAACCCGTGAGCAAGCGCATGCTTTTGGATGTGATTAACGGCTTTGCTGCACGCGCATGATGCGTCACGCCATTGTAAGCATTCCCATAGGAAACTTGACACCGCTCTGTCATACGGTTAGAAATTACTAACCACCTTAAAACTCTGGCAGAGGGATGCTCAACATGGCCAACAAAACCGTGCTTTACGTAGAAGACAACCCGGACAGCGCGAATCTGGTTATCAAGACACTCCACCGCGAAGGCATCGCCGCGCTGCATGCCGAAACGGGCAACATGGGCTTCGAGATGGCCATGCAGCACCGACCTGACCTGATCCTGATGGACTTTAACCTGCCGGACATCAACGGTGTGGAAGTGATGCGGCAGCTTAAGGCCACACCAGAAACAATGAACATCCCGGTCGTTATGCTCACCGTGGATGATGGTTATGCCACCCGCAGTTATGCCCACGATGTGGGCTGTGATGGCTATCTGGTCAAACCGGCCAGCCGTTTTGTCCTGCTAGACCTGGTAAACTCGCTGGCGTCCGCTGGTTAGCTCACGCTGACGGGCACCCCCCCACTCGTGATACACTGACGGTGATAAATTGATGTCGATAGCAGGCTTTTGCCCATGCGGCGTGTGTTATTTGGTGTGTTTGCAATAGCCCTAATCATGGCGGCAGCCCTGCCCGCCGCTGCCCAACCCGAAACCCCAATCCCCCTGGCGTTTGATGAGCCAATCAGCGGGCAGTTAGACAACCTGACATTGCAGCAGACGTATACCTTTGATGGGCGGCGGGGTGAGTTCGTGCAGATCGAACTGACGACGACGGTTGGCAACCTGGACCCGCTGCTGACGGTGCTGGACACGAATGGTGCTGTGATGGCCCTGCGCGATGATGGCCTGGGTCGTGGTACGGTTATCGAGAGCCTGCGCATCCCGTCAAATGGCACCTATCGCATTGTTGTGTCGCGCTTTGGCGGTGACCTAGGCCTTACGCGTGGCGGCTACGACTTGCAAATCAGTCGCATCGGGGTGAGTTCTGCCACGGGCAGCACGCTCCGTTACAATGACAGCATCATTAACACCATCACAGACGACGAACCCCAACTGTTCTACAGCTTCCAGGCCACTTCAGGGGATATTCTCAACATCCGGATGCAGCGCGTGAGTGGCGACCTTGACCCGCTGCTCAAAATCGTGGATGGCGACGCCCGCGTGATTGCCAGCAGTGACGACTTGATTGGGTCAACGACGTTGGATGCTGCGGTTGAGGAGTTTGTGATTGACGAGGCGGGGACATACGTCATTGTGGCGACGCGCTATGGTGAAGGCTACGGTACCAGCACGGGGTCGTTTGTGCTGAGCATCGAAGAAGCCGACGACAGTGGCCTGGGCAATACACTGCAAACCGCTGCTGAACTCCCGCCGGATACGGCCATCGAAGGTGAGATCACCGCCAGCCGCTTTGAGCAGTTTTACACGTTCTTCGCCAACGAAAACGACCTCGTGCGGGTGCGTATGGATCGGGTGAGTGGGTCGTTGGACGCGTACCTCGTGATTTTGGATACGAACCGGCTTGAACTGACCTTTGATGATGACGGTGGGAGCGGCCAGAACGCGCTCATTCAGGAGTTACGCATTCCGGAGGCGGGGGTGTACACCGTGGTTGCCACGCGCTTTGGTGGCACGGAGGGGCAAACGGTCGGGCGCTATCAAATCCGGCTGGAGGTGTTGGGCGGGGCGTTTGATGAGGTGGCCAACGAAGCCCTGCCGATTCTGTACGGCAGCACGGTGACGGGCGTTGTAAGTGATGAAGAACCCGGTGTGCTGTATGCCTTTTACGGCACAGAAGGGGATGTGGTCAGTGTGTCCATGAACCGAGGCGACGGCAACCTTGACCCGGTCGTGAACATCCTCGGATTGGAGTTGCAGCCGTTGGTGAGTGATGATGACAGTGGCAGCGGCCAGAATGCGGCTATTGAGCGCTATAGGCTGTCGCGCACGGGCGTTTATTATGTATTTGCCACCCGTTACACAGGCAGCGATGGCGACTCCGACACGGAGGGGAGCTATATTTTGGTGTTGGCGCAGGTGCCGGAGCCGTAATGTAATTGTCGAGATAGGGCTACATCACCGTAGCCCCACGTTATGCGCGATTAGCCCTGCGTCTTCGGGACTTTCGCGAGGAGGTCAGCAATCACCTCATCGGAGGAAATGCCCTCTGCCAATGCTTCAAAGTTGAGCAGCAGACGGTGGCGCAGCGCGCCGGGCGCTACCATTGCCACGTCCTCGAAGCTCACGTTGAAGCGGCCTTCCAGTAGGGCGTTGATCTTCGCGCCTAAAATCATGGCCTGCGCGCCACGCGGCGACGCGCCGAACTGTAGATAGTCTTTGACCTGCTGTGTAGCGCCCTCGCCGTTCGGGTGCGTCGCCACAACCAACTTCGCGACGTACTCGTTCACGTGAGATGGCACGGGCACGTTGAGCGCAAGCGCGCCCATCTGAATGACTTCTTCACCGCCTGCTACCTTTTGCGGGCGCGGCACATCCGCGCCTGTGGTGCGGTCGATAATGGTCACGAGTTCGTCCGCCGTGGGGAAGGTCACATTGACCTTGAAGATGAAGCGGTCGAGCTGCGCTTCTGGTAGTGGATAGGTGCCCTCTTGCTCAATGGGGTTTTGGGTGGCCAGCACGAAGAACGGCGGCTGTAGGCGATACGTCTCGTTGCCGACGGTTACGCTTTTTTCCTGCATCACCTCTAGCATTGCGGACTGCGTTTTGGGGGTGGCGCGGTTGATCTCGTCGGCCAAGACGAGGTTGGCAAAGATCGGCCCCTGCTGGAAGCGGAACACGCGGCGTCCGTCTTCGGTCTCTTCCAGGATGTCCGTGCCGACAATATCTGATGGCATGAGGTCAGGCGTAAACTGCACCCGGCTGAACTCCAGGTCGAGTACGTCGGCCAGGGTGCGGATGAGCATGGTTTTACCCAGCCCCGGCACACCTTCCAGCAGGGCGTGACGCCCTGCAATGACCGCAATTAAAACGGACCGCACAACTTCCTTTTGGCCGACGATAACCCGGGCCACTTCCGCTTCGATGCGCTGCGCCAAGTCGCTAAACGCTTCGATGTTCATCTCTGGTGATGCAACCATAGTTTCGCTCTCGCTGCTTGCTTTGCACTGTGATTATCAACAGCGGTTCATTGTAGCAGGGTTTGCGGGGAATCGGGCAAGCGTTTATGTGGGGAGATATAACAACAGCGCGCCCCACATCTGTGGAGCGCGCTGGTAAAGGTGGGGATGCGGCTTAGTTGTTGGTGCGCAGCACGTTACCAGCCTTGATCGGAATCTGACGCGGCTGAGCCTCGGCGGTCTTCGGCAGGAACAGCGTCAGGACGCCGTTGTCGAAGGTAGCCTCAACGCGCTCGCTGTCCACGGCCTTTGGCAGGCTGATGGTGCGGGTGAACTGACCGTAGACGCGCTCTGCAACGTGGACGCGGACACCGTCTTCAGCCTGTGCCTTGGGCAGTTCGGCGGCAATCGTCAGGATACCGTCGTGCAGGGTGATGTCGATGTTTTCGCTGTCCACACCGGGCACGTTGGTCATGATGGTATAGGCGTCGTCGGCTTCGTGTACGTCAATAGCCAAGACGCGCTCATTGTCGTCGGCCATGCCGCGCCAAGCATCATCAAACAGACGATCCATTGCGCTCTGCATTGCGGCCATGTCACGGATGGGGTTACGGCGAATCAAAATACTCATGGGTTTACCTCCAGCAAATTGATTGTTGAATTCGATGATTGGGTTACTGCTTTACGACTGTAAGTGTAGTGCCGGGGTGTAAGAAAATTTTCTGATGCGCGTAAAAACAACATCAGCGTGTATTAGAACTTTGTCTGAGGTGGGGCAGGGGCAAATATAACGCCCCTAAACCCGCGAATTTCTATGGATTGCAGTCCATGTCGGCCCGGTTCAAGCGCATCAGGTACACACCTGTCCCGTTGTGGGTGAACGTCTTCTGGTGCCGGAAGCCGACCTTCTCATAGGCACGGATGGCGGCGGCGTTTTCTGGTACGGGGTCGATAAGGGCGGCGGGCACCTGCGCGTGACTGAAGACGTAGTCACACAGGAAGCGGCGCATGATGCGTGGCCCCCACCCCCTGTGCAAAAAGTCCGGCTCACCGATGAACACATCCACGCCGATCATGTCATCCGTGACGGGCGCGTAGGGCTTGTAGTCCGGGTAGCTGCGCACCCACCACATTTGAATGTAGCCCATCCCGCGCCCGTCAATCAGGGTGATGAACGCCTCCACGCCGCTGTCCGGCTTCAGATAGTGGCGGTACTCCTCATTGGCCAGTTGCAGGCTGGGATTGGACGGATCCCACCACTGCGACACATGCGGCAGGTTGCGCCAGCGGTGCAGGGTGGGTATATCCGCAACGTTGATGGGCCTGAAGGTGATGGTCACCGCATCTGTCCGTTACGACTGCGTAGCCAGCAGCGCCAACGCCTCGTCTAGTGACGGGCCGCGTGCAATCACACTGTCGCCGCCCGCAAGCGTGCGGAAGCACACCGCCGCCCCATTATCTGACCAGCAGCCGTCGGTGTTGGCGGGCACATCAAAGCGGCGCGCGCCATAGGTGCGGTACACCTTATCGAACTCGTCACTATCCAGGGGCGTGTCCCACGCCACGCGCAGCACCATCGCGTATTCGCCTGCATCGGCATTGGTGAACAACTGGAATCGGTCACCGCCCCAGCCCTCACCCGCAGTTAACCACTCTGCGCGCTCCAGGTGATTATCCAGGTAGGCCCGCAGGTAAAATGCGCCCAGTGTGCCCTCATCTATCATGGCCCAGCCCTCACCGAGCGCGGCGTCGGTTGCGTTCAGCGTCACGGGAATGGGCTGCTCACCCTCGAAGTACTTCTGCGGGTCAATAATCTGCTCGGTGGATGTGGGCAGGTTGGCAAAGGCGTCGTCAACTGCCCCATAGCCGCCATCGTTGATGAGTTCCGTCACGAAGATGAGGCCCGCGTTGTACGGGAACGTCAACTCACGCGTGAGGATGTCCGGCGTGCCTTCGGGGATGGCACCGGCTGCGGTAAAGGCGCTGCCCAACAAACCAACCGCAGCAAATGGGTCTTCCGCGATGATAACTTCGGTGTATACGTTCATCACGAACGTGGCATCCCCTTCAACCAGCGCTTGCACGGCCAAAAAGCGATCCGTCTCGATGTCGTCCACGTTTTCCGGGTCAAAGCCCAGCGAGGCCAAATCGTAGTACTGATCTTGCAGCGCATGAACGAACTCGTGCGCGTAAATGATCTGTTCTAGCAGGGGCAGGCTGTCACCCAGTTCGCCGCCGCTGATGAGAATCGTGTTGAGCGTTTCGTCTGCGGGGTCGTAGTAACCGCCGACCTGGTCTTCCAGCAGGTTCAGGTATAGGCCCACAATGTCAAGCTCAGGGTCATCGATGAAGTCGAACACGTAATAAAACGCCAGTGACTGCTCGACCAGTTCCGGCGTGAGCTGCGTTTCAATGCTCTCTGTCAGGAAGGCACCGACTTCCTCGCGTGACGGGAAAACCCGGTTCAACGGGTCAATCGCTTCCAGGCCGCGCACTTCCACGACCAACGCCTCAATGTCTTCCAGTTGTTCCAGCAGCGCCGGACTCACCTCGACTTCGGCTGCATCCTGGGCTGTGACGATATTCACGCTTACAACACACACCAGCCCCACCAACAGCACCTTCAGCTTCCACATAGTTGATTTGCCTCTTAAATTGGCTTGCTTGTGCTAAGAGTTTAACGGAGAAGGGCGCAGTTGGGGCGGCCTAGTTGGGCGCAGCCGTGTAAGATGTGCCCCGCAATCACCACTCTGATAAACGAACAGACCGTACAGGCAAGGAATTTTGATGGCAACTGTCATGATTACCGGGGCAACGAGCGGCATCGGGCTGGCCCTGGCCCAAATATATCGCAAACGGGGTGACCGCTTGCTATTGGTGGGACGACGCCCGCTAACAGACCTGCAAGATGGCTTATTCTCGCCCGAAACCTACATTCAGGCTGACCTGGCGGGCGAAAATGCGGCAAACATCGTTAGTGAAGCCTTAACCAACATGAACGTTTCTCAGCTAGACGTGCTGATTCACAACGCTGGTTTGGGATATTTTGGGATAACTGAGGCGCAGCCCGTCGAAAACATTGAAGCGCTGGTGGCGGTGAATTTGCGGGCACCCGTCGCGCTGACGCACGCGCTGCTGCCGCACCTCAAAGCGGCGCGGGGCAAGCTGGTGTTTATCAGTTCGGTTGCGTCTGCCATGCCTGTGCCAGACTACAACGTCTATGGTGCAACCAAGGCCGCGCTAGACGCGTTCGCTTACAATTTGCGCATCGAATTACGCGACGACGTGACCGTGCAACTCATTCACCCTGGCGCGACCCGTACTGACATGCACCGTAAGGCGGGCATCACGGCGGATGACATGGACACCAGCAAGTTCACACCTGCTGAAACGGTCGCAGAGAAGATCGTCGCTGCTGTTGACAAAGGCAGCAAGCAGGCGTCTATTGGCGCAAGTACGGCACCGCTGCGTTGGGCCGGCAAACACGCCGCCCGTCTGATTGACACCGCGATGAAAGGGCGCAGCTAATGGGCGAGATGAAGCACATGGTCATTACGGGCGCTGCTGACGGTATTGGTAAAGCATTGGCCGCCGCTGCAATTGATACCGGGTACACGGTCACAGGGATAGACGTAGACGCAGAACGTGCCCAAACCACTCAAACTGAACTCGGTGAGCATCTGTCGTTCATCATCGCGGATTTGTCGCAATCGGAGGGGCTGGCGCAGGTGGCGGGGCAGCTCACGGGCGTGGATGTGATGGTTCACAATGCGGGTATCAACGAGGTGGGCTACTTTGAATCCACCGACCCCGTCGGGCAGCAGCAGGTGATTAGCTTGAACTTGCAGGCTCCGTTGGTGCTCACGCGGCATCTGCTGGCAAATGAAGCGCTCAACGAGGGGGCATCGCTGGTGTTTGTCTCGTCGCTGTCACGGTATATTGCCTACCCCGGCGCGAGTGTATACGCCGCTACCAAGGACGGCATTGCCGCCTATGCCCGGTCGCTGGCTGTGGGTTACCCGCACTTGCACGTGATGACCGTCTATCCCGGCCCGACGCGTACCGCTCACGCCCGCCGCTACAGCCCAGATAACAGCCGTGAGGACAAGCGCATGGCCCCGGCAGACCTAGCGGGCTACATCATGCGCGGGATTGACAAGCGCCAGCGCATCGTGATTCCAGGCGGGGTGAATCTCACCTTTGCCGCGTTAGGCCGCTGGCTGCCTGCCCTCACTGACCGGGTGATGCGTACATCCTTACTGGAAAAGTTTGACAAACCGCCGGGGTAAGTTTGGGTGAACGGCTGGCTCACCCAAACCCAAAAAACGCTAACGCAGCGCGCCCACATTCAGCGACACGGTCATGCGGGTGATGGCACTGCCGTTTTCCGCATTGCTGCCGCTAATCGTTGCGCTGGAAAACAGCGACAACACATCGCGAATAGTCTGGGCTTCCTGGTCTGCCCGTGGGTTGAAGAACGGGTCAGCCGCCAGCACCCACAAATCAGCAAATGGGTACATCGCCTCCGGATTGGCTAACATCAAAACGCCAGCTTCCTCGACCAGATATATATCTTCCGCTTCCTGGAAGGCTTCTGTATCGCGCAGGCCGCCTTCACCCGTCAGCGCAGCTTCCACCACATTGCGCGACCCAATAACGAACACGGCTTCGTTAGCCCCTACAATCACCTCAAACGGGAACTGAAAGGTAAAGCCGATTTCGTCGGTGATGGTGTACACACTGACTTCCGTCCCGGCGATGGTTTCCGCCGTGACTTCTACCGAGATGTCGCTGATTTCCAGATCGCGCTCAAAGTCCGCAAGCAGTTGCTCAACCGCCTCCTCAATGCCCTCGCGGGTACGTTCTGCGGCTTCAGCGTCGCTGCCATCATCGAAGATCAAACCGAAGTCAACCGGTGCCACGGATAGGTCGTCATAGTCGCGCACCCGGCTTACCTCCGAGTTGATGCCCAACACCAGCGCAAAGTCATTGTCCATCCAACTGAGGATGTCGTCTTCCAGGTTCAACCCGCTGTAACGTCGCAGCCCCAACTGTGCCAGGAACAGCGCCCCGTCGATGTCTGCCTCACTGATGCGGAACTCCGGCGGCACGTCGGTATCGGCCTGCAAGCGGGCCGTGGCCAATAGGTTGTCAATCGTGGCCTCATATGTGCCTGCAAAGTCACTGCTGAAGAAGATCAGCGAGGCGTCCGCAGGAATGTGGTCGGCAAATTCCGGGTCAATGCGGACGGGAATAGCGGTAAGGATACCCTCGTCACTGAGATCGGTGAAATCCGCGTTTTGAACCATGTCCAGGGTGAGCGTGCGCTCATCAAGCAGGGTGCCGCCGATGGCAATCCCGTTAACGGATGCCAGAAATGGTTGCAGATACGTGAAACTGGCCTCAAATTCTTCTGCGTCAACCGATGGGTCAAGCGTGGCGGCGCTCAGGCTGCCCTCGACCAAAGCGGCATAGTCGGCATAGGCAAGCAGGTTGTAATCGTCTTCTGGCAGCATGGCCAGCGTCTCATTGAAGGCGTCATCTGCCAACAGGGGCGGCGTCGGCGTGTCAATGGCGTCAAGCAGGTCATCTGGCTTGCCAACAATCAATGCGGACGGGGCCAGCAGTAGCCCAAGGCGCGTTTCGTCGGGCTGATAATAGACATATTCGCCCGCTTCGGCCCGCACACGCAGGTCACCAGGTGTTGCATCACTGATGACCGCATCAAGCGTGTTGAGGGCGAGGCTGCGGTCATCAATTTCGAATGCGATAATAAACGGGAAGTCGTCATCTGCAATCACTTCGTCTATGTTATTGAACGTTGCCACCTCAAATACCACGTCGTAGTCCGTGATGCCCACCGCCAGGCTATCCCCCAGCCAGGGACGCATGGCGGTGTCGAAGTCGGCCCCAAAGACCTCCGTAGACACCTCATTGAGGTAGTCGCGCACGGGGGTTAAATCGTCTTTGCGGTTTTGCAAGCGCAAGCTGACGGGTTGAATGTCGCCAGCGCCCACACCGCGAAAGATGCGGCTGTCAATCTCGTTAGCGATGGCGTCTATGGTGTCGATGAAGTCGTCATCGGTGCGCATGGCGACGTACATGCCCGTGGTTTGCGGGAAGTTCCCGGCGAGGTTAATCAAGTCACTGATAGGGACGGCGTCTGCGGCAGGTAGGGGAATAGTGAGCAAGCAGGCCAACCCTGCCAGCAGCAAAAGGCGTTTCAACATAAGTTTTGTTTCCTGGTGGTTACCATATTTTGGGTAACGCCAGTATACGATAAGTTGTGAGCGGAGTGGATAACGTTTCGTTACGAGGCGGTGGGTAAAATCGTAGGTTTGACAGTACCCCACCCACAGCATAGAGTGATAGCGTCACGGTCATTGATTGTTCAAAACACAAGGGAACGGATATGAACAAGCACATTGCACGCTTTATGGTGAGCGGGTTGCTGGCCGCGCTCGCACTGATAGCGGCTCCGGTAGGCCACGCCCAGGAACGCAGCCCGTTTTGCGACTATGTTCATGGCTTCACGCTGGATACCGCTGGTGATGTATCCGAAGCGGTTAGCCTAGGGCAGCCGCCCGTCAACGTGGTAGCTGAGGGCATTTATTCTGACGATGAATCGTTTGTGGTGTTCGAGGCGGTGGACGACCTGCTACCCATCAACGACGGCGAGATCATCACGGTGGTTGGCGCGCCGCTCCCCGATGATGCGATAGAAGGCCGTGAGCCAGAAGCCGTCGAAGCTGCCGCCCTCACGGCGCGCGAC
>CAWUJQ010000124.1:0-11387 GCA_963922445.1 uncultured bacterium
CCGGGACTGGAGCGTCATCCCGGAGTGCCTATATATTCGCTGGTAACGTAGCCCCGTCAGTTCGTGAACTGGTGGCTGAGGCTGGTCAACGTGTGGCTCTTCAGGCGACTTTCAGTCGCTTTCCAAGCCACCGACTTTGAGTCGGTGGTCGTTGACACGAGTTAGCCCTCTTTGTTAATCATATCGAGAAAGTAACGGTGCAAACGGTCGTCATCCGTCAGTTCAGGATGAAACGCCGTTGCCAGCAGATGCCCTTGTTGGGCGGCCACAATCCGCCCGTCTTCTAGCGTACCCAGCACTTGCACGCCGTCCCCGGCGCGGGTGGCCACTGGGGCGCGGATAAACACCGCATGGAACGGCGCGTCCAGCACGCTCAGCGGCAGTTCCATCTCGAAGCTGTCCACCTGGCGGCCAAAGGCATTACGGTCTACCGTGATGTCCATTGCGCCCAAAATCGGCTGCTGATTGTGGCCTAAATCTTGCGCTAAAAAGATCATCCCGGCGCAGGTGCCCCAGGTGGGCCGCCCTGCCGCGAACTCGCGCAGCGGCTCAATCAGGCCATAGTCTTTGGCCAGCTTGCCGATGGTCGTGCTTTCGCCACCGGGCATAATCAGCCCGTCCAGCCCGTCCAGGTGTTGTGGCAGGCGAACCTGAACCGTGTTTACACCCAGATGCCGCAGCGTTTTCTCATGCTCAATAAAAGCGCCTTGCAGCGCCAGGATACCAACTTTCATGATGTTATACCGTCGTTCTTTAGAGTTTTTTCATCAGTTTGCGGGCCTGCTGGATGAGTGCTTTGTTCCAGTCGAATGTTTCGCCTGTCCACTGCGGGTCTGCATAGTTGTCATCATGGTCAACCAAAATGCGCCACAGCCGCTTGGACTCCGCCGCGTTACCCATCCCCTGCTGGGCCAGGGCCATGCCCGCCAAGGCTGGGAGCAGGTCGTTCTGCACATTGACGGCTTCCTGATAGCTGTCGTAGGCCCGCTGATAGCGCTCGGTTTCTAGCAGCAGGTCGCCCAGGCCAATGTGAGCCGTAACCATCTTCGGACTCAAATACGTTGCCTGCTCATAGTCCCGGATGGCGGCGGTTTTGCGGCCCATTTTCTTTAATACACGCCCACGCTGTAAATAGGCATTTTCGTTTTGTGGGTTGTCCAAAATGACCAGGTCAAGGTCATTGAGCGCGCCTTGATAGTCGCCCTGGCGGATTTTGGCCACGGCTTGCAGCAGCATCCGCTCGGTGCCCAAACGGATGGTGGCTTGCTGCGCGTATTGTTTGACGGCGGTAATGCGCTTGGCAACGGTGGCATGGTCAGAGGCAGGCGCGGGGACGGTGGGTGCCCCGGCGCGCTTCGTCAGCACTTCGTTGGCGATGTGCTGCACCACCTGGCTAAGGTGCGGCATGGGGACGCGCATACTGGGCTGTTGGCGCAGTTCCTTTAACATGCCTGCTGCTAATGTGGCCTCGGCATCAAAGTCGAAGTCTTTGGTTTGCAGCAGCAGGATGTTGCGGGCGTGCTTGGTGGCCACGCGATACTCCATCATCTGACGGTCGCGCATGCTGTCGGCCTCTTCCAGGGCACCGGGCGTCAAGACCATAATGAAATGCTCGCGGGCGGCAATCTGACGCAGGCTAATGCTGTCGATGTCGCCTTCCAGGTGCATGTACACATCGTAGTCCATCTCGGTGAGGTCGTTGAACAGCGGCTGTGCGATATACAGGCTCAGGGATGGGTGATAGCTGATGTAGACGGTGTTGGCGGGCATAGCGTTCCCTCAGACGGATAAGACTTAGCATAATTGTAGCAGAAACGAAAAAGCGGTGGGCATTTTGCCACCGCTCATTGTATGCGAAGTCCTAAACGTTTGCTATCGGTTTGTGTCCAGGTCGGCCAGCAGCCCCCGAACCTCATCGGCGAGGGCGGGTGCCCAGGCGTGTTCATCCGCGACCCAGCTTGCGTCTTCATATTGGGTATTGAGGGCCAGCAGCAGCTTCCACAAGCGGATGGACTCCAGCGTTTCGCCCAGGGCATGACGCGCAATCGCCATGCCAGCAACGGCGCGGCGCAGCATCGGGTTCACGCGGTGCGCCTGATGGAAGTCGTTAAGGGCGTCCTCGTAGCGGCCTAGCAAAAAGTACATCTCGCCCCGGTTGCCATAGATAAAAGCGTACTCCGGTTTGAGGCGCAGCGCCTCGGTGTAGTCCTTCACGGCGTGTTGATAATTGCCCTGGGCCGTGGCCACCAACCCGCGGTTGTAATACACCCCGGCGTTGTCCGGCTCGTGATAGAGGGCCAGGTTGTAGCAGCGAATGGCTTCGACGTAGTTGCGTGTGTCATAGTGCAGGTTGCCCAGGCCAATGTGACCGTTGGCGGCCTGCGGGTTCAGGCGAATGGCGGTCTCAAAGTCGGCAGTGGCGCTGGCAAAGTTGCCGAGCTGGAAGTAAGCGTTGGCCCGGTGGATGTAAGGCTCGGCGGCGTCTGGCCGCAGTTCAATGGCGCGTGTGCAGTCACGCACGGCGGTTTCGTAGTTGCCCCGGCTTACGCGCCCGGCACCCCAGTCTCGATAGATCGGATAGAGAAGATGTTGCTTGAGGGTAGGGAAAATCTGTTGGAGTTGCATAACGATTCCACGCTTCCAATTGTCAATAGTTTACAAAAAATACTTTGTAAACATTGTGCAGGATGAGGGTAGACGCTGTCAATAAGTTGGTGATGAGCTAACACTTGGCCGATGCATAGAATTAAAATGAATAAAGGCTGTGCATGGCCCCGTAGTAAACTGGCCTACCTTAATGATTATAGTGTACGCCAAAATATGGGCGAAGCAACCAGCGCGCCACAAAGAAGGTGTAAAAAAATAACGAAATGTAAAGGGGTCAGGTGCTTTGCAGGTAGTGCATCACAGCCGCAGCGACGCCCACAACCAGTGCGCCTGTCAAAATCAACAGGGCGGCATAGCGCAGCGCACTCTGCCGGATTTGCTGCTTAGAGCGGTGTTCCGCTTCGGCCTCGAACTTCTTGCTCAGCCAGTCGGGGGTCATCAGGTCAGCATCGGTGCGGTCGGGCTTGGCCTTGCGGCTATCGGCCCCGGTGAGGGTGTGCAGCCACGCGATTTTCTCCTCATCGCTCACGGAGGTGTCGTCGCGCAGCCAATCCACGGCGCGTTGGCGGGCTTGTGGGGTGGGATGCGGCTTGCGGGGCATGGTTCCATCACCAGCTAACGGGGCAATAGGCTTCAGTTTAGCATATTTTGCCTAAGCCGCTGTACCCACTACAAATGCTACCGTCACCATCGTCACACTGACGACCAGCGCAAAGATCATGAACAGCAGTGGGGCCAGGTCACTATCCAATGTGAATACATGACGCCGTTTCATGGGGAACGCTCCTGTGTGCGTGTTATGGCTTTTGGTAACTACTCAGCCCCTCTAGGGCCGTTACAAGGTAAGCTTTTAAAAGCGCAGGGACGCTGTCCCCGCACCCCTGCACAGGGTTTGCACCCTGTGAACCCATGTTTTTGCACGAAAGCGTGCAAAACGGCAAGTTTTTGTCCACTTTTTGAAAAAAGTGGCGGGTTTGGGCAGCGCCCAAGCAACCCGTGTAGGGCTTTATAAGAGCCGGGGGCCTTGCCAGCCCCCACCTGAGTCGTTACGGCTTTTGTTAGCTTAGACGCAGCGCAGGAGCAAATGGTTGCATTTTGGTCGTTACTGATTGGGCAAATGGGCTTAAAACTCAATCACGTCAAGGTCGCGGGCCAGCATCACCGGGCCATCAAACACGGACGCGGCTTCATCCACGAGCGGTTCGGGGTCGGCGTTCCACACCTGATAGTGAATCAGGTAGAGCGATTTTGCCTCGACCTTGTTGGCCAACAGGCCCGCTTGCCGCGCCGTGCTGTGACCGGGCGGCGGCCCGGCAGCCTCGTGAATCAGCACGTCTGGTTGGGGGCCGCACAGCTCTTTGAGCGAGTCGGTAGGTTCGGTGTCGC
This sequence comes from uncultured bacterium, assembly GCA_963922445.1. Taxonomy (GTDB): domain Bacteria; phylum Chloroflexota; class Anaerolineae; order Aggregatilineales; family Phototrophicaceae; genus DAOTTY01. The sequence goes on from CAWUJQ010000124.1 coordinate 3,994, forward strand.
AGCTGTAGGCGAACACCTTGCCGTTGATTTTGTTTTCCACGCGCAGCCCCACTGTGGGGATGAAGTGCTGGACGGGCCACGCGGTAATGCGGAAGTCGTCGTTTTCCATGACGGGGGCGGCCCAGCGTTCGCTGACGCGGTTAAACGTCACCGGGAAGAAGTTGGGCCACTCGTCCCAGCTAAACGCCATCAGCATGTCTTCCATGCGGTTAAGGCAGTGATGCAGCCCGTAAAAGCGCAGCGGGGCTTTGCGCCCCAGCAGCCACATGTGCATGAGCATGTTGGGCACGCCAGAGACGTGGTCTGGATGAAAGTGGGTCAGAATCAAATCCTGGACGGTTTCGTCGTCGATGCCCATGTGTTTGATTTTACCCAACGGGTTTGACCCGGCGTCAATGAGGACGGGGCCGCTGTTTTCGCCCACGAGGAGCAGATGGGTGTTGTCGTGTTCCGCGTCGGAAACGGCTGCCGCTGAGCCGAGGACGACGATCTTCGCCATAAGAAGTGACCTTTTGTCGACTGTGATCGCTGACTAAGCTGCCACGCATTATACCCCTATCCGGGGGGTTATGGGAAATGTGGCCTATGCCGGACATCGGCTGTATTTTCTATGCTCTGATTGTTGGTACCTGTGATACACTCATGGCAACAGATAAAGTCAAAGCCCCAGCACCGCTTAGTGTGCTATTCCCTTGAATCACTCTACAAAAAAGTTCGGTTGGACAAATCGTGACGCAGTTGCTCACGATATGCTTCAGTTGGTGTACTATGCACCTACGTCCCTTAGTCGCAATGCTGCGAACATACTACAAGCCTTCAGGTCGGCTCAAATTCGGCCCCAACTCAGCGAGATCGTTTTGGACGATACACAGGACGATTGGGTTAGCATTTACGCATTGCGGGCCTATGCTGCCTCCCCTGGCGACCATCTCGCAGAACAATTCATACCCCTCACTCAACAAATGCTACAGATGCTAACCGTACCGGAGGCTCAGCGTCGTGAGTTAGCTGTTCAACGGGGACATCAGCATCGTTTGGTTGGGTCGCATTATTTTCTTGATGACATTGCTTCCCTAATAGATGCCCATCCCAGTAATCGGGTATGGTTCTTCAAGCTCATTGAAGCCGCAGAGCCATCTATTGCAATTGATTTCCTGAGTTCACAACTCCGTCGTGGGCGTAGCGATGAATTCATAGCGCAGGTACTCGATTTACTGCTTCCTGCACTCGATAGCTACCCGACGCATCTAAAGCTTTTCACCGTTAGCCACTTGACCGACGAGAATAATGCTCAGGTATGGGAATGGCTTGAAGGGCACTTTGAAGCAATCTTGAATCTGAGTTTGTCTCAACCGGAAAACCGCAGCTTGAAACATATCGCACGGCGTTGGGCACGCCTGGACATTGGGCTGCGTGAGCGGATTCCCGATTGGGATTCTGGTTATATGGCTCCAATGCAGGGGCCTCCAATTCTGCGGTCAACCACACCTTATCAGGATTTGCCTGCCTATCAGACATTGACAGGACTTTATGAGCAGGCAATGGCAGGTGATCGAGACGCCTATCGTCGCCTTACCACGAGTGCTCGTTCACACCAAATTGAGATTCCGGTACGTGCAGTGGCGACTCACTTTGTCGGACAACTGACAGACGTTTTTAAAAGTGCGTATTATGTTATGGTACAGCAATACCGCTACGGGCATGTGAACTGGGACTGGCGCATCAACCACTTTGACTCGCCTGTCCGGTTTGAGGCGGGCGAGGCGCTTTTGACGTTCGCTACGGCAGAAACATGGGAAGTATTGGTTGATGGATTCTTCATCAGACCCAGCAACGATTTCATGCGTATTCAATCCGAGTGGATTGCTTACCTAACCGATGTGCTGAGCGGCGAAGACGCCGTTTACGAATCCCGCCACTTCCCAGATGTCGAAGCGCGTTCGTGGTTCAGAGCACTGGCGGACATCACAGACGAAGAGCTACAGCGGCTCTAAACAGAGTGGGCGCGGCCTACCACGCCCACAATATCGCTACCGATCCACCTGCCACTGCTCTTCCGGCACATTGGCCAGCCAATTTTCGTAGCGGGCCAGCGTGAACAAAAAGTCTGACAGGCGGTTGAGGTAGACCACCGCGTTTTCAGTGACGGGTTCCTGCTGCGCCAAATTGACCACCAGCCGCTCTGCCCGGCGGCAGACGGCCCGCGCCAGATGCAACTGGGCAGCGGCAGGGCATCCCCCTGGCAGGATGAAGTGCTTAAGCGGCGGCAGTTCAGCGGTCATTTCGTCAATGCGCGCTTCCAGCCAGCCAATCGAACTTTCCGGCGTGCGCACGATCCAATCGGCGTCCGCGTCAAGGGGTGTGGCCAGGTCTGCCCCCAGGTGGAACAGGTCGTTTTGCACCTGACGCAGCCAGTCGTCTTGTTTGGCGGCGGCGGCCCGTGCGGTACCGACCGCGCTGTTGAGTTCGTCTACGGTGCCGTAGGCGTTCACACGCGGATGCGTTTTGTACACGCGCCCACCCGCAAACAGCCCGGTGGTGCCGTCATCACCCGTCTTGGTATAGATTTTCATCGTGGGGTCCCTTGTCATCTTAGAACATTAGGTCTATCATAGCAGTATCCGATTCATGCTACTCGTGTGAACAGCAAACCCGTTCACGCTCTAACTAACGTATAATGTGTGCGTCAGGCGGCTGGCACACTTTTTGACAACCCCACCGGAGGACAACTTAGCCATGGCACGACGTAAAACCACCACCAAGAAGGTCGAAAAACACCCAGAAGGTGAACTTTTTGAAAGCGGGCGCATGAAAGCGCTCGAATCCACCCTTAGCGACCTGACCAAACGCTATGGCGATGGTGCGGTCATCAAATTGGGTGACGCAGCCCACCTCAATGTTGCCACCATTCCCACTGGCTCACTCACCACGGATATTGCGCTGGGCGTGGGCGGCATCCCACGCGGGCGCATCATCGAAATCTATGGCCCGGAATCGTCCGGTAAAACGACGTTTTGTTTGCATGTGGTGCGCGAGGCGCAGCAGCGCAAAGGCTTGTGTGCCTTCGTGGACATGGAACACGCGCTAGACCCAACCTATGCGGCCCGCATCGGCGTAGACATTGAGCAGTTGTATGTATCGCAGCCGGATACAGGCGAGCAAGCGCTGGAAATCACGGAGGCGCTGGTGCGCTCTGGTGCGCTGGACATCATTGTTGTGGACAGTGTGGCGGCGCTGGTGCCCCGTGCGGAAATCGAGGGCGAAATGGGCGATAGTCACGTGGGCTTGCAGGCCCGCCTGATGAGCCAGGCACTGCGTAAGCTGTCCGGCGCGATTAAGCAGTCGAATGTGTGTGTGCTGTTTACCAATCAGCTTCGCGAAAAGGTGGGCGTGATGTTCGGTAGCCCGGAAACCACCCCCGGCGGGCGGGCGCTCAAGTTTTATGCGAGTGTGCGCCTGGACATCCGCCGGATTCAGTCGATTAAGCAGGGCGGCGAGGTGGTGGGCAATCGCACGCGCATCAAGGTGAAGAAGAACAAGGTCGCACCGCCGTTCCGTGAGGCGGAGTTTGACATCATGTTCTACGAGAACGGCATCAGCAAGCCGGGTGAAATTGTTGACCTGGGCACAGACATCGGCATTATTGAAAAGCGCGGCGCGTTTTACCGCTACAACGACAATCTGCTCGGTCAGGGCCGCGAGAACACCAAGCAGCATCTCGTGGAAAATCCCGACGTGGCCGCCGACCTGGAAAATCAGATTCGCACGCATTTTGGCCTACCCAGCCTGGACGGTACGCCAGCGTCCAATGGCAGCGGCCCCAAACCGACCGGGCGTGCGTCCAGCGGGGATGATGACAGCGACGATAGCAGTGGCGACGACGATTAACGCGGCACCTGTGTGCAGTTAGGGGTGGGGTAGTATCTATTCACCTTGACGTGAACAGGCGGCGTGACAGATCATTGGGTTTAGCACGCTAAACCTCTACGGCCCGTCATAACCCCGTAGGGACGCAGCCTGCTGCGTCCGCTGTTACCCAACCCCGAATATCTCACGGATACGTGAACAGATACATGGATACCTGAATAAATGCGTAGGGACGGCATATTGAGGATTCAGAAATTAAGTGGGTAACCGGGGGTGTTTGGCGGACGCACTTTTGCGCGTCTCTACACGATCACAGATGTAACCTGTAGGGACGAGGCAGGCCTCGTCCCATAGGTGTCAACTTAAGAAAATCTTGACTTACCTTTCGGGGCTTTGCCCCGAACCCCACGCACTTTTTCCAGAAAAAGCGCGGCAAAAAGCGGCCTTTTCTTTTGGACAGATATAAAGACATGGGGTACAGGGGTGTAAACCCCTGTCGGGAGCGCGAGGGCAGCGCCCTCGTAATCCTTAACTTGACAGGCATGGGACGAGGCCTGCCTCGTCCGCTGAACACCACAACGCATCGTTCCCAGATTATTTTTTGAAACGCCAACATGCCGTCCGTGTAGACCCCACAACGAGCCATTCCCGGATTACTTTTCCAAACCAAACGCCGTTGCGCGTCCGGCGCAACCCACCGTTTAGAAGAAGAAGCCCCGGCGGGCGTAGCGCTCTTCCGTGAACGGGTCGCCGTGGTTGTGGTAGCCCGCCTTTTCCCAGAAGCCCGGCTTGTCCTTGGTGCTGAACTCCAGGCCGCGCACGAACTTGGCACTCTTCCAGAAGTACAGCTTGGGCACCAGCGTGCGCATGGGCGCACCATGATCGAGACCTTCGTTCCACTCGTGCAGCTTTTGGCCGTCGTAGGTGTGGGCCAGCAGCACATCGTCGTCTAAAAAGTCCTCAAGCGGCACGTTGGTGGTGTAGCCGCCGTCGCAGTGCGCAATCACGAACTTGGCGCTGTCCTTGATGCCGATGATCTTGGCCAGTTCCAGCACATCCACGCCTTCCCAGGTCGTGTCGAACTTGCTCCAGCGCGTTACACAGTGGATGTCCGTCAGCACAGACTTCTGCGGGAGGTTCATCATTTCGTCCCAGGTCCAGGTCATTTCGTTTTCCACCTCACCCCACACGCGGAACGTCCACGTAGACAGGTCATAGGCGGGGTTGGGGCCGTAGGTGAGTACCGGGAACTTGGTGGTGAGCGATTGGCCCGGTGGCAGGCGGTTGGCAGCCTTCATCTGCTGTTCCAGGTCGCGGCGGTTGGTGATGTCTTCCATTTGGAATTTTCCCTTTCAGGTTAGCTTAAGGGTGAGCTAAGGTCATAGTCTAGCAGACAAAACGTGGAAGTAGATTGATATGCGGTTAATTATAGTCGAGACTTGCCCGTTGCAGCGTAGCGTGGCCTACCATATTGACGGGCATTTTTGCGATGCGTAACGTTGGCCGTCGGCGTGGGGTATGGCCAAAGTTTAAGAAATGATGTACTGTGCTTAAAATTCAAGAGTGTACGTTTTTGGCGCTATCCCTTACAATAAGGTGGGAAATAGACTCAGGCTGCCAACCTGCACAACGTGTACTCCCCTATCATCGAACAGCCACTTCGGGCGCGTTCGCGTTATACCCCAACCTTATGAAACTCACGATACCACATCCATACATGGGTCAGCCCATCGGTGATGGTCGTTTGCGGCTGGAAGCCCAGCAGGTCGCGGGCGCGGGTGTTGTCGCAATAGGTGATTAACGGCTCTGTTGGCGGGGCAGGTTCGATGACCTTCACCGCCTGTTTGCCGACTAGCTCCTCGTAGATGTTGATAAAGTCGATCAGCGGTAACGGCGCGCCGCAACCCAGGTTAATCAACTGGAAGCCCATAGGCCGTTCCAAAGCGGCGATAATGCCCGCCACTGTATCATCCACATACGTCCAGTCGCGCTTTAGGTGTCCCCCGTTCCACAGTTTGATCGTTTCGCCGTCCAGAATGGCCTTGAGCGCTTTGAGCGGCATCATATCCGGGCGACCGAACGGCCCATACACATTGAAAAAGCGCAGCGTGGTGATATTTAGCCCGTGCAAATTGTAGAAGCTGTGCGCGTATAGCTCGGCGGCGCGTTTGCTGGCCGGGTACGGGGCCAGCGGACGGTCAGCGGGGTCGTCCTCACGGAAGGGGATGCGGTCTGGCTCGGCTTGGCCGTAGATAGACGACGTGGACGCCTGTACAAATACTTCCACATCGTGGCGTGCGGCTAAGTCCATCAGGTTGACGGCACCCAACGCATTGACCTGGACGTACTCCGGTGCCCGCCCCACCGAATAGCGCACACCGGGCATGGCCGCCAGGTTCACCACCTGCGTGATGCGGTGTTGGTCGAACAGCTTCGCCAGCCCGTCATGATCGCGGATGTCGCATTCAACGAGTGGAACGCCTTCGTTCATGGTTGCGTAACGCGCCCGCTTAAAGGCCACATCATAGTACGGGTCGAAGTTGTCCAACAGCAGCACGGGTTGGTTTCGCTTGATGAGGGTTTGCGCCAGATGCGAGCCGATGAACCCGGCACCGCCAGTGATGAGCGTGGTCACAGTAGGAGCTTTCGTAACACTTATAAGAAAATGGCTGCCATCTTAGCACTGTGTGGGGCGTGTCACAAGGACAGGGCACCAGAAGTTGAACGTGATGAGCGACGCGTGCAATCAAGCGCAGATGGGGTCAGGTTGGCGGGTCGGTGTCACCCAACATCGCCCGCACCGCCCCGACGACATCCATCGTTGTTGGTAGTTCTGTTTGCCACAGCGTGGGCACATATAGCCGGAAGCGTGGCAGTGCTGGCGTGGTGTAATAGCTGCCTGAATCGGTACCCTGCGGGATGTACACCCCGTCCTCGTCCAGGCGGTAGAAGCGGGCTTCGTCGCGCAGCGGGTCAACAATCCAGTATTCGCCTACACCCGCCGCCTCGTACTCTGCGAACTTCTCGCCGTGATCGCGCTGCACACTTTCCGGCGAAACAACTTCAATCGCTACGTCTGCCGGGCCGTTCATGTAGGTGTCGGTGAGGCGCGCACGGTTGGGATTGAGAATAAGCTGCAAGTCCGGTTCGCGCTGGGTTTCGCCGTCCAGCAGGCGCATGGGGAACGGCGCGCTGTGAACCACACCAACGGGATTCAATTGCAGGTACGTCGCCAGCAGCACCCGCAGGTAGGCCGTCAGTTGATCGTGCCGCATCGAAACGGGTGCCATTTGAATTATCGCTCCTCGTACCCACTCGTAAAACCCGTCATAGCGCGCATGGAACTCATCCAATGAGACGTCTGTTGCAATAATGGTGTGGGTATCGACACGCACCGGGTTTTCCTTCCAGCGGACGCGCCGTTGCGCGCCCCTACAAGCGGCTTAATCCACGCTCAGGGTCATCATCTGCGGGGCGGCGGCAGGCGCGAAATGCACTTCTACCTCCGCGACGTTACCGCCCTGCGC
>CAWUJQ010000125.1:0-11353 GCA_963922445.1 uncultured bacterium
GATAGCCCATCCGCAGGGCTGGCGTATATAATGCCGCCAAATTCGCTAACAAGGGCTTGATCCATGTTTCATGCGTTCAGCGGACGGCCAGAAGGCCGTCCCTACATTGCACGTTTTTGTATGCGCGTCCGCTGGCTGACACTTGCAACCCTAATGCTGGCAATGGTTCCCACCACCCACGCCCAGGACGCCGACCCCGTCATCACCGCAGCCAACATCACTCAGTTACAGCCCGCCGTGCAAATCGACTACGCCACCGCCCCCGACGACGCCGGAGCGCTCGAATCGGGCTGGCTGCGCGTCAGCGATGACGGCTCACAGGTGGTGACGATCAACCGCGCCAATGACCTGCTGCTGTGGGACACTCACACCACCGCCCTGCTTGACCTGTATACCATCCCCGGTGCGGACGGTACCAACACCAACATGCTCGACATAGCGTGGCACCCTGACAGCGCAGCCGTTCACTCCCTGCACACGGACGGGGCAACCTACAGCGTCGCCGCCTACAACGTAGTCAACGCGAAACTACAGATTATCCAAACACCTACGGCAGACGACCGTCCGGTGCGCGTGTGGCCAGACGCCGACCCCGCCCTCACCTGGATTGAAGTTATGCCTGCCGATAGCAGCGTCGTGCCCTATGTGATGCAATTGGATATGGACTCAGGAGAGGTGATACAGCAGCTTGACTCCGCGCCGGAAGCTGACCCGGTTTCTGACGCACGCATTGGCAGGATGCCCGCGCCGCTCGCTGTCACCGCATCCGTAGACGGCCTCGCGCAGTTATGGGATTTGGAATCCGGAGAACAGTTAAGCGCCGTCCAGGTAGACAGTATGCCCATGTTCGGCCACATGAACGGAGCCTCCGGGCGGACGCTGGCGTGGCGCGACCCGATGAGCGAACAACTGCAACTGCTGGACTTCACCAGTGGCGAAAATGCACTGATCGCGCCCCTCAATGGCGACTACCTGCAAGCGCTGCTCATTACGCCGTCAGAGGATGTGATTGTGGGCGTCAATGTCAATGCGGAGCCGGTAATCGTCGCGTGGCGCACCGCCGACGGCGAACGCCTATCCCTGGGTGAGTACCGCGACTGCACGCGCACGCCCGATATGGTGCAAATCAGCACAGACGGCACCACACTCGTTATCGGCTGTGACACCGGCCTGGACGTGTGGCGCGTGCAGCCAAGTTAGCTGGGGTCAGGCGCGCTGGAAACGAAGCGGTAGCCTACACCATACTCATTCTGGATGTAGGTGGGGTTTTTCGAGTCAGGTTCGATTTTGCGACGTAAGTGGCTCACGTAGATGCGCGGGTAGTGATGTTCCGTCGTGTACTCGAAGCCCCACACCTGTTCCAATAGCTGCTGGAACGTCAGCACTTCGCCGGGGTGCCGGATGAACGTGGCCAGCAGCTTAAACTCGGTTGGCGTCAGCCGGATTTCGCCACCATCGACTGAGACGCGGCGGCTGCTCAGGTCAACCGATAGATAATTGTCTTTGTAGACAAGCGGCTGCGACTTCGACTGGTCAAACAGCTTGGAGCGGCGCAGCAGCGCCCGAATGCGCGCCTGGAACTCAATCGTCGGCAGCGGCTTGCGCATGAACTCGTCTGCGCCCGTGTTCAGCCCTTCGGCAATTTGATGTTCCGTGACCTCTTTCGCGGTCATCATCAGCACGGGCACGTCACTCACTTCCCGGATGCGCTGGCAGACTGCCATCCCGTCAAGCCCAGGCAGCGACAGGTCCAGCAGCACCAGGTCGGGGTTGCTTTCCTGAAACCGCTGCAACCCCTCCTGGCCGTCCTTCGCTGTGAGCACTTCATAGCTGTTAAGCTTCAGCTCCAATTGCAGCGAACGCGCCATATCCGCATCATCTTCGACAATCAGTATCCGAGCCACCATTACGCACCTGTGATTATGAATTTAATACAGAAGTGGGGTCAGTATACCATCTGCCCTGCCAATCCGCGATTTTTGGTAGTTCTGTGGCGGTAATGGGCGAGAGCGGTAAAATCGGCTTCACAATTATCGCATTTCGCAAGTGGAGACTGAACCATGGCAAAAGTTGGATACATTGGCCTGGGCTTGATGGGGGCACCCATGGCCCGCAACCTGATGAAAGCGGGCAACGATCTGGTCGTCCATAACCGCAGCCGCGCCATCGTAGATGAACTAACTGCGGAGGGGGCAACCCCTGCCCACTCACCCAAAGAAGTAGCCGCACAAGTCGATTTTGTGTTCACCAACCTGCCGGACTCGCCCGACGTTGAAAAAATCGCCCTAGACCCCACCGACGGCGTGATTGCGGGGGCCAAGCCCGGCACTATCTTTATCGACAACAGCACCATCAAGCCAGAAACAGCCCGCCACATCGCCGTCAAACTGGCTGAGGCCGATATTTTGGCGCTCGACGCACCCGTTAGCGGCGGTGACATCGGCGCGCAGCAGGGCACGCTCACAATTATGGTTGGCGGCCCACAAGAGGCGTTTGAAAAGGCCGAGCCGCTGTTTGAGGCAATGGGCAAAAACTACGTCCTCGTGGGTGAAAGCGGCGCAGGCCAAATCGCCAAGGTATGCAATCAAATTGCGGTCGTCGGGCAAATGCTTGGGCTATCCGAAGCGCTGATGACAGCCCAAAAAGCCGGGGTTGACCCACAGCGGGTGGTTGCTGCCATTCAAAACGGCGCGGCCCGCTGTTGGGCACTCGACGTGAAGCCCGAACAGTTATTCAAAGGCAACCGCGAACCCGGCTTCAAAGCCTACATGCAGCATAAAGACCTGGGCATCGTCCTGGATACAGGGCGGGCTTATGGCGTGCCCCAGCCGATGACCGCCCTCGCGATGCAGCTTTACACCGCCATGCTGCAAATGGGTCACGGCGACTTGGACAACAGCGCGATCATTGCCGTATACGAGGCATTAGCCAATATGAATCTGATTGAGCCGGACAAGGAATAATTGCCCAACAAATTGCGTGCATTTGCGCAATCCGTGCTATTATTGATGAGCGTACCGGGTGGCCGCTTCCTCTGCCACCCGCACCCAATGCCCGCATGAAATGCTTCCACGAGTATTCTATGACTGTTGTTGGTGCAATCATCGAAATTGTATTTTTGACGATTTTTCTTTCTATCATCAGTGGCATTTGTATGGTGGCCAAAGTTGCCCTAGACGCGTCGATCATCGCGCTGGTGATGGGCGGGGGCATTTATGCGCTAACCGTCATCACACGGGGCGACATGCACGAACGCGACAAAAACGTCCACCTCAACTGACCGAACACGCGCCTATCCAATAGATTCTTTACTGTTCACACTGCAAATTCATCCTACAATAACGCCTTACGCTGTAACAATTCGACAGGAACCCAACATCGTGCAAGAACGTGTACAAAAACTCATGGCGCAGGCCAATATTGCCTCACGCCGTGCGAGTGAAAAAATAATCAAAGAAGGCCGCGTTACGGTAAACGGTAAAGTCATCACCGTGGGCGACAAAGCCGACCCTGCAACAGACACTATCCTGGTTGACGGCAAGCGCATCGCCGTTGATGACGACAAAGTCTATGTGGCCGTCCATAAGCCAATCAACGTCATCTCAACCAACGAAGGTCACCCCGGCGACGACCGCCCCACAGTGCGCGAAATCCTACCCCTTGACGGGCATCTATTCCCGGTAGGCCGCCTGGACGCGGAAAGTACCGGCCTCATCATCATGACGAATGACGGTGACCTGGCCAACCGACTCACGCACCCACGCTACCGCCACACCAAAACGTACAAGGTGCAGGTACACGGCTTGCCCACCCAAAGCGTCATTGACCAGTGGGAAAAGGGCGTCTATTTAGAAGATGGCAGAACGGCACCCTGCCTGGTGCGCGTGAAAAACGGCAACCCCAAGCTCACCACCCTGGAAATCATCATGACGGAAGGCAAAAACCGCCAAATTCGCCGTGTTGCCACAGAGTTGGGCTTCCCCGTCCATCGGCTCACACGCACCGCCATCGGGCGCTTTCAACTTGGCGGCCTCAAGCCCAACGCCTACAAAATCCTGACGAAGCAGGACGTTGCGCTGCTCAAAACGCCTGACCCGGACGTTCGCCTGATTCCGGGCTTCAAGGACAAAGAGCGCCCGTTTCGCAATCCGAAGAACAAAAGCAAGGCCAAGCGGGGCCGCTAGGGATGTCCACTGCTGTGCCCACGTTCGCGCAACGCCAGCCGGCCATCGCATGGCGTCGCCGCCTGATGAAAACCGTTCTTAAGCCCATTGGCTTTGGCCTGCTGTGGGATGTCGCCGTAAGCGGTACGGAACACATCCCCGCACAGGGCGGCACCATTTTGATGATGAACCACATCTCTAACCTGGACCCCATCCTGTGCATTGGCGCGGTGGATCACCGCTACGTGGTGCCTATGTCCAAACTAGAGAACGCTCAACATCCCGTTAAAGGGGCGTTTTTACGGGGGTGGGGCGTCTACACCATTGACCGAGAGGTGCTAGATCGACGCGCCCTCACCCAATCCATTGAACTGCTCGACGCAGGCCAATTGATTCTCATCGCACCGGAGGGCACCCGTCACCCAGAAGGGCTGGCCGAGGGCAAAGACGGCATGACGTACATCGCCAGCAAAGCCAACGCAACCATCGTTCCAGCAGCCATTTCCTACGCGCAGGGCTGGTACGACAGCTTCAAGGGCTTTAAGCGCCACGCGCTCAGTGTGAATTTTGGCCCCGCGTTCCGGCTCAAAACAGACGGACGCCGCCGCATTCCCCGTGATGAACTAGCCCAGATGACTCGCGAGTGCATGTATCAGCTTGCCATGACCGTCCAGGACGAAAACGCGCGCGGCGTCTACAGCGACCTCGAAAACGCGACGACAGACTGCATCGAATTTGTGTGAGGCAATCCAATGGCAAACGTCGAAAAAGCACTCATCACGCTAGACGAGTTGATGACAACCGAAAACGAGCGCGTTGAAATTATCACCGGGGAAAGGGTCGAAAAAGTGGCCGCAGGGGCAACGCACCACATTATCGGACGCAACATCTTCCGTATTTTGGACGCCTACGTCAGTGAACGTGGCATTGGCGAAGTGTTCTTTGACGGGCTGCACTACCTGATGAACGAGCCAACAACAGGCATCCGCAACTCCCTGATGCCCGATGTGTCGTTTATTCGCAGTCCCAACCTGGCCACAGACTGGAACCCGGCCCGTCCGTATCCAGGCATCCCCACACTGGCCGTTGAGGTGATTTCTCCCGACGACAGCGCCGCTCAGGTACAGCAAAAAATCCGCATCTACTTGGATAAAGGTACAGAGCAGGTGTGGGTCGCCTATCCCAAAACGCGCGAACTCGTGCAGTACATCAACGACGAGGTGCAAACCATCACCACGTACAGCGGGGTACAGCCGATTGCCGTTGATACGCTCTTCCCCGGCCTCACGCTCACACCCGATGACGTCTTTGAGTTACCCGATTGGGTCGGTGGCAGCACTTGATTTGGTGCGCGTTCGGGCTTAACATCCGTCAATCGTTTACCCGGCACAGGAGATTGCAGAGCCAGCAGCAAGGGATCAGAAAGCGCATGGACTCGCACACACGCGAGTTGACGAGGAGGCGGTTTCCCGCGTCGCAGCGGGACTAACCCGGCCCATCACCGGGGAAAATCGACAGATCAGCGGATGCCGTCAGGGACGCACCACCGTCCCAATCTGATAGAACCCCTTAACAAGCCGCACGCCAAATCCGGCTGGCAACCGTCGGGACAAAACGGGTGGCTGTGGAACCCAAACCTATACTCTGCACACTGTGCCAGCATCCACAGGAGATCAATCTATGTGTGGGATTGTTGGTTATGTTGGTTCACGCAACGCTGTTCCCGTTTTGCTAGAAGGGCTGCAACGCCTGGAATATCGCGGCTACGATTCGGCTGGCATTGCGGTGGTCCACAATAGCGTCATTGAACGCCGCCGCGATGTAGGCAAACTCATTAATCTTGTTGGCAAGGTCGCCGTAGACCCGATAGAAGGTCACATTGGTATTGGCCACACGCGCTGGGCCACACACGGCCAACCTACCGAAAATAACGCTCATCCACACACCAGTAGCGACGGCGCGATTGTGCTGGTTCACAACGGCATCGTGGAAAACTACCTGCAACTGCGCGCCGATCTCACCGCCAAGGGTGCGACCTTCGCCTCAGAAACGGACACCGAAGTCGTCGTGCAGCTCATCTCACGCTATATGCACAATGGCGCGAACGGTGACATCACCAAAGCAACTCAAATGGCTGCCAATGACCTGCGCGGCGCGAACGCACTCGTCGTCATCCACCGTGACCAGCCCGACCGCATCGTTGCCGCTAAAGTTGGCAATGCAGGTGGGGTGGCCATTGGCACAGGTGAGGGCGAGAACTTCGTCGCGTCGGATATTCCCGCCCTGTTAGAACACACCCGCCGCTTTGTCTTCCTTGACAACCGCGAGATGGCTGTCATCACCGCAGACGCCTATACTGTCAGCACGCTGGACGGCCAGCCCGTGGATGCAGAAGTCCATCAGATCGCCTGGGACCCGGTGAGTGCCGTCAAAGGTAAGTACCGCCACTTTATGCAAAAGGAAATCGCAGAGCAGGCCCAGGCCATCACCGACACGCTACGCGGGCGCGTGGACTTCGAGTCACAGCACGTTACGCTGCCAGGACTTAACCTGACGCAAGATAAAGCCAAGTCGATTCAGCGCATGGTGACCACAGCCTGCGGTACCAGCTATCACAGCGGCCTCGTCGGTAAGTTCTACTTTGAAGAAATCGCCCGCGTGCCGACTGAAGTAGACTATGCCAGCGAATACCGTTACCGCAGCCCCATCGTGGATGAAAACACGCTGCTGCTGTCTATCACGCAAAGCGGGGAAACTGCCGATACGCTCGCAGCGATGGCCGAAGGACAAGCCAGCGGGGCCACGCTGTGGAGCATCGTCAATGCACTGGGCAGCGCCGCCACCCGCATGGCAGACGGCGTGGTGACAATGAATGCTGGGCCAGAGATTGGTGTCGCCAGCACCAAAGCCTTTGTCACCAGCCTAGTGGATCAATACCTGATGGCGGTGTTACTCGGCACACTACGTGGCACCTTGGATGAATCCCGGCGCAAGCAGTACGTGACCGATGCGACCCACCTGCCGGCCCTCATCGGGCAAGTGCTCGAACTGGACGACACGATACACACGCTGGCAGGCGACCTGTACACCTATACCGACTTTCTCTACCTGGGGCGGGGCATCAACTATCCGATTGCGCTAGAAGGGGCGCTCAAGCTGAAGGAGATTAGCTACATTCACGCGGAAGGCTACCCGGCGGGCGAGATGAAACACGGCCCCATCGCGTTGATTGACGAGAACATGCCCGTACTGGCCATCGCGGTGCAGGATGACTTATACGACAAGATGGTCAGCCAGATTGAGCAGGCGCGGGCACGCGGCGGCAAGGTGATCGCGGTGGCTACCGAGGGCGACACGCACATCGCCACCAAAGCCGACCATGTGATTTACGTGCCGCCCACGCCCAAGCTACTCAGTCCGGTGGTGACGGTGGTGACGGTGCAACTGCTGGCCTATCACGTGGCGGTGTGGCGCGGCGCGGATGTCGATCAACCGCGCAATCTGGCCAAGAGCGTCACAGTAGAGTAGCCCCTACCGCCGGAAGTAAAACCCATCCCGTGCCCGTTCAAACAGGATGTCAATCGGGTTGCGGTCGTCCGTCAACACGCGCCCATCCGCATCCGCCACCGTTAGCTCCAATGGTTCCAGTGACGCATCACTCGCCGCAAAGATGATGTTCTGGCGCTGAAAGTCATCCTCGCGTGTGAGCAGCGCGCCCACCGCCGGGAACACATCGCTCATGGTGGACGCAATCGCCGTGTATGACCCGGAATTGCGTCCACGCGGCGTGCCAATCACATTGAAGTACATAATGCCGTCTGCCGTTAGCACGCGGCTCACCTCTTCATAAAACTCCCGCGTGACCAACTGCGGCGGCACACCTGTTCCGCCGTCGAAGGCGTCGATAATCAGCACATCGTAGGTGTCATCCGGCGCGCTGTTGATGAACACCCGCCCATCTGCAACAACCACCTTACCGTCAATCTCCCCGAAGTAGCGGTCGCTCACTTCAACCACAATCGGGTCGATTTCCACTTCCGTCACCTGTGCCCCACGATTTTCCAGCGCATGCGACAGCGCGTGCCCCGCTCCGCCGATAATCAGTGCTTCTTTGCCGTCCAGGTCGGGTTGGGCTTCGTCAATCATTTCCAGCATGGTCTGCGCATAGCTAAACGTCGGCTCTCCCGTTTCGAGGTCAACCTGTGAGTGAAAGGTTGGCCCTAAGTGAATCCGCAAAAACGTTTCATCATCGGTATATACACGAATGGGCTGATACACGCCCTCACGCTGCACCACCAGCCGCAAGTCCTCGTCCGCCCCCCAAACCCAGTCCGGCTGCGGCATCAAAATCACCGCAACAAGCAGCGCCGCCTGATACGCCAGCCGCTCCCAGTTGGTAAACGAGAAGTACGCCGCAAACAGCACCAAAATAATCGCGAATATCCGCAGTGACAGCGACAGCCCTACCCACGGAATCCAGAAGAAGGCCGCCGTCAGCGCGCCCAGCACACTGCCTATCGTGCCCAGCGCATACAGGTTACCGACGATGGTCGTCGTCTGCTCATGGGTCCGCCCCTCCGACAGCATGGTGATGGCCAGCGGCGTGAACATGCCAAACAGCAGCGATGGCGGGAAAAACGCGATGGTCGCCACGAGTGAGATCAGCCATAGGTCAATGGCGTTGGGCGTCGTGGCGGGAATGCCCCACACCAGCCAACTCACCGCCACCAGCCACAGCGCATTGGCAATTAAAATCACAGGCAGCAGGCGCGGTGCCCGCCCCGCAGAGACGCGCCCACCCAGCGCATACCCCACCGACAGGCCCACCAGCGTCACGGAGATAATCACCGCCCAAATCGCCGTTGCACTGCCAAACATTGACGCCATCATGCGCGGGCCGATGATTTCGGTCGCAAGGTTGGCGAATCCGCCAAAAAAGACCAGGATCAGCAGCGCCGCCGTCCAGGTCGGATGATGTGTTTTCGTTGTCATCGTTTTGGTTTCTGTTGCGAGACTTTGCGCGGATTATAACGGTCGGTTCGTAAAACAAAACAGCCCCCACCGTGTGGTGAGGGCCATTGATTTGCACATGCTTTTGCGTGTGTGAACTACTCAGCGTCCGCCGCCGCGTCTAGCTCTGCTTGTTGCTCAGCGATGATGGCTTCGGTGCATTGCAGCCCATCCAGGAAGTCTGCTGTGTCAGCCAGCGGGTCTTCTGCACGCAGGTCAGCCGTGTTGTCGATGACCTCACCGCCCTCAATCAGGATACCAGCCGTACCCAGCAGCGATTCTGGCACTTCTACATTTTGCGCTTCGGCAGCGTCCAGGTTAACGGCCAGCACCGTGCCCTGCTGACGGCTGATGCCCGTCGTCTCGAAGTCAAGTTCACCGTTCAGGTAGGCCACGGCCATGCTGCCCGCGTCAATACCTTCCTGATAATAGTCCAGGCCCTGCGCCAACACCGTACCGCGTGCGCCGCTGGACGGGTCGCTGGCAATCACCGGGATTTCGTTCTCGTTGGCTACAGCAATCAGCCCTTCCAGGCCAGCGACCAGCGTAGAGTCCGTCGCAACGTAGAATACGTCCACCCCGTCAGAAACAAGGGCTTCCGCAGCCGTCGGTACCTCAGACGAGTTGGAGATTTCCTGAATATTCATAATCAGGCCAAGCTCTTCCATCAGGGGAATGAGGATTTCCGTGTTGGCAACGCTGTTGGCCTCTGCCGTGTTGTAGATGTAACCCACGCTTTCGGCTTCTGGAATCAGTTCGAAGATGAGCGGTACCGTCTGCTCAAACGGTGCCAGCGCCTGCGACCCCGTCAGCCATGCGGGTTTGATGCAGGATGCCTCAGCAACACCCGCCGCATATGGGCTGGTCACAGAGCTAAAGATAACTGGGATGGGTATTTCCAGGTCGCTGCTCACGTTGACGGCGGCCTGCAAAGCGGGCGTGCTGATGGCCATAATCAGGTCAACTTCTTCGGTAAACACAAAGTCTTCGGCAATGGTGTTCAGCGTCGGGATGTCCGCCTCACCGTTAGCAATGACCAGTTCAACCGTCTCTCCGTCCACATAACCGGCAGAGGCCAACGTATCGACAATGCCGTCACGATTTGCGTCTAGGGCCGGGTGCGAAACAAACTGAAAGATGCCCACCTTGGGCAGGTCTTCGTCCTGTGCGAAGGCAACAGCACTCAGGGCCGTCATCACAGCCACCAGCAACATCAAAAGGGATTTGCGAAGCATAGGTCTATCCTTTGGTTAAAGCTACTTTTCGTTCTAATTAAGTTGAACTCAGGCGGTCATACCCGCCTGCTGGTTCACGAGAGTAAGGCACGGTCCGAAAGCACCGCGCCCGATTTTAACGAGCGGAAGCGCTCAATCAAGTCATCAGCATAAATTTGCTGGCGTTCTTCGCCGTGAATATCGGCAATAATTTCGCCCCGGTTCATCATCACAATGCGATTGCCAGTGGTGCAGGCCTGCTGCATACTGTGCGTAATCATGATAACGGTCAGGTTCATCTGCTCAGCCAACTGCGACGTTAATTCCAGGATTTGCACAGCCGCGTTGGGGTCTAGCGCTGCGGTATGCTCGTCCAACAGCAGCAGCTTGGGATGCGTCAGCGTTGCCATTAGCAGCGTAATCGCTTGTCGCTGGCCCCCGCTCAGCATAGCCACATCGGTATCAAGGCGGTCTTCCAGCCCCATACCGACGAGTGCCAGCCGCTCACGGAATTCATCACGGGCTTCACGCCGATAGGCCAAACGCAGCGTCCGCCGCCGCCCCCGCATAGACGCCAGCATCAGGTTTTCGTAGATCGTCAGGCCAGGGCACGTTCCTAAGCTTGGGTTTTGGAACACACGCCCAATCGCCCCAGAGCGGCGGTGTTCTGGCCAGTTTGTCACGTCGTCGCCGTCTAGTGTGATGCGGCCCCGGTCTGCGATGATGCTGCCAGAAATGATGTTGAACAGGGTGCTTTTGCCTGCACCGTTGGCCCCAATCACCGTGATGAAGTCGCCCTCACTCACCTTGAGCGCGACATCACGCAGCGCAACTACCTCAGATGGGGTGCCCTCATTGAAAACGCGCCAAATACCGTTTAACGAAAGCATTACGCTGCCTCCTGCGCTTGGGCTTGCCGCCGCCGCTGCCAATCGCGCCAGCGCTGCGACAGGTTCGGCGCAGCCA
>CAWUJQ010000126.1:0-11326 GCA_963922445.1 uncultured bacterium
TGCCGCGTGAAAGCCTCACGCGTACCATCCTGGAGGTGATCAAATCAGTCGGGATATTGGACATTGTTGTTGGTGCCTTTTTCGACTGGAAGCGCTCCGTCACAGAATTGCAGGCACTTGCTGACATGGTGACCGACCTGGGCATGAATGTCCATTCCTTTCACCAAAGTGGATTCAAAACATTGCTCAACACCCCTGATGATCCAGCTTATCAGGCTTCCTTCGATGAATGTCTAGCACAAGCCGAGGCGCTGGCGGTGTTTGAACCTGAAGTGATGGTCATTCACGTTGTGACCCCCGATGTTGCACCAGATGAAATTTCTGATGATGTCCTTGCACGGTCTGGCCAGGGACTCAACCAGTTCGGACAGGCATGTCAACAATTCGGGGTGAAGCCAGCCGTTGAAAACTCACCAATTCCGAATTCCATCACTTACAACTTGCGTCTCATTCCACACACACAGGCTGAATACGTGGGGCTAACGATTGATGTTGGCCATGTGCATTGCACCGGGCACGATGCAGTCACCTCGATAAAGCAGGCCGCAGACCGACTCATTCACCTGCACATCGCAGACAACCACGGCCCAGAAGAAGGTGACGTCCACCTCATCCCGCATGAGGGGACTGTCGATTGGGCAGGCGTCTACAACGCGCTGGTCGAAGTAGACTATCCTGGTGTTTTCATGTATGAACTCGTCCACCGGCCTAACCCAGAGCAAGTGCTACGTCAGGTTATGGATAGCTTTGACCGCATGAAGGCAGATGCAACGTCTTAGTAACTGGCTGGCAGTTTGCCAGTTTATCTATGTTGATTTGAACCACACAGGAGAGAAGAGATGAAAAAGCAACTGTTTATTATGGTCGCTGTCTGCGCTTTTGCAGTCAGCGGGCTTCTGGGATCTGCACAGGCACAGGAAGCTTCTGGTCAGGTTGTGATTCCGATGGCCGGGATGGACGTTACGCGTCAACTCCACCCGAACGACGCTCACTTCGAGATTGGCCTAGCCATTTTGTCTAACGTGGCCGAAACGCTTGTGCGTTACTCCACTGAAGATGCCTCCATCGTGCCGAGCCTGGCTACGGACTGGGAAGTTTCTGACGATGGCACAACGATTACGTTCAACTTGCGTGAAGGTGTAACGTTCCATAACGGCGATTCGTTTAATGCTGAAGACGTTATGGCGAGCTGGGAAGTACTCAAGGCCGACGAGATCGTCCTGGGGCCTTTTAGCAACATGTTGCTCAACACCAACGGCGCTGACATTGTCATGGTTGACGAGATGACTGTTCAGGTTGTTCTGCCGGAACCGAACCCTGGAGTGTTTGACCTACTGGCCCGTGGTCTCTATATTGGCCCGAAAGGCCCGATGTTGGAAGACATCGACAACATTGAAGGCAGCCGCCTACAGCGCTACCCCATCGGCACCGGCCCCTACGTGGTTGTTGAACACGAAACCGATGACATTGTCCTCGAAGCCTACCCAGACTATTGGGGGGAGCCGGCAAAGATTCAGCGTGTAGTGATTCAGGCTCAGGCAGACGAAATTGGTGTCGCTGCCGCGATGCGTTCCGGTGAAGGCGATATCGCCAACTTCGACATTAACACGCTGGCTGGCCTGGAAAATGAACCCGGATACACCACGCAGTCTGCACCGAGCTTGCGCGGATGCACGCTGTTCATTAAGCCGGACTTCAGTAGCCCGTTCATGGCAGAGCGCGATGTGCGTGTCGCTGTTGCTCACGCGATTGATCGTCAAAACATCAAAGATACGGTATTCGGTGGCAATGCCGTTGACCTTGCCTACTGGCGTGCACCGGGCCTACCGTTGGCCGCAGATGTACCACCAATCCCGTATGACATCGAGTTTGCGAACGAATTGATGATCGGCGCTGGATTTGAGAAGAACGATGATGGCATTTGGACTCGTGACGGCGAAGTGTTCTCACTGACCTTTGCGAACATTGGCCCCACATCTTCTACGACGGATATGAACATCCTCATTGCCGATAATCTCAGCGATTTTGGTATTGCCACCGAGTTTGTTGAATACCCAGATACCAGCACCTACCGCTCAGTTCCGGAAGATCGTACAGAAGAAATTTACACGGCTTGCACTGGCTGGACGCGTTTCGTACCGCTTGACTTCCGCTTTTTGGCTGTTTCACACGCGGCGGCTGAGCGCTACTATCTGTTCCGCGAAGGCTTCATTCCGCCGAACGACCAGGTGGAACTGATTGACCAGATGTTCCAGACGTTTGATGAAGCAGAGCAGATGGAGCTGATCCAGGAATACATCGAGATTGCTCAGGATGAAATGGCACCGTTCGTGCCGCTCGTTGCACCTACAGCAACGCTCATCTACAAGGAAGAACTCCAGAATGTGAACCTGACATCACTACCGGGTGTAACCGGTTGGATGACGCGGATTGCGGAGTGGGAGTTGGCTGAATAAGCCTTTCCGCAACAGGTGGCTGCTTGAGCCAGGGCAGCCACCTGCCATATGCCTGTTTGTAAGATTTATGAGAGCCTATGCGTGAATATGCGATCCGCAGAATACTACTATTGTTTCCGCAATTGTTTGTACTCTCGCTGCTTACCTTTGGCATCACCCGCCTGGTACCTGGTGAACCCGGCATTATAGCCCAGGCTAGCGATGCGATGGCGATGGCTGACCCACGCCTTGAAGAAACGATCCGGTTGCACCTCGGTCTAGATCGCCCCCTCTATGTGCAATACTGGGAATGGCTCGTAAGTGCCCTACGCTTTGATTTTGGACACTCCTATGTCAACCTTTCTATGCCAGTCTCTGAGTTGTTGCGGCAGCGCTTGGGGCCTACATTGCTCCTCACGGGTACGGCGCTTGTTATTGCCACAGTTGGTGGAACAGCGGCAGGCGCGATAGCTGCTCGTTGGCGCAATACGTGGATTGACCATTCGATGACATCATTCACGTTCTTTTTCCTGTCTGTACCCAACTTCTGGGCGGGGATTATCGCACTTACCATCTTCGCAATCTGGCTAGATTGGCTGCCAAGCAGTGGCATGAGTCCTCCAGGGGAACCTCGAACAGTTTCTAGTGTAGCGACTCATCTTACTCTTCCGGCGAGCGTGTTAGGGCTGAGTTTGATGGCAACGATTGCACGCTATGTGCGGTCAAGCGTGATTGAGGTGATGAGCGAAGACTACATTCGCACGGCACGTGCCAAAGGATTGCGGGAAGGCGTCGTGTTCCGACGTCACGCGCTACGTAACGCACTATTGCCAGTTGTGACAATTACCGGCCTGCGGTTACCGATTCTAATTGGTGGCTCTGTACTCATTGAGCGGGTCTTTTCCTGGCCTGGTTTGGGGCGGGCATCCGTCGATGCGGCCCTCAGTCGAGATTATCCCGTTACGATGGCACTCGTGATGCTCGTTGGAACCCTCACAATTGTTGGCAATCTCGTCGCTGACCTTATTTATGGCCTGCTTGATCCGCGCATTCGGGACGAAACATGACACACTCCGTTGCTGAACCCCGCGAACAAACGACATCTACGCCTGTTAGTCCGGTGCGAATGCAACGTCGCTCGGAATGGAGGCGTGTGGTGAATCGCTTTCTGGCACATCGATTGGCGGTGGTATCGCTCGGTGTTTTGCTGCTGTTTATTGCTATAGCGATATGGGGGCCGCTGGTTGTGCGAACGACCCTAAATACGGATGCACAGGAAATTCATGCGGGCATGCGCAACGGCCCACCGTCATGGGATCATCCACTCGGCAACGATGAACTTGGCCGCGACTTGCTAGCGCGGCTCGTTGATGCGGTACGGATCACATTGATCGTGGGGCTTTTGGTGGTGATCGTCTCGAATACGATTGGGGTGTTGGTTGGGGGCATCGCTGGCTCATTTGGGGGTGCTGTTGACACAACGCTAATGGTTGTGCTGGACACACTCATTGCGATTCCTACGTTTTATTTGCTATTGGCTATTGCCTCGTATGCAGCTCAGTTCACAGTGACGGGCATCATCGTGGTGATTGCGCTGACGTCGTGGATGGGCATTGCGCGAATCGTGCGGGCGGATTTTATTGCGCTGAAGAATCGAGATTACGTGTTAGCTGCAAAGTCACTGGGGGCAACGCAGTGGTGGGTCATCACACGTCAAATACTACCCAACGTCTTCCCCACAATCATTGTGGCGACCAGTCTTAGTGTAGGACACGCGATAATCATTGAGTCAGCCCTTAGCTTTTTGGGACTGGGTGTACAAACCCCGCGCGCAAGCCTAGGTACATTACTCAGCCGCGCTCAACAGTATGTGTGGACGGCACCCCGATTGGCTATTCTGCCAGGGGTCGCCATCGTTCTCATCGTACTTGCATTCAACTACATTGGTGATGGATTACGCGAGGCGCTTGATCCTAGACTTAATGTCGATCGGTAAAGACGTAACGCTGCCCCTGTTGTGAAACACCCCGGGGAATCATTCGCCCTGTGTTTGAGAGCTTCGTCTACTGGGGGTTAAAGACCGCCTCGAGGCAGCAGACTGAATGTCGCACGTGCGCTTATCAATGCTTTCTGTAAGACATCGTGGCCAACTGCGATGTGCTATGGTTACTGGCTTACCCCGAAGATACCTGCGCGACGAACACGGCTTTCCTCCCAAACTTCTAGTTCAGGTATTCCGTCAATGCCACGAAGATGTACGGGATTGTCTTCTGCGAGAGGCAAGCTTATTGTGCGACCAGTTGCTGCCGAGGCATATGCACCCAGCACGACCTGCAACGCTTTGCAAGATGCAGTAGCAGGGGCAATCGGTGGTCGCCCATCCAATATAGCCCGATGAAAGTCCGCCAAGATACCTGCGAAGCTGCGCCAATTGTGCTCCATCCAATCACCTGCAACCGACGAAAACGGGTAATCGGTGCGTTCACCGTCCCGAATGCGGTACATCTCCCCTGGGAAGTCCCCTCCACTCATGCCGTAGTTGGCATAGCGCAGGCGGATATAGCCTTCACTTCCGCTGACATCGACGCCCCCGGCACCCTTACCCCAGGCCATCTGAATAGAGGCGTAGCTATTTTCGAATGCAACTTGTATCAATCCAAAGTCCTCTACGCCAAGCGCCTGCTCTCTGTGCAGAGGAGTGTCCATAAAGGCCATGACCTGTTGTGCAGATCCGCCAACTAGCCATTCAGTCAAGTAGATCGCGTGAAGCATGTCCATCACGATACCACCGCCAGCGTGCGTCGAGCGCTTCCAGTAGGGTTTAAACACCGAATTACGTGTGTTGTCACCCACGCCCAACAAGTGCATGGTGATGACGCGCAGGTCACCAATAGCACTCTCATCAAGGAGTTGTTTGAGGCGCTGGAATTCTGCATGGAACAGGTAGTTGTGACAGACCGCGAAGACTAAGCCTCGCTCCTGCGCCATTTCGATCATCTCATTGGCCGCAGCGGTGCTGGGCGCGAGCGGTTTTTCGGTCAAGACGTGCTTATCGGCAGCGAGTGAATCTCGGATAAGTTCTACCCGTTCCCGTGGCGGAGCAGCCAATACCACAGCCTCCACATCAGAGCGGGCGAGCAGGTCGCGATGATCTGCATAGATGTTATCATCGCTAAGCTTGAACCAATCCTTGGCAACCTCGCGGCGGGCGGGCGTAATGTCGGCAACAGCAACGAGTTCAACGTCATCGCTGTGACGGATGGCGGGGCCGTGCCCGTAGCTCACGACGCGCCCACATCCAATCAGTCCGACTTTCAGTTTCGTTGACGACATGGCACTTCCCCTTGCGTGCAATAGTTGCTGATTACTGAAATAAGCAGTCATAAGCCGTCATCTGGCTGCAACGACAGCCTCGTCATAAAGGTGACACGCGACAGAACGATCCGAGTCAGTTTCAAGGAGCGCTGGGGTTTTGTCCGTGCAGTGTTCCATGACCTGCGGACAACGCGCTGCGAACGGGCACCCCACTCGATCTGTCACAACATGCCCACCTGCCGTATGTTCGCCTACCAACTGCCACTTGTGGTCCGGGTTAGGCTGTGGAACCGCGTTCACAAGTAGCTGGCTATAGGGATGCTTTGGCTGTTGGATAACCTTCTCTACTGCTCCGATTTCTACCACTTTGCCCGCATACAGCACGATAATCTGATCGCTGATTTGATAGGCGGTTGCTAGGTCATGTGTGATGTATAGGATCGAGATGCCCTGCTCACGATTAAGCTTGCGTAGTGTCGTAAGGACAGTGGCCCGCAACGATGCATCAATCATCGATACGGGTTCATCGGCAATGATGACCTTGGGGTTCACAACTAGAGCGCGTGCAACCATGATCCGCTGACGTTGGCCACCGCTGAGTTGATGTGGGTGCCGCCCCAACACTTCTGCCGGCTGAAGGCCTACCGTAGTCAATACCCGTTCGATGAGGCCATTTCTTTCTTTGTTGGATCGTGCGAGGCCGAAACGCTGAATTGGCACCTTGAGGACGTGGTCAATGCGATAAAACGGGTTATAGACCTGGAATGGGTCCTGGAACACGGCTTGAACGTCGCTACGAAATGCCCGCCATTCTCCAGCACTGAGTGAAGGCAGCGACTTACCCCGATATTGGATTTCACCGCCCGTAGGCGCTTCAAAGCCCAGCATTAGGCGAGCAACTGTCGTTTTACCGCTGCCACTTTCACCCACCACAGCAGTGATGGTTGGCTTTTCCTCGACGAACGCCAACGAGAAATCCTCCACGGCAACAGTCGCGGAGCGGTCTAGCAAGCCACCACCGAACACCTTATTTGCATGTATTGCTTCGAGAATCGTTGACAATGCCTAACCTCCATTCGCGCTCATAGGCAGCAAATTGGTGACCTCCCGCATGCGTGACTCGCAGTACATCAAGTACTCCATAGCGTTGCCCTCGAAGAAACGACGGTCGTAAATCAGCTCGAAGTTGATTGACCGCTCATAGCCAATGTCGCCAATCCACTGGAACAAACCGGGCCAGTCCACGGTGCCAAAGTACGGCGGTTGATGGTGGTCATCTGTGCCGTCGTTGTCATGGAGGTGCAGGGCGCACAGCGGTTCGCCGTAGGCGCGCATGTCCTCAGTTTCACCGTTCACAAGGTTGGCGTGGCCGATGTCTAGGCAAAAGCCCATCAACTCTGGATAACGCTCTAGGTAGAAGTCCAAACGCTGCACGCTGGACTGTTCCCGATAGTTTTCCACCGCTAAGCGAATTCCATACTGCTCACACAGCGGACGTAGCTGGTCAACGGCCCGCGTAGACCGCTCGAGGGCTTCTGGAAGCGTAATGCCCATGTGCGACCAGAAAATGCCAGGAATGTGAATCACAACGGCATCCCCACCCAGCCTGTGGCACAGTTCGATGCGGTTGCGTTGTACGGCGACATAGCGGTCAAAAGCCTCACCGTCGGCCACAGCGTGGTTGGTGGTGTCCTCGAAGCCGTGAATGTGTTCACACCGGAGACCATACTTTGAGAGCATCTCGACAAAGCTGTCCATCTCCGCGTCGCTGTAAATCACGTCCCGCCCAATATCCCGGCTCCAGTCGATGCAGGTAATGCCAATCGTTTGGCACCATTGCAAAATCTTCTCTGTTGGGTCAGGGAACAGGTCAGGAAATTCATAACTCAGCAATGTGGTCGACATGCCGATCCGGCTCATGAGATCGCGACGGTTGGCCGTCGCACCGTCCAGAATGCGCTCGAAGCCAGCGTCGATTGTTACAGACATCTGCTGATGTAACGCCTCGAAAACCTTAATTGACGGTGCTGCCGTAAGCACGATGTCACCGGAATTCGTGCCCAGCTCACCCAGGGTGTGAACCTTATGCCGCACATTCGGGTATTGATCAACAACCGCACGCTTTTCTGCCTTTGTAAATGTCAGAATCAGATCGGCTTGATGAACACGGGTGGAGCCGAGCGGCTGCCCGGCAAGCATGAAGCTGTTGCCCAGCTCGTCCCGCCCCTTAACTGGGCCTACTGCCGGGAGAATGTCAGCAGGTAGGTCAACGGCATAGGATGTAATGTCGGATTCGCGTTCAGCACGGGCAAGCTTCTCACGAAAGTAGCGGTCTGCGAGTTTCGGCAAGCCGGTGTTAGGCGCACTAATGAATAAGACCTCGGCATTGGGGAGCATAAAGGATTCTCCTTATGTTGATAGCACAGCACTATGCAATGTGCCGAATTTCTTGGACGCGCTGGCAAGCAGCTTGACGATGCGGCTGGTAGGATTGCAGCGCTTGCGTTTGTGATTTGCAGCTATCCTGCACAAATGGACAGCGCGGGTGGAAGGCGCATCCGGAGGGCAAATCAAGAAGCGACGGCATTACCCCGGCAATGCCCTGAAGGTCACGACGCTCAGTGAGACTCGGTATGCTCTCAATAAGCATTTGCGTGTATGGATGGTGAGGGTGTAGGAGCACATCGCGGATAGGGCCTTCTTCAATTAGTTTGCCCGCGTACATGATGCCCACCCGATCCACAAATTGAGCCATCAGACCAATGTCATGTCCGATAAGGAAAATGGCAGCGCCAACCTCCTCCTGAACGAGCCTTAGCGTTTCCATCACCTGCATTTGCACGACGACGTCCAGGGCGCTGGTTGGCTCATCTGCGATGATGACCTTCGGGCGGAGACTGATTGCAATAGCAATGCACACACGTTGTTTCATACCCCCACTTAACTCATGTGGGTACATATTCGCGACTTCTGGTCGCAGGCCCACCCGCAAAAGCAGTTCGTTAACACGCGCTTGCTCGGCGTTTCGGCTCAGGCGGCTATCATGATTGCGGATGCCATCCACAATCTGGCGTTGTACCTTCAGCACTGGGTTGAGTGAATTCATTGACCCTTGTGCAACGAGGGAAATGTCGGATAGCCGCGTCTGCCGCATTTGCTCTTCTGTAAGCGCTAGGACGTTTTTATCACCGAGCCAGATTTCACCGCTAGCAATGATGCCAGGGGGACGGATCAGCCTTAGCAGAGATAAGGCAAGCGTTGACTTGCCAGAGCCAGACTCACCAATCAAACCGTAGCGCTGGCCTGGTTCTAACGCCAAACTTACCTGATCTACCGCTCTTACCGGCCCGTCCGGGGTCTGATACAGCGTGCATAGGTCTTGGACGCGCAAAACGGGTGCTGTCATGCAGTCCTCCGTAGTCGGGGGTTAGCGAACTCGTCCATTCCCAGCGAGATCAACAATAGGCTGATGAACAGTAGCACGACCACGACAATGGGTGCCGTCCACCACCACCAGTAGCCTTGCAACACAGCCGCGTAGAGGATGGTGTTGTAAAGCGTGGTGCCGAGGGTTGGGTAGTTGAGCGCGCCCAATCCAAGGGTAGACAGGCCAATCGTTACCAGGATGATTGCTGTGATGGCATTAACGAGGCTCGCGATCAAAAACGGGAGTAAGTTAGGGATCAACTCCAGCACAATGATGCCCGGACCGCGCATTCCCGACATCTGTGCAACCTCGACAAATGGACGCTCAACCAGGGATAGAACCTGTGCCCGGATGATTCGCGTAGGCCGGAACCAAGATACTGCGGCCACAACCAGCCCTAGTTGAGTGGGGGTGAGTGTATCGACAGTTAGTGCCACAAGAATCAATATCACGATGCTAGGAATCGTCATACCAACGTCCACTATCCATTGAACAACGCGATCCACTGGGCCGCGATAGTAAGCAGCAATAAAGGCCAGTACCGTTGCTACCGCGACTGTCACAAGCCCCCCGGTAAATCCTGCTCGAATCGTCATCGGTGTCCCCAAGGCCATGACAGCAACCAGATTACGACCGAGTTTGTCCGTTCCGAGCGGGTAATCGCGGGTTGGCGGTTGCAGGGGCCGTGCCGTGAGTGGGTCAACCTCACTCGGATCAACAAAAAGCAGTGCACCGTATGAAACAGCAATTAACCCGATCAGAATCGCCAGCCCAACACCAAGCGATGGGTTACGTTTGACATAAGCTTGTATGCCGTGCCATGTTCCTAGCAGTTGCACAATGCGGGATGGCCCCGTTGTTTTTGGATGCGACGTCGCCAAAGCATCCGACATGTTTTGTTCCATGCGACTCAGTTCATCCTTTGTCTGTTCAATTGGATGCGAGGATCAATGAGCGGAAGAATCAGATCAACAAGTAGCAGTGAAAGTGCCAGTGTCAGGATCAATACAAGAATAATTCCCTGCACCAACGGGTAATCGACGCCTTGAATCGCACGAAAAAGGAGGAAGCCGACCCCAGGATAGCCGAATACAACCTCGACGAGGACACTGCCCGACATCACGAAGCCAAGAGAAAGTGCGAGGTTGGTCACCTGGGGCAGCAGCGAGTTGCGTACTGCGTACTGGCCAAAGATCACGCTCTTCTTGAGTCCCTTCGCCTCTGCGAGGATCATGTAGTCCTCACCCTCTACCGTGACCATCATCCCGCGCATCGCAATCGCCCAAAAACCTATGCTCGATAACACAATCGAGAGGGCAGGTAAGATGGAGTGTCGCAACACTTCCAGTGCAAACTCTATGCTCAGGTTCGGTACGCTTCCAATCCCGTAACCGCCGTTGCCCGGCAACCAGCGTAGCTGGAACGCAAAGATAAACAGTAGGATAAGGCCGAGAAGATAAAATGGGATTCCAGACAGTGCGATAAATGGATAAGACAAAAAGCGCACCCATTGTGGCGTCCAGCGCCAGGCGGACAATGCCCCAAGTATCGTACCCAGTGTGAAAGACAACAACGTACTGACCCCGATAAGCCCGATCGTCCACGGGATAGCTTCCCCGATGATGTCCGAGACACGACGCGGGTAGTTTGGAATGGAGTAACCTAGATCGAACCGCAGCAGATCACCCATATAAGTCAAATACTGCCGCCAGATAGGCTTGTCCAGGCCAAATTTCGCGTCATACGTGGCAACAAGCTCCTCAACACCAGCGCTTATCGCTGATCCACTGAGCATCTGCTCTGCTAAACGTTCACGAATAGGATTCTGGCCTGTCAGCCTCGGCAGGACGAAGTTGAGAGAGGCAGCGGTAATAACCACAAAAAATAGAAAAACCACGCGCTGAAAAAGATAGCGAAGGTACATGCAATTTGACCCTCATTCGCGTCAGGTATTGGGATGAGTGTGGCGGAGCCAAAGCCCCGCCACGATGCTAACCTTGAAAGGATCGACTTACTCGGCCTTTTCCAGGTTCACGACAACAATGTAGAAGCCCAGGAGCTGCGATGCTTCATTCATGTACTCACCGTCCACTTCGTTGTCTACAGTGGGCCAGTTCGTCCAGTAGGTTTCATTCATGATGAAGTTGTG
>CAWUJQ010000127.1:0-11310 GCA_963922445.1 uncultured bacterium
CCTCTGTGTGATAGGTCACCCGATTGTAACGCTGCTGCCATGCATTCCGCCTGACGGGTGTCCTATGGCTCACGCTAGTTGTCAACACCTGCCTCACGGACTGAACGCCGCACACCCCGCATCATCAACAGCCAGCGTACCCACCTCCGCCAACGGATTGCCGTCCGTCAGGAGCAGCCGTTCGCCCGTTTGCCAAGCATATACCCCCACACCCACCGTGTATGTTCCCGCGTTAATGTCCGTCAGCGTAAGCGGCTGCCGCTGATAGCCATAGATTGGGCTGGGCAGTCCGGCATCAGCCTGCGCAACGACCTGCCGTTCAGCATCCAACACGTACAGGCCAAACGAGTAAGCCGCTGCGGAGAAGCCTTCTGGCACTTGCCAGCCTAGGTAAGCAGTGGTGGCATCCGCACACCTGTCGTCAACGGTGAAGCCAGTAAGCGCGGGGCCATCCGTGAACTGCGCCAGCGGCTGCCCAGGGCAAAATACCGGGCTGCGTGCCAACAGTTGGATGTCGAACTCAGGGGCATTCCAGGTGTAGCAGGGGACGAAATCGTCCTCAAGCACCCCATCGAACGTCATCAGCAGCGGCTCCGACGGGTAGCGCTCATAGATCGTCAGCCACACGCGCTCTGTGTTGGCCACATAGTCCTGCATAACGGCTTCCGTCTCCAGCGATTCAATCAACTCCGCACGGGCCGGGAACAACGCTGTGTAGTGCCGAAAATACGGAATCGCCAGCCAGGGCAAGCCCGGTGAGTGTAGTGCAATCACATCATCTTCAGAGATGTAGCGTTCAACAATGTCGTGAAAGGCGCGCCACTCGGCCACCTCTGCGCCATCAAAGCGGTTAGAAAGCCCCTCCGGGCGCATGGCCCACACGCCCACAGCTACCCACGAGGCTAAAGCCACCGCACCCACCCCCCGCCGCATTGACCACAGCCAATCAAAAACCAGGGCGGCGCTCAATGCCAAGGCGGGCCATGCGCCTGCAAAGTAGCGCTGACGGCCTGGGTCTAGCAACCGGGCGACGCCGTTCACGCCCACCACCACCAGCCCCAAGCCGATGCCCATAAACAAGACAAACACCTTGGCTGAGCGGTTTTCGGCCTGGCGTAGCGTGAGCAATGCTCCCCCACACATGATGAGGGCCAGCACCGCATAGCCATTGCCGAAGATGGTCAGCAGTTCGAGGACGGTTGCCTGCGGCGACAGCGCCATGCGGTGCAGTGCTTCACGGTTGCTGTTATCGTCCACGCCCGTGAGGAAAATGGGCAATTGGGGCGCAAACAGCACGATCACAGGCACACCCAATCCCACGGGCAGCCACCAGCGGCGGTCTTTCGGCGCAAAACCGAGATGATAAACGGCCAACAACGGCAAAATCAGCGCGATAAAGTAATGACTATGCAGCACACCCAACGCACCAACCACCAACCCAATCGCACTGGGCCAAACACGGCCATCCCGCTGGCCGATGAGCCGCCAGTAGCACAGCAAAACCAGGGCGGCGAAGGCCATCCCCACAGCAAAGGCCCGCACTTCGTGCGTGTAATGGATAAAAAACGCTGAACTCCCTAGCACAGCCGCCGCCAATGCCCCCACCCTGGGCGAAATCATGATGGCACCGAGCCGGTAAACCAGGGCAACCGCCATCAGCCCAAACAACAGCGACGGCACCCGTGCGGAAAATTCGCTCCACCCAACAGCCCGCGTCCACACACTCAGCCCCACGGAGTAACCCGGTGCCTGATCTTGTGCGCGAACTGCGATGGTCTGCCACACCTCAGCGGGCGTTTTATCACCGTACTGCACGGCTCCAGCGTCCTTGTAAGTGTGGATTTCATCATCCCACAGCGCGTCGGCGTCCAGGCCACGTGCGCCAAATGCTGCTGTCGCCAGCAAAATGACGACCGCCAGCCAATACCACCCGTGCATCTCCGTTTTGTTCGTCATCTTGGCTGCGAGTTAATTGCGCAGGCTGTGAATCGGCGCGGGGATTTTGCCGCCAAAGCCCACAAACCGCCCAGACTGGCCGACATTGCCCACAGGCAGAATCATGCTTTCACCGAACAGGCCGCCAAACGACACAAAATCACCCGCTTCTTTCCCTGGCACCGGAATAATGCGTGTGGCCGTTGTCTTGTTGTTTATCATCCCGATCACCATCTCATCCGCAATCAGCGCCGCCAGCGTTGCTTTATCGACGGAACCGGGCACCGCCACCATATCCAGGCCGACGGAACACACACTCGTCACGGCTTCCAGCTTTTCGATTACCAAACTGCCATCGGCGACGGCGTCGGCCAGCGCTTTGTCCTCACACACCGGGATGAACGCCCCACTCAACCCGCCCACGCTCTGGCTGGCAAACGCGCCGCCCTTCTTCACCGCATCGTTGAGCATGGCGACAATCGCAGTTGTGCCCGGTGCGCCGATGGCGTCCACCCCCAGCAGTTGGATGATCTCGCCCACGCTGTCGCCCACCCGCGGCGTCGGTGCCAGGGATAAATCCACCACGCCAAACGGCACGTCTAACAGGTCGGCTACGCGCCGCCCGATCAGTTCGCCGCAGCGCGTCACGCGGAAGGCCGCTCGCTTGATCTCGTCCGCCAGGTCATGGAGTTGTACTGGCTTGCCGTTGACCGCTGCTATACGCCGTTGCAACGCACGGGCCACAACACCAGGGCCACTCACGCCCACGTTAATCACAACTTCGTGCTGACCGATGCCGTGTATCGCCCCGGCCATAAACGGGTTGTTAGGCGGCTGATTAGTAAATACAACCAGCTTAGCCGCTGCAAAGCCGCCGTTATCGGCACTGTTATGGGCCAACCCGTGAATCATCTCACTCACCAGCGCAACCGCGTCCATGTTGATGCCTTCGCGGGTGGTGCCCACATTCACCGACCCGCACACACGTTCCGTCTCGCTTAACGCCTGCGGAATCGAGCGGATTAGCGCCTCATCGGCGGAACTCATGCCGCCTTCCACCTTCGCGGAGAATCCGCCCAAAAAGTCTACGCCCACGGTTTTCGCGGCATCGTCCAGGGTATGCGCCAGCCGCACAAAGCCGCTTTCGTCAAAGCCTGCGCCCACATGCGCAATCGGCGTGACAGAGATGCGCTTGTTCACCACCGGAATGCCGTACTTCTGGCTAACATCCTCACATGTGGCCACCAGCGCGCCGGCACAACGAATGATCTTTGCCCGCACTTTTTCACACGTCCGGTTCACGTCGTCGCTGCGGCAGTCCAACAGGTCTATGCCCATCGTGATGGTGCGCACATCCAGGTTTTCATCCTGGATCATGGACACCGTATCGAGTATCTGTTCTGAGTGAATCATGGCATCTTGACTTCCTGCGTCGCCTGAAAAACGTCATAGTGTTGCAAGGTAACCCGCAGCCCGTTTTGCTGGCCAAACGTCACCAGTTTATCGTGGGCAGCCCGTGGGCTAATGCCCGTGAGCTGCACCATCAGCAGCATGATGTAATTGTCGCCTGCTGTGCGTGTGTCTAAATCCACAATGTTGATGTTGTTCTGTGCGCAAAATCCGGTCATCGTGGCCACAAACCCGATGCGGTCGGGGCCGCTTGCGCTGAGGACGTAAACATCGGTGGGGGCAGCGGTTTCCGCTGCCGGGGACCCCGTCATGGGTTTTATACCGATAACGGGCTGCAAACCAAGCTTATCCCCGGCAGCGCGCAGGGCCGTGTCGATAGCATTTTCGGTAACCGTTTCAGGAAACGACGTGATAAGGATCATCGCAAAGTAGCCGCTTAACACGCTCTGGCTGATGTTATCAATGTTGCCGCCAAGCGCGCTGATCGCAGTCGCCACCTCATGAATGATCCCTACGCGATCCTGCGCCATGATTGAAATCGCAAATGGGTGCTTGAGCATCTGTTACTCGTTGATGCTGGCGTCAGCCGTGCCGTAGCGCGTCTGATAGCGCTCGAAGTTGGCCTGCACCTCTTCTGCGGGCAGTTCTTCCACCTCACCGATTTGCATTGCCAACCACACTGTGCGGGCCACGTCTTCCACCATCACTGCCGCCTTGAGCGCCTTCTTCACGGTAGACCCAACCGTGAACACCCCGTGCTGGCGCATTAACACGGCGGGGCAGTCACCAATGTGATCCAGAATCGCCTTGCCAATCTGCTGGCCGCCGATGCGTGCATACGGCGCACACGGGATGATCATGCCGAACTCGTCGGCAATGGCGGTCAAGTACACCGGGATGGATTTGTTAACCGCAGCAAAGGCGGTGGCATAGTTGCTGTGCGTGTGAACCATCCCCATGATATCTGGCCGGTGGTTGTACACCCACACGTGTGAGGCCGTGTCTGACGATGCGCCCAGGTCACCCTCCACCACGTTGCACTCGCTGTCTACCACCACCATGTTCTCTGGCGTCAGGTCTTCAAACATCACGCCGCTGGGCTTAATCACAATCAGGCCCGTCTCCGGGTCACGCCCGCTCACGTTGCCGCTCGTCCACGTCACAAGGTTGTATTTAGGCAGGGCGGCGTTGGCTTCGTACACTTGCTGGCGCAGGTCTTCTAACATCATGTGGTATGAACTCCCTTGTTAGTAATGAAATCGCTCCACAGCGGTGTATATCGCTGGTAGAACGCTGTGTCTTAAAGGCCAATCATACCAGATTCGCCCGATGCTGCGGATTGTGCGGATTATAGAAAAGAGTCCATCACCCATGCCCCACACCCCTGCCCCCCTCATGATTCTTGTTGCTGGGCCGTACCGCGCCGGTACCAACGGCGACCCCGACAAAATTGCAGCGAACTTAAAAGCCATGAACGACACCGCCCTCGCCCTATACCGGGACGGTCACCTGCCTATGTTGGGCGAGTGGCTGGCGCTGCCGCTCATTGAAACGGCTAAAGCCAACGGCGCAGATGATTCCGCCTTCGATGAAATCTTCCATCCATCAGCGGTGCGGCTGCTAAGCAAGTGTGACGCCTGCCTGCGCATCGGTGGGCCATCGACTGGCGCAGATGAAATGGTGCGCGTGGCAACCGAACTTGGATTGACCGTGTATAACGACATCAACGACGTGCCGGAGGCAACCCATGACAACGCCAACTGAGGGGCGCATCCGCATTCAAAGCGAAGAGTTACTATCAGACAACTGGGCCATCCTCAAAAAGACAGTGCTTGACTACCAGCGCCGCGACGGAACCTGGCAAACCCTCACCCGTGAAACCTACAACCGGGGCAACGGTGCTACCATTCTGCTGTATAACCGGGAGCGGCGCACGGTCATCCTCACGCGGCAGTTCCGCTACCCCGCCTATGTGAACAACCATCACGGGAT
Organism: uncultured bacterium; assembly: GCA_963922445.1. Classification (GTDB taxonomy): domain Bacteria; phylum Chloroflexota; class Anaerolineae; order Aggregatilineales; family Phototrophicaceae; genus DAOTTY01. Next base: position 5,338 of record CAWUJQ010000127.1, read on the forward strand.
GCTGGTTGAAACCTGCGCCGGACTGCTGGATGAACGTGACCCGGCAGAAGCCATCCGCAGCGAAACCGAGGAAGAGACGGGTTATCGCATCAGCCAACCGCAAAAAGTGATGGAACTGTTCATGAGTCCGGGGTCAGTTACCGAAAAGCTCTACTTCTTTGTAGCAGAATACAGCGCCGCCCAGCGCATTGACGAGGGCGGCGGCTTGGCATCCGACGGGGAAGACATCGGCGTGCTGGAAGTGCCGTTTAATGAGGCACTGCAAATGATCCAGCGCGGTGAAATTGCGGACGGCAAAACAGTAATCTTGTTGCAGTATGCCGCCCTCAACCGCCTGTTGGACTAGAGCAACCTATAAACGACGCCCTGCCAAATACCGCGCCAGTAAATCCTTGCGCACGTACAGGAAAATGGAAATGGCCGCAAAGAAGCCAAATGCGTGCGCAATGTAGTTCGTCGTGCCGACCATTTCACGGGTGCGGGCCGTTTCCACCGTGGCGAAAAGGTCCGTACCCAGGTAGGCAATCAATACTAAAATCGCTGGCAGCGAGATGAAGAAGCCATTGGTAAAGCGATCACTCCCGAAGACGCGGGTAATCGCCACAAAAATCCAGCGGAACGGGGCCAAGCCCACCCACAAACAGCGAATGCGCTGCCCTGGGAACAAAATCATGTAAGCGCCCATCAAGCCAGAAATAGCACCACTGGCCCCCACCGACCCCACATCGCTGTCCACAAGCGTATAGTACGCCACTTTGGAAACCATCCCCGCAAACACATAAAACAACAAAAAGCGCCAAGTCCCACAGGCATCCTCAACACGGCGGCCAAACGCCCACAAGAAGATCATATTGCCCACCAAATGCGAAAAAGACCCGTGCATGAACATCCCGGTAAACGTCACCCAGGCCCCAATGCCGGTTGCATCACGCACGGTGGCCGCAGCAGAGCTGTAAAAGTCAAATTTGGCTTCAACGTCTACCAATGCAGCGTTTTCCGCTGCCGTCGTAGTCGCCTGGATATAACGCAGGATGTCCGGTGCCTGCCACAGGGTAAACACCGCCACGTTAACAATCAGCAGGATAATTGTGGCCCACGGCATCGCCCCATAGCGCATGGCCCCGTCATCGTTGATGGGCAACGGCATCACCAGCGTGGAAAGCACCAGCGACAGTAGGATGTAAAGGAAAATAAAAAGTAGAGTAAACATTTGGCCGCCTTAAACGCTCACGCCGAGCAAATCGAGCAACAGTTGAATCGTACTGCCAAAGGTGAGCCAAACAGCGGCTCCCAGCAGGCCAAGCCCAATCACGCCAAACAGCAAGCGCACGGGAGCGCCCAACAACGGAATGCGCGTGGCTTCTTGCAGGGCCGCAACACCGGGCCGCTGCACCAAAACCGCATCATTTTTCAGCGGTGGAATATGCCCGCCCAGTGCCCCGGCCAGCGGCTTTTGCTGCGGCGACGACGTTGCCGTAATCAGCAGGTAGCCACCAATCAGGCTGAGTACGACACCTAACCAGCGCATGGCCCCCATCTCCATGAAGTTCAGGCGGGCGTCCTGCCATGCCAAAAACAGGATGAAAATCACAATCCCGGCGACCTCGCGCCACGCCATCCAAACGCTGCTGCGCTCTCTATCCGAAAGGATGGGCGGGAACTTGGCCAGCCGTGCTTCAGCTTCTTTGTTTTTGCCAAGCTGCCCCGCCCGGTTGTAATAAGACATCGCTTCCAGGATTTTGTCATCGCGCCGGAGCAAATCCCCCATAACAATGAGCAGGGGCTGGCTTTTGGGCCGTTCCTTAAGCGCGTTTTGGGCAGTTTCGTAGGCCAATTCTGTCCGCATCTCATAGCGGTACGCCAGCACGATTTTGGCAATGGCCTCGTCATCAGCCTCAGGCAGGCGCACCAACCGCTCACGCAGGTCGTCTACAACGCGGAAGTCCTGATCTTTCATGGCGTAGTCAATCGCCTGCGTGTATACAAACGGCTTGCGGGAGTCCGCTTCCACGGCGCGCTGCAACAGCTCTCTGGCATCTTCCCGAAAGCCCATCTTGTCCAGCATGGCGGTGGCCTCTTGCAGCGCCTCCTCATGATCGACTTCCAGCGCCAGCACCTCCACCCACTTCTCAATTGCGCCCTCGTAGTTCTTATCTTTGACAAGCTGTTGTGCCTCGCGCAGCAGCGGGGCAATTCTGCGCGTGTTGCTAGGGGGTGGGGGCAGCGTATTGACGGCCAGCAGTTCTTGCGTATCGATTGGGGTAGGGGCGACCTTCTTCACATCAAAAAGCGCACCGGTGTCCCCTTTGATGACAGGCATTTCTTGGGTCGCCACCCGGATTTGCGCGAGCATTTTGTGGGCCTGCACATTGGCGGGGTTGATCTTCAAGGCGCGTTGCAAACACTGTTGGCGGCGGCGCGGGTCAGGCTCGGTGCGGGCCAGCCACACCCACGCAACATCGTTGTAGGGGTCTTCCTTAATGGATTGTTTAATCAGTGTGCGGCCATCGGGCACATTTTTCTGCTGGATGGCCCTCACACCCTGCTTGAGCAAGGCCGTTGCATCCATGAGTGAGATAAGTCCTGTATTAACTTTTCGTGAAATTATTATAGTACGGGGCGCGGTTTGGGACAGTGTTTTTTGGCACAAAATAGGTTTAAATTCGGTTTATTTTGACCCGTTAGGGCCTATCAACTTGCTATAAAACACCGTTGTTAACCGTTTAAGTGAACGGTAGGACGGCAGAACACCCCATTCACACCCGTTAAACGCACACAGCCCAAAACAAAACAATACAACTGCGTCCAATGCCACCGCCCATCGTCAAAGCACTCGTTAGACTTAATCCCCCTGCGTTGCCGGCCCAAAATCTGCTTTGATGCCCAACCCGTGCTAAAATCCAGAAAATTATTGTTGAGGTGTTATCACACTATGAAAATCATTACCGACAACGGCATGGACATCGCCCCCGAATGCCTGGAAGGGCTGGACGTACAAATCGTCCCGCTCGTTATTTCACTGGATGGCAAAGACTATCGGGGCGGCGTCGATATACAGCCTGATGAATTTTATAAGCTGCTGCGCGAAACAGACGCTTTCCCCAGCACGTCACAGCCGTCCCCAGCCGACTTCTACAACGTCTATCGCGAGGCCGCCGCGCAAGACCCAGACATCATCTCGATTCACATGTCAGCCGACATCAGCGGGACGTACAACGCTGCCCGCTTAGGGGCGATTCGTGTCATCGAAGAAACAGGGGCCGACATTACTGTTGTAGACAGCCGGAACACAAGCGGCGTACTGGGTTGGATGGTGGAGGCAGCAGCCCGGTGCGCCAAGGCAGGCTGGAAGCGCGAGGACATCCTGGATGTAGTGCATGACATCGGCCAGGCCACAACCGTCATCTTCAGCCCAGAGCAAATTCGCTACCTTGTCCACGGCGGGCGTGTGAACCACTTGCAGGGCTTTGCCGCCAGCATGATGAACATCAAGCCCGTGATGAACGTGAAAACGTCCGTTGGCAAAGTCGAACCGCTTGCGCGGGTTCGTACCATGAAAAAAGCGGTTCTGCACCAGGTGAATGCCATCGCCGCTGAACACGGTGAGGGTGCCTCGCTGCGGTTGCAGGTAGAACACGCCGACAACCCGAAGATGGCCGAATTTGCCCAAGAGCAGCTTGACGCACGCTTCGACGCGCACTTTGTCGCACAAACGTCCATCACGCCGCTGATCGGCGCGCATACTGGCCCAGGCATGGTCGGAATCGTCTATGCGCCTGCAAGCATCTTCGATAAGGTGCCCTAAACAACGATCACCCAACGCGATGTTAGCATTCCCGATAGAAGTTGTTCCCAGCCGCAAAAGTGGGCTATAGTTTACCTATCATAAAGCGTGTAAAGGCAGCATCTATGAGCAGCAAGCGCCCCTTAATTCTATTCACCAACGACGACGGCATCGCCTCCCCTGGCCTGTGGACGGTTGCCCAGGCCTTCCAGGATATGGCCGAAGTGCTGATCGTCGCGCCAATGCGCCAGCAAAGCGGCACAGGGCGCAGCCTGCCCAACGACAGTACAGGTGCCATTATTCCGCAGGAAGGCAAGCCCCTGCCTGCGTTCTCGGTTGATGGCACACCCGCCCAGGCCGTCCAGCATGGCATCATGGAAATTGCCCCACGCAAGCCTGACCTTGTGATTAGCGGCATCAACTACGGAGAAAACACAGGCAACGGCGTCACCATCAGTGGGACGGTGGGCGCTGCACTGGAGGCGGCGAGTTTTGGGGTGCCTGCAATGGCCGTCAGCCAACAAACCGACCACAACCTGCACCTCACCTACAGCCGTGCGGTAGATTTCACCAGTGGGGCGCACTTCACGCGGCGCTTCGCTCAGTGGATGCTCTCTGAAGAGATGCCGTTTGACCTGGATGTGCTCAAGATTGACCTGCCCCACACCGTGACCAACGACACGCCCTGGCGCATGACGCGCCTGTCACGCAAGCGGGTGTATTGGCCTGTCGTGCCTGACCGCACCACGTCTTACAGCCCGCAGACGTTGGGCTATGCTATGGAATTGAACCCGGAGGAAGCTGAGCCGGACAGCGACGTATACGCCGTGTTTGCCGATCAGATCGTGTCCGTCACGCCCATGAGCCTGGATATGACCTCACGCATTGACTTAGGCGAGTTGGCTCAATCGGTGAACGGGTATTTGTAGAGGGTGGGGCGCATTCCCTGCGCCCCAGTGCGATAAGCATACCGAGTCAAAGCCTTACACAAAGGGCCTTCACTCATGACGCGTTGCTCATCACTTGTAACTCAAGTTTACGCGTTGCCGAAGTTCAGCCCGATTTCAATCTCTGCGGTCACTTCACCGAATGACCCACCGCCCGCGTGGCTAATCACCAGCGTGTAATCCCCCTGGTAGGGCAGCGCGTAGTCTTCAATGAGTGCGCTCAGGCCAAAGCCGCCGTCATCGTCCACCATGATCGGGGTGCCTTCGTCGTCCAGCAAAACCACAACCGGATCAACCAGCCCGCCCGGTGAAAACACTTCCACGTTCAGCAGCGACGCTTCCGGCGCGCTAAACGGCACAAAGTAAGCCCAGCCCTCTTCCATGTCCAGGTTGAGCGTGTCAGCTTTTTCGACCGCGTCCAGTTCCTCGTGATTTTCCTCTAACAGCACAATCCACTGGTAGTAATCCACCGCCGCGTCTTCCAGTTGACCGTCACTCCACAGGTGGAAGCCGCGATTCAGGTAGCCGCTGGCAAAGTCCGGGGCCAGTTCGATTACACGGGCGTCATCTTGCAGCGTGGCTTCCAGATCGCCCTGGTCAAAATGCACGTAGGAACGGCTGAAGTAGTAGTCGGGGTTTTCCGGGTCGATTTCGATAGCCGTGTTGTAGTCTTCCAGGGCGGCGTCCAACTCACCGGAGTTGTAGTAAATCAGCCCGCGATTGTAGTAGTAGTTAGCGTTTTCTGGCTCAATTTCGATGGCGGCCTCGTAGTTGGCCAGCGCCTGTTCCACCTCACCCAGCGCAGAGAAGATGTCTGCCTGGAGGACAAACGCTTCGGCATTTTCCGGGTCAAGCTGGGCCGCACTGGACAGGTCATCCAGCGCGCCCTGGAAGTCCCCATCTACGAGCAGGGCCAGCGCCCGTACCAGATACGCCTCAGAAGACTCTTCCAGGATGAGGGCGCGTTCGGCATCGGCCAGGGCGCGGCGGGCTTCGCCCAGGCTGGCATACGCCTCAGAGCGGCCCAGCAGTGCATCAACGTTGCGGGCATCTTCTTCTAGCGCATCGGTGAACGCTTCGATAGCGTCTTCAAATTCCCCGTCGGCCAGCAAATCCTGGCCCCGTTCGATGTCATCGGCCTGGGCCAGCACCGCCGCCGGGAGCGTGAGCAGCAGGGCCAGCAGCAGAATGGCAATGCGTTTCATGGGTTGTGATTTCCTTGTACGTGAACAAATTGCTTAC